>NZ_JARVSI010000016.1:0-194458 GCF_030209255.1 Pseudomonas sp. CFBP2511 | reverse complement strand
TAGGTGTCTGGGCTGGCGCGTGAGCAACGATAATCTCGACCATCGTGCGACGCTCCGCGTCGCATGCCGTTCTGGACGCTCTGCGTCCGGTCTTGAAAGTGCTGCGTGTCACGCCTGTTCCGTTGTCCCGATGAAATTCGCCAGTTCCGGAGTTTTCGGGTTGGCGAACAGTACTTTCGGGTCGCCGACTTCATGCACCTTGCCCTGATGCATGAACACCAGTTTGTCGCCCACTTCACGGGCGAAGCGCATTTCGTGGGTGACCATGATCAGGGTCATGCCGTCCGCCGCCAATTGACGCACGACGCTGAGCACTTCGTTGACCAGCTCCGGGTCCAGCGCCGAGGTGATCTCGTCGCACAGCAACACTTTGGGCGACATGGCCAGCGCGCGGGCTATTGCCACACGTTGCTGTTGCCCGCCAGACAGGCGATCCGGGTATGCATCGAACTTCTCGCCCAGCCCGACACGCTCCAGCATCGTTCTCGCCAGTTTCGCGGCTTCCGCTTTTGGCACCTTCTGCACGACCTGCGGCGCAAGCATCACGTTCTCGCCAACGCTCAGGTGCGGGAACAGATTGAACTGCTGAAACACCATGCCGACCTTCTGGCGCAGGGTGCGCAGATCGGCGCGTGCCGCGTCCAGGTATTCGCCATCGACTTCAATCACGCCGTCGTTGATCGACTCCAGCCCGTTGAGCGTGCGCAGCAGGGTGCTTTTACCCGAGCCGCTGCGACCGATGATCGCCACCACCTGGCCTTCCTCGACCGAAAGATCGATGCCTTTGAGGACGTGATGATCGCCATAGTATTTATGCAGGGCGGAAATTCTAAGCAGAGGCATGCAGTCTCCTTTCCAGATGGCGCGCGCACAGCGACAAGGGGTAGCAGAGGATGAAATAGCCCAAGGCAACGAAGCCATAGACCATGAAAGGTTCGAACGTGGCGTTGGCCAGCATGCTGCCGGTCTTGGTCAGCTCGGTAAAACCGATGATCGAAGTTACTGCTGTGCCTTTGACCACCTGTACGGAGAAGCCGACCGTCGGGGCAACCGCGATGCGCAGCGCTTGAGGGAGGATCACGTAGCGCATCTGTTCCAGTGGCGTCATCGCCAGGCTGGCCGAAGCTTCCCACTGGCCCTTGGAGATCGACTCCACGCAGCCGCGCCAGATCTCGGCGAGGTAGGCGCTGGTGAACAGCGTCAGCGCCAGGGCCGCAGCAGCCCACGGCGAAATGTCCATGCCCATCAGGGCGACCCCGAAGAACACCAGAAACAGCTGCATCAGCAGCGGTGTGCCCTGAAACAGTTCTATATAAAGCTTGGCGGTCACGCGCGGGCCGGATTTTTCCGACGTGCGCATGACCATCACCAGCAAGCCGATCAAACCGCCGCCGATAAAGGCCACCAGCGACAGGGCCAGGGTCCATTGCAGGCCGATCAGCAGGTTGCGCAGGATGTCCCAGAGAGTGAAATCCATCAGCTGCTCCTCGAAATGTAACGACGCCCGATCCAGGCCAGCAGCTGGCGGATCAACAGCGCCATCGCCAGGTAGATCAGCGTGGTCACAATGTAGGTTTCAAACGAGCGGAAGTTGCGCGACTGAATGAAGTTGGCAAAGAAGCTCAGTTCTTCGGTGGCAATCTGCGAGCAGACCGCCGAGCCCAGCATGACGATGATGATCTGGCTGCTCAGCGCCGGCCAGACCTTGCCCAGCGCCGGGACCAGCACCACATAGCGAAAGGCTTCATAGCGATTCATCGCCAGCGCTGCCGAGGCTTCAAGCTGCCCTTTGGGAATCGCCTGAATGCCTGCCCGAATGATTTCTGTCGAGTAAGCGCCCAGGTTGATCACCATCGCCAGCACGGCCGCCTGCCATTCCGAGATCTGCACGCCCAGCGATGGCAGACCGAAGAAAATGAAGAACAGCTGAACCAGAAACGGCGTATTACGGATCAGCTCGACGTAGATCGCTAAGATCGTCGCAAAGGGCTGGATCTTCCAGGCCCTGACGACGGCGCCGACAATACCGAGGCTGACACCCAGCAGGGTGCCAATGGCAGTCAGTTCCAGCGTGAACAAAGCCCCGCGCAACAGCACATCAATGTTCTGCAGGACCGGTGTAAAGTCGAAGTGATAAGCCATTGGTGAATCCTGTGACCGGAAAGCGGTGATCAGAGATCGGCGGGCAGCGGTTCCTTCAGCCAGGTCACGGACGCTTTTTCCAGCGTACCGTCAGCCTTGGCGGCGTTGAGGATCTCGTTGACCTTGCTCAGCAGTTCCGGCTGGCCTTTGTTCAAGCCGACATAAACAGGCGAATCCTTGAGCTTCACCTTCAGCGCTGGAATGCGCTTCGGGTTGCGCTCGCTGATTGCGACCATCACCACGTTACCGCTGGCGATCAGGTCGGTCTGACCGGCCAGGTAGGCGGCGATTGTCGAATTGTTGTCCTCGAAACGTTTGATGGTTGCGCCTTCCGGTGCAACTTTCGACAGTTCGATGTCTTCGATCGCGCCACGGGTAACACTGATGGTCTTGCCTTTCAGGTCAGCGATGTCCTTGACCGGAGAATCAGGCGGGCCGAACACAGCCAGGTAGAACGGTGCATACGCGCGGGAGAAATCGATGACTTTCTCGCGGTCCGGGTTCTTGCCCAGGCTTGAGATCACCAGATCAACCTTGCCGGTGGTCAGAAACGGAATGCGGTTGGTGCTGTTGACCGGCGTCAGTTCCAGCTTGACCTTCAGCCTGTCGGCCAGCAATTGCGCTGTGTCGATGTCCAGGCCGCGTGGCTTCATGTCCGGGCCGACCGAGCCAAAGGGCGGGAAATCCTGCGGAACGGCCACCTTCAAGGTGCCGCGCGCTACAACGTCGTCCAGGCCGTTGGCGTGGGCGGGTGTCTGACTCAACATCAGACTGGCAAACAAGGCAGTAAGCAGGGCGCTGTAACGCTTGGTCATGTGAAGTCTCCGGGCGAAACGAAAGATGTTGGTCAGTCTCCAGTGCACAGCGCATGCCATCCACTCGTTACGCGCCACAACTCGGGGTTTTCAGCATGATTACGGTCTTACTGGTCTGACCAGTTGGCGGCGCGCACGCCCTGCTTTGGCGCGCCTCAAGCCCCGGCCGCCCCAGCGCTGGGCGTCGCTTGCCCAATCGACGGGATGACGTTAAAAGGGATTTTTACTGGACTGACTGGCCTGAACAGTGATGCCGAACACTTCACTCGCAGTACCCGAATCAGCCCTGCGGGCCATTCGCAAGTTGATTGCCGAGCAAGGGTACAAGCCTGGCGAAAGCCTGCCGTCGCAGCGCGATCTGGCGGTTTTGCTGGGGGTCAGTCGTGCATCGCTGCGCGAAGCTCTTTCATCGCTCAGCGCGTTGGGCGTGGTCAGCGTTCAGCCCGGTAAAGGCGTGTTCGTGCAGTCGATTTCTGAACCAGAACAGCGCACGGGCGGATTTTCCTGGCCGTTCGACGCTCAGGTTTCACCTGCTGATACCTTCCAGTTGCGTTATGCCCTGGAAGGTTTCGCTGCGGGGCTGGCCGCCGTGACCCTGACCGCCGACGAGCGCGACGTGCTGGAAGACAACGTCGAAGCCATGCGCCTGGAGTTGCGCAGCGGAGATTTCGAGGCGGCGGCCAGGCTGGATTTCGAGTTTCATCGGCATATTCTGGTCGCCAGTGGCAATCAGGCCATGCTGGGGATCGTCACCGCAGGCGCCGATATTTTTCTGGAAAGCCAGAAAATGCCGTTCATACGCGCGGCCAGGGTTATGGAAACCTGGCAAGAACACCGCAAGATCCTTCGCGCGCTGGCCCGCCATGCGTCGGGGCCTGCGCAAAAAGCCATGCAGGAGCACATACGAGGCGCAGCGCTGCGCACCGGTATCGTGTTCGTTTCGCCCTCTGGCTGAAAGCCCGTGATAACGCCCGTCATGCGCCATCATAGCCAGAGTCAATGAACCTTCGCTTCCTGAATGACTTGAGGCCCGCTATGATGAGCGTCGTTTTTAGCCTATGACCTCGGAGACTTCCATGAGCAACGACCTGATCAAACACGTCACCGACGCCAGCTTTGAAGCCGACGTACTCAAGGCTGATGGTGCTGTACTTGTTGATTACTGGGCTGAGTGGTGTGGCCCGTGCAAGATGATTGCCCCGGTACTGGACGAAATTGCAACTACCTATGCCGGCAAACTGACCATTGCCAAACTGAACATCGACGAAAATCAGGAAACCCCGGCCAAGCATGGCGTGCGTGGTATCCCGACGCTGATGCTGTTCAAGAATGGCAACGTCGAAGCGACCAAAGTGGGCGCTCTGTCGAAGTCGCAGCTGGCCGCGTTTCTCGACGCCAACATCTGAAGCACTTCAAAGCCCCGCAAATAGCGGGGTTTTTTTCGGGTGTCGTACTAGACGCCTGGAAAATCAGGTGGTACATTCGGCCCCGCAACGGCTTCTCCGTTGCCCCCTGCTAGCCGTCGCCGACGCTCTCCTTTCGATTTAGTACGCGATCCTGTCGCCTTTTCTGCGGCGCGGCCTCATTAAGCCAAAAGCTTAATTTCCCCCTCCATACATGATTACGTCATTCCCCATATGAATCTGACTGAACTCAAGCAAAAGCCGATTACCGAATTGCTCGAAATGGCCGAACAGGCTGGCATCGAAAATATGGCCCGTTCGCGTAAGCAGGACGTCATTTTTTCCCTGCTTAAACGGCACGCCAAAAGTGGCGAGGAAATATCCGGTGATGGCGTGCTGGAGATTCTCCAGGACGGCTTCGGTTTCCTGCGCTCTGCAGACGCGTCCTACCTGGCCGGCCCGGATGACATCTACGTCTCCCCTAGCCAGATCCGCCGTTTCAACCTGCGTACCGGCGACACCATCGTTGGCAAGATCCGTCCACCCAAGGAAGGTGAGCGTTATTTCGCTCTGCTCAAGGTCGACACGATCAACTACGATCGTCCTGAAAACGCCAAGAACAAGATTCTGTTCGAAAACCTGACGCCGCTGTTCCCGACGATCCGCATGAAGATGGAAGCCGGTAACGGTTCCACCGAAGACCTTACCGGTCGTGTGATCGATCTGTGTGCACCGATCGGTAAAGGTCAGCGTGGTCTGATCGTTGCTCCGCCAAAAGCGGGCAAGACCATCATGCTGCAGAACATCGCGTCGAACATCACGCGTAACAACCCGGAAGTGCATCTGATCGTTCTGTTGATCGACGAGCGCCCGGAAGAAGTGACCGAAATGCAGCGCACCGTGCGCGGCGAAGTGGTTGCCTCGACATTCGACGAACCGCCAACCCGTCACGTACAGGTTGCCGAAATGGTGATCGAAAAGGCCAAGCGCCTGGTCGAGCACAAGAAAGACGTCGTTATCCTGCTCGACTCCATCACCCGTCTGGCGCGCGCCTATAACACCGTCATCCCGAGCTCCGGCAAGGTACTGACCGGTGGTGTCGACGCTCACGCACTCGAAAAGCCAAAGCGTTTCTTCGGTGCTGCGCGAAACATCGAAGAAGGCGGCTCGCTGACTATCATCGCCACCGCACTGGTTGAAACCGGTTCGAAGATGGATGAAGTCATCTACGAAGAGTTCAAGGGTACGGGCAACATGGAGCTGCCTCTGGATCGCAAGATCGCCGAGAAGCGCGTGTTCCCGGCCATCAACATCAACCGCTCCGGCACACGCCGCGAAGAGCTGTTGACCGCTGATGACGAGTTGCAGCGCATGTGGATCCTGCGCAAGCTGCTGCACCCGATGGACGAAGTCGCGGCTATCGAGTTCCTCATCGACAAGCTCAAGCAGACCAAGACCAACGACGAGTTCTTCCTGTCCATGAAACGCAAGTAACAGACAGGCTGGCTCAAAAAATGGTGTCCTTCGGGGCACCATTTTTTTTGCCTGTGCGCCGTGGATTTGCTGCCTTGGAGGGCGGGAGCAGGTACGATGTGCGTCTATTTGGATAAATGGCCGGGTTAATGAAATTCAAAGATCTAAGGGATTTCGTGCAGCAGTTGGAGCAGCGCGGAGAGTTGAAACGCATTCAGATGCCGATCTCGCCTGTGCTGGAAATGACTGAAATCTGTGACCGTACCTTGCGCGCCAAAGGCCCGGCCCTGCTGTTTGAAAACCCGGTTGGCTTTGATATTCCGGTGCTGGGCAACCTGTTCGGCACGCCGGAGCGCGTGGCCATGGGCATGGGCGCGGAAGCCGTCACCGAGCTGCGCGAAATCGGCAAGTTGCTTGCGTTTCTCAAGGAGCCCGAGCCGCCCAAAGGCCTGAAAGATGCCTGGTCCAAGCTGCCCATCTTCCGCAAAGTCATCGCCATGGCGCCCAAGGTCGTCAAGGATGCACCCTGCCAGGAGATCGTCATCGACGGTGATGACGTCGATCTCGGCATGTTGCCGGTGCAGACCTGCTGGCCGGGCGATGTCGCGCCGCTGATCACCTGGGGCCTGACCGTGACCAAAGGCCCGAACAAGGAGCGGCAGAACCTCGGTATTTATCGCCAGCAGGTCATCGGCCGCAACAAGATCATCATGCGCTGGCTCAGCCATCGCGGTGGCGCGCTGGACTTCCGCGACTGGTGCGTCAAGCATCCTGGCGAGCCTTATCCGGTGGCCGTCGCACTGGGCGCGGACCCGGCGACCATTCTCGGTGCCGTGACGCCGGTGCCCGACAGCCTGTCCGAATACGCCTTCGCCGGGCTACTGCGTGGCTCGCGCACCGAGCTGATCAAGTGCCGTGGCAGCAACCTGCAAGTGCCAGCCAGTGCCGAAATCGTGCTTGAGGGCGTGATTCATCCGGGCGAGATGGCCAACGAAGGCCCCTACGGCGATCACACCGGTTATTACAACGAAGTCGACAGCTTTCCGGTGCTCACCGTCGAGCGCATCACCCACCGCATCAAGCCGATCTACCACAGCACCTACACCGGGCGTCCACCGGACGAGCCGGCTATCCTGGGTGTGGCGCTGAACGAAGTGTTCGTGCCGATTCTGCAGAAGCAGTTTCCGGAAATCGTCGATTTCTACCTGCCGCCCGAGGGGTGCTCTTACCGCATGGCGGTGGTGACCATCAAGAAACAGTACCCCGGCCATGCCAAGCGCGTGATGCTGGGCGTCTGGTCGTTCCTGCGCCAGTTCATGTACACCAAATTTGTGATCGTCACCGATGACGACATCAATGCGCGTGACTGGAATGACGTGATCTGGGCCATCACCACCCGCATGGACCCCAAGCGCGACACGGTCATGATCGACAACACGCCCATCGATTACCTCGATTTTGCCTCTCCGGTGTCTGGATTGGGATCAAAAATGGGCCTGGATGCCACTAACAAATGGCCAGGGGAAACCACCCGCGAATGGGGCAGGGCGATCGTCAAGGACGAAGCCACCACGCGCCGGGTGGACGAGATCTGGACTCAGTTGGGAATAGACTGATGCGTGTAACCTTGCAGCCCTCGGGTGCGGTACTCGAAACCCTGCCGGGCGAGCGGATTCTGGATGCTGCACAGCGGCTGGGCCATGAATGCCCGCAAAGCTGTCGCAACGGTAACTGCCATGTCTGCTCGGCCTTGCTGGTCGAAGGCCGGGTCATGCAGTCGGGGCAGGTGCTCGACCACGGCGAGATTCATACGTGTGTGGCCGAACCGCTGGAAGCGTGCGTCGTGCTGTGGGATGGCGTGCTGGCCAAAGGTGAACTGCCGGTACGCAGTTTTGCCTGCCAGTTGAGCGAGTGTGTCGAGATCGGTGGCGACGTCTGGCGTGTGGGCCTGCGCGCGCCGGCCGGCAAACCGCCGCGCTATCACGCCGGGCAGTACCTGATGATCGAGCGGGAGAACGGCGAGAAGTCGGCGTTTTCCATCGCATCAGCACCGCACAGCGGTCGTGAGCTGGAGCTGCACGTGCTGGCCCGCGAAGACAGCGCACGCAGCCTTATCGAACAACTGCAACGCAACAAAATGGCGCGGGTCGAACTGCCGTTTGGCGACACCCACCTTGCCGAGTTGCCGAACGGGCCTTTGGTGCTGATCGCTGCCGGTACGGGCATGGCGCAAATGAACAGTTTGTTGGAACACTGTCGCTCCACAGGCTTTAGTCATCCTGTGCACCTGTACTGGGGCGTGCGTCGCCCCGAGGATTTTTACCAGGTCAGCCACTGGGATGAGTGGGCAACCCTGCCGAACCTATTCCTGCACAAGGTCGTCAGCGATCTGTGCGGTTGGGAAGGGCGCTGCGGCCTGCTGCACGAGGCAGTTTGCGAGGACATCAAGGATCTCTCGGCGGTTCACGTGTACGCCAGCGGTTCGCCGGCAATGATCTACGGGACGCTGGACGCGCTTGTCAGTGCCGGTATGGATGCGCATCAAATGCGCGCAGACGTGTTTGCCTACGCACCACGTCCGTGATGCCGGACTGACGGCTGTATAACTGGAGTGTAAATTGCTACAACTGCTTATAGCTTCTGGCGATGTCACGAGTCGCCAGATGCCTTTTTGAAAAGACAGGCCTGTGGTCTGTAGCAACAACCGAACCACGACACCCTGATGCCGCTCACCCATGAGCGAGTCAGCGGGGCTCGGTAAAAACTGACAGCCAGACTGTCAGGGAGGCAAATGGAGAACCCAATCAACGAGTTGGCCGCTGCAGTGCATGACGGCCTCGGTCTGACGTACCCGCCCATCATCGACATGGGCCCACAGCTTACCCGCGAGCAACTGCTCGCATCCATGAGCGCCACCATGCGTCGCCATAAGGGCGGTCCGGTCTGGCTGTTCGCTTACGGGTCGCTGATCTGGCGTCCCGAGTGCACCGCCGTAGAGAGCCAGCGCGGCCGGGTGCACGGTTATCACCGCGGGCTTTACCTTTGGTCGCACGAACATCGCGGCACGCCGGAAGTACCCGGCCTGGTATTCGGGCTGGACCGCGGCGGCTCATGCACCGGTTTCGCCTATCGGCTGCCGGATGATTGCCTCGAGAAGTCGCTGCTGGCTTTGTGGGAGCGCGAAATGCCTTATCCCTCATACCGGCCGCACTGGCTCAACTGCCGCCTTGAGGACGGCCGAAAGGTACAGGCATTGGGGTTCGTGCTGGAGCGGCATTTGCCCAGCTATGCGGGCAACCTGCCAGACAGCGTGCTCAGCCAGGTGCTGGCCAGCGCGAGCGGACGTTACGGGACCACTCGCGATTACGTGGAACAGACCGCCAAGGCGCTGCGTAGCCACGCCATGCCAGACCTGAATCTGGAGGCGCGGCTCGAACGCTGCAAGTCAGAGATTGCGTGATCAGCGTTTGATGTCGCGGGACGTACTGGCGACCTGTTTGTGCCGCAGCGTTGGCGCAAGAAACACCATCGCCAGGATGCACGCGCCGATCAGCAGCACGAAGCCGCCATCCCAACCGAAGTGGTCAACCGTGTAGCCCATCGCAGCGCTCGCCGCGACAGAGCCGCCCAGATAGCCGAACAGCCCGGTAAAGCCCGCTGCCGTGCCCGCCGCCTTCTTGGGGGCCAGTTCCAGTGCCTGCAAGCCGATCAGCATCACCGGGCCGTAGATCAGGAAGCCGATGGACACCAGCGCGATCATGTCGACGGTCGGGTTGCCTTCAGGGTTCAGCCAATACACCAGCGTGGCGATGGTCACCAGAAACATGAACACCATGCCGGTCAGGCCGCGATTGCCCTTGAAGATCTTGTCCGACATCCAGCCGCACAGCAGCGTGCCCGGAATACCTGCCCACTCGTACAGAAAGTAAGCCCATGAGGTCTTGTCGACCGTGAAGTGCTTGGCTTCTTTCAGGTAGGTCGGAGCCCAGTCCAGCACGCCGTAGCGCAGCAGGTAAACGAACACGTTGGCCATGGCGATGTACCACAGGAATTTGTTGCGCAGCACGTACTTGACGAAGATTTCCCGAGCGCTGAATTCTTCCTCGTGGCTCTCATCGTAGCCTTCCGGGTAATCGTTCTTGTAGTGCTCGATGGGCGGCAAACCCACCGATTGCGGAGTGTCACGCATCGTGGCGAAGGCGAATACCGCCACCAGCAGCGCAACTGCCGCCGGCACATAGAACGCTGCATGCCAGTCGTTGGTCCAGCCCATACCCAGCAGAAACAGCGGACCGATCAGGCCGCCGCCGACGTTGTGCGCCACGTTCCACACCGACACAACACCGCCGCGCTCTTTCTGCGACCACCAATGCACCATCGTCCGCCCGCTCGGCGGCCAACCCATGCCCTGTGCCCAGCCATTGATGAACAGCAGCATGAACATGATCGTGACACTGGACGTCGCCCACGGCGCGAAGCCGAAGATGAACATGATCCCGGCAGACACCAGCAGGCCGAACGGCAGAAAGTAACGCGGGTTGGATCGATCGGAAATGATCCCCATGAGGAATTTTGACAAGCCGTAGGCAATCGCAATGGCAGACATCGCCACGCCCAGTTGGCCGCGCGTGTAGCCTTCGTCGATCAGATACGGCATCGCCAGCGAGAAATTCTTGCGCAGCAAATAGTAGCCGGCGTAACCGATAAAGATGCCTGCGAAAATCTGCCAGCGCAGGCGTCGATAGGTGCTATCGACTTTTTCTTCGGGGAGGGGTGCCTGGTGCCTGGCGGGGCGGAAAAACCCGAACATGGAGAAGCTCCTGATTATTGTTGTTTTTGCGAATGCGAATATTACATTTTCATTACAGAAAAAAGCAGTGCCTCCGGGCTGATTTTTTGTAGGAAATGCGGACGTTTGCCTGTTCTTTTATGAACATTTGGCGAATGTTTGTATGTGTTTCAAGCGTTTGGGATTACTCCTACAGGCCTGTCGGAAGTCGCGCGCTGACTGGCCGGCCGGCAGCCTTTTACCATCCTCGTCATTGCGCCAACGGGGCGCATCAAGACAATGAGCCCATACAACAATGAGAATTTCCGCGTTCATGATTGCAGCAGCATTGGCCCTGCCTGTCAGCGCAGCCGAGTCATTTCTGGTGCCGATGCACACGCCGACACCGGTTTTTCCCGCCGAGCTGATCAAGACCCGCTACGCCGGCAAGGTTCGGGCGCAACTGTGGATAAAGTCCGACGGCCAGATCCGCGAAGTCAGGGCCATCGAGAGCGGCCACCCGCAGCTCACCGAAGCGGTAGAGCAAACGCTCCGCCAATGGCGCTACAAGCCCTGGATCGGCACCGTTGGCGCACCACCGCTGGCCACAATCACCGTCCCGGTGATTTTCGGCTCCCACGGCTATCGGCGTTTCAACACCGAAGTCACCGTCGGCCTCGGCAACATCCGTTGCGGCTACCTCAACCACGAAGTGAAATCCGCCCGCCAGGACTATCCCAAGGAACCGCTGAGTAAGGTCGACGTGTTTTCCTACACCGGGCAAGCCTTGTTCGGCAGCCATGTTGCGCACCAACGCACTGAACCTGAGCGCAAAGCGTTGCTGGAACAACTGGGTGCAGCGATACCGACAGTGGTGAGCAACTGCCGAAGCAACCCTGACCACCGGTACGGGGATTACCTGCCTGCGCCGGTGAGGGTGTTGATGGTGGGGCTGGCTGAGGGCAGCGAATGAGCCGCGGGCTGAGTGTGATTGTGCTTGCGGGGCTGCTTTGGGCGGGGGTCGCACAGTCATTGCCGTCGTACCCGGTGCCGTTGTATATGCCGGAGCCGGACTATCCGGCGTCGATGCGTCATACCTTGGTAAAAAACAGTGTCACCGTCAGGATTTTCATTCAGGCCGACGGAGGCGTGCGCTTTCTTGAAGTGCGGGGGGCAACTGATCCGAGGTTCATCAGCTTGACCCGAAGTGCTGTTGAACAATGGACCTTCGAACCCTGGGAGCCACCGGACTCTCATCCCGATGGCGAAGCAGTTACAGTCACGTTTACCTTCACAGGGCGACCACACACCAACCCGCCGCTGACATCCAATGCCGAGCTGAAGCAGGAGTTGTGCTGGCAGTTGAATATGGAAATGTTCGAGGGTCGCAAATGGCGCAAGGACATCAAGCCGGACGTGATAATGCGAACAGAGCTGTACCTGTCGAGCGGTCCGGTCATAGAGCAATTCCTCACCCTGGACAAGCGTCAGGCACTGGTTCTTGAACTGCTGGAGGCGGTGCCGAGTATTGTCGCTCAATGTCAAAAGAATCCGACGCGCAGGTACGTGGATTATTTGCCGGAGAATGTGAGGAGTGCTTTGTAACAGTCTGGTTTGTTTTGAAGGCTTGCATCAGTTCCACTTGATGCACAGTGCCGGGGCCAAGGCATCATCGCCTTGGCCCCGGCCTTGTCACGAGAGATTAGTGAGTAGTGCTCATATTCTGAATCGTTTCGAGCCGGCTCATGTCGAGCGCGCCGTGAGGGTTGATCGCGTTCGAGAAGTCTGTGATCGCGATTTCGATAGTGCCTCTCAGTACTTTGATCGCATCATCGATTTCTCGCGAGGCTTCTGGCCCGTATGTCACTTCAACTGCGCGACGGGACTCCACCTCTCTCGTGCGCGCTTCCTCGGCTTGGCGTTGCGCCAGTGCGCGTTCGGCTTCTTCAATCTGGCGTTGTGCCAGTTGTAACGCAGCCTCTATGGCCCGTTGCTGCGCAGCTTGTTCTTCCGCGAGTCGTCGCGCTGCCGCTTCAGCCTCGGCTCTTGCGCGCGCTGCTTCTTCGGCTTGGCGGTGTGCGGCTTCTTGGGCAAGGCGTTCAGCGCGCTGGCGTTCCTCTTCTTTGATTTGCTCCTTGACTCGAGGGTATAACGACTCAAGGTTAGCTTTGAGCTCTTCTAAAAAGCGAATGCTTTCCATGAAAGATCTGATTTCGGCTACCAAATCTACAATACCGCCATTCCCCGGACTGATGCGCGTATCATCCTGGGTCCAACGTTGGGCAAACTCGATATGTTCCGGTAGCAGAAGTGCTCGCTTAGTGCTAATCAGAAGGTTGACGGCATGCAGGTGTTTGTCAGTTATTTCTATATAGTTCATCCCGCCCCAGTCGCCGACGTGAGCCGAAATCTCGGCTTGTAGATCGCCAGGTAATTGCTGCAGGTGATGACGTAGTTCTTCCATGGGTGATTTCCCTTTTTGTATAGTGTCACGCCAATGGCGTGTTGGGTATTTAGCTTTTGAATCCAGGCTTGCCATTTTTAGCTCGCCATTCTTTGATTTCTTTCATGACTCCGGCAGCGCTATCCTCTCGGCCTTCGGGTGGATAACACAATAAGTCTGATTTTTCTGGATGTTCACTCACCTCTGCAATGTGGTCGATAAGTCTAATGACGTATTCTTCAGCATTTTCTCTGGTCGCGCTTACGCCATTAAAAAGTTCGTTCAGGATTTCCATGAACTCAGCTTCGGTATAGTCGCTCAATTGGGATTTGAGATTCATTGGTTTTTCCTGTGAGCTTGGATGTGGTCTTTGGGCGTCATGATTACCAAATTGTCGAGATCGTAAACTGCTCCGCCTTCGCTGATCCAGTGCTTGTGATGGATTTCATACTTCACACGTTTACCTACTCGATCTGCTGCCATGACAAGAGGTGCACGTTTATCTGATATCTCCATACGGCTTAATTCCCCAAGACGTCGGCTCAATTCCGGGTCTCTGGATACTTCTAACCAGATCGCTTCCCTTAACTTGTCAAAGCTTGCGAATGGTCGCCCACTCAGCTTTTCCGCAATACTGGAAGGAATCGGTGCTGGTTGGCTTGCCAACGATCCTCTCAGCCAGGTAGCTGTCACAACCTCACCAAACCCACTCGCAACTCCCGGAATGGACCTTGGGTCCTTGAACAGCAGGTAGGTGTTCGGCAGCCCGGAATCAATGGGTGAGATGAGAATGTAATCATCAGGATCATCTCTATCAATCGCCGGGTAAGCTTCAAGCTCGGGTACAAAAGGTGTCACCACGTTGCCTGGATCTTTCGGCAACGCGGGTGGCCCTGCGGGTGAGCTTGTGGAACTGTCCGCCGGTTGTGCTATTGGCGTCCATATCAGTGCCGGTGTGGACTCTCCGTCTCGGATAAATTCGTAGGAATTGTTCAGTGCGTTATAGGTGAAAGTTCTTACGCGAACCTTGGTACCAACTTTCACACCATCCGCAGCTACCCAGCGTGCAGCGCCGTTCGTTCCTGCTTCGTGGGACGTCAGTCGATGAGGCACATCCAGCGTGCCTTTGACGCTGGCAAGGTATTGCAGATCGATATGCGGTGGCAGGTTGAGCTGCGACAGAGGTGTGGCGATCACAGCAGGCGGCAGCTCTGAGTCGCCCAACGGTTGTGGATACATCGCCAACAACGTGACCAGATTGCTGCCCAGCGTTCTGGTCGCAACCCTGACGAGTTGGTCTTTCACGATGTTGGTCGCAATGGTTCTGATGCCCGATGCTGCAGTGGTGGTTGCAGCGGGGGCAACAGCTGACCACAGCGTGTCGATGCCAGCGGCCTGTCGTCCTGATGCCCGCTCCGCATGCTGACTCGCCGCCTTGTTGGCCAGCGACAATTCAGCATGACGCATGGACAGCGCTGCTGATTGCTCATTGAGCAGCGTGATCGAATCGGCAAGCAGCTTTGCTTCGTAGGTTTGAGATAAAGCGTTTACCCACGCTTCATGGGCCTGCTGCACACGTTGAGGATCCCCCTGGCTGTAGTGCACCAGATAGTTCAGGTGGTCTTTTTGTGTAGCATGTTCAGGTTCTTGACCGGTCAGACTCAGAGCCTGAGTGCGACGTTCTTCCAGTAACGGCTGCTTGGTTGTGAGTAAGTAGTTGACGCGGGTTTTCTTCTGAAGTATCAGTTTAAGAGCCTGCTTGTCGCTTGGGTAATCAACATTCAGGTCATGATCCGGCGCTATTTCTTTTTGAAGAGTATTCGGCAGCGATGCAGAAGCTAGTAAATAGTTTTGTGCAAATCCAGATTGTAACGACGGATAGGCATTTGTCAGCGCTTCAAGAGCCAGTCGATGGGCCTGATCCTTTTCGGCCTGTGCACGTACTTGCGCTTCAATACGTTCTCGCTCGGCGGCTTCTACCATTGCCTGGGCCTGTGCCTCAGCCTGTAACCTTAGTTGGTGAGCTGCTTGTTCCGCTTCTTGCCGCCGAGCTAAAGCCTTGGCTTCCTTTTTTGCGCGGGCACGAGCGAGCGCTGCCCTTCTGGCTCCTTTATTGCCTAAGCCACCAAAACCACCACCAGAACCGTTCCCGGAGCCTTGGCCAAATCCATTCTGGTTTCCATCTGATCCTGTCTTTCCAGGTTTATTATCGTTGCCTTCAGTGACATATATATTTTTTTCAGGAGGATCATCGTTACTCATATTATCGCTCATACAATTTCCTTTTGTTTGTATGGCGATAGGCTAACAAAGGCTTTTTTCTAAAAGGTCATAATTATGTATGGATAATTTGGTATTTTTCTGATTTATATTGTCTGGTAGATTTGCAGTTTTTAAGTCAGAAATAAGGTCGCTGTGATTATTTAATGATGCTGAGTGGTTTATATGTTTTCCGTGCTTACTTTCCAATAAAGAAGGCGACGCGAGCAGTATGAGGTTTTTTTCTCAGCGCGCACAAAGCGTCAGTCACGGACATCGTGAGCGCCGCGTACTTGTGGGAGTGAGCTTGCTCACGAAGAGGTCAGTGCAGCCGGTGAAGATCTCACAGACACCTTTCGTTCCGAACTCGTCAGTAGGAATGCGTTTCGTGGGGCTCCGCGTCACCATTCGCGCCATGACGCATTTGATGCACAGTGTCCAGAAATGCATGAGCGAGCATTGGAGCGAAAGGGTTTTGTTGCCTTGTAAATACGCTTTCGCGAGCAAGCGAAGCGTCGCCCGGCTCGCTCCCACATGTCAGGTAATTTCGCATGTTTTTGAGTGAGTTTCAGGCAGTCTTGCCAACCAACACCACCACCTTCCCCACAGCCAAACGCCCACCCAACAAATCAATCGCCTCCCCAGCCCTTTCCAGTGGATAAATCGTCGATACCAGCGGCTTCAACTTCCCTTCTTCAAACCATGCAAACAACTGCGTGAAGTTCGCCGCATTATCTTGCGGTTGTCGCTGCGCAAACGAGCCCCAGAACACGCCAACCACCGAGGCGCCCTTGAGCAGGGCCAAATTGACGGGCAGTTCCGGAATGCGGCCGCTGGCGAAGCCGACGACCAGCAGGCGGCCGTTCCAGGCGATGGCGCGGATGGCCTGGTCGAAGAGGTCGCCGCCGACCGGGTCGTAGATCACGTCGGCGCCGTTGCCGTTGGTGAGGCGCTTTACTTCGTCCTTGAGGCTGGTTTCGCTGTAGTTGATCAGTTCGTCTGCGCCGGCGTTTCTGGCCACTTCGAGTTTTTCTGCGCTGCTGGCGGCGGCGATGACGCGGGCGCCGAGGGCTTTGCCGATTTCCACGGCGGCCAGACCCACGCCGCCGGATGCACCGAGCACCAGCAGGGTTTCGCCGGGTTGCAGGTTGGCGCGTTGTTTGAGGGCGTGCATGGAGGTGCCGTAAGTCATGCTGAATGCAGCGGCGGTGGTGAAGTCCATGCTTTCCGGGATCGGCAATACGTTGTAGTGAGGCACGGCGACCTGCTCGGCAAAGCTGCCCCAGCCGGTAAGGGCCATCACGCGGTCGCCGGGTTTCAGGTGGCTGACGTTTTCCCCGACGGCCGCTATCACGCCTGCGGCCTCGCCACCCGGTGAGAAGGGGAAGGGTGGTTTGAACTGGTATTTGCCTTCTATGATCAACGTGTCAGGGAAGTTGACCCCGGCAGCGTGCACATCAAGGAGGATTTCGTTCTTTTTGATCTCGGGGCTGGGCACGTCTTCCAGCACCAGCGTGCTGGCAGGACCGAAGGCTTTGCATAACAGGGCTTTCATCGGGCTATTCCTTTTCCGGTAATGGCCGATAAAGTCAGTTAAGCGGGTTCCCGGGTCAACAAGCATGGCCCTGCCTGATAAGCACACATAAGCTGTAAGCTACGTGGCAAACCGTATTAAGGAGTGGACTGTGAAAGCGTGGATTCTGGTATTGCTGGCCTTGTCATTGCCTGTCATGGCGCAGGAAGAGGCCAAGGAAGAAGGTGGCCCACCCAAAGCGGCTTATGTGTCGCTGACGCCGCCGTTCGTGGGCAACTACGCGCTGGATGGCGGCCCCAAGCTGCGCGTCTACAAGGCAGACATCGCCTTGCGCGTAACCGGTGCCGATGCCGAGGCGGCGGTGAAGCGCAATGACGCCTTGATCCGCAATCAACTGGTGTCGCTGTTTACTCAGCAGACGGTTGATTCGATGAGCAGCGCAGAAGCGAAGGAAAACATTCGTCAGGAAGCGCTCAAGCAGGTTCAGCGCGTCATGAATGATGAAGAAGGCAAGCCGATTGTCGAAGACTTGCTGTTCAATAACTTCATCGTTCAGTAAGTCTCTGTCAGCGCAGTGCCAGGATCGCCGCCCATTGTTCGGCGGTAACTGGCATGACTGACAGTCGGCTGCCTTTTTGCACCAGAGGCAGTTGCTCAAGCTGGCTTTGCTGTTTCAGATAACCCAGCCCCAGTACGTTCTTGAAGATATCCACAAACCCGATATCGAGGGCACTCCACGGGTTTTTCTCGGTAGTGGCCTTGGCATCGTGATAATGGCTGTCGGGGTCCAGTGCGGTGGGGTCTGGGTAAGCCGTTTTGACGATTTTGCCGATACCGGCAATTCCCGGTTCCGGGCAACTGGAATGGTAGAAAAAGAATTCGTCGCCCTCTGCCATGGTTCTCAGAAAATTACGCGCCTGATAGTTGCGCACGCCGTCCCAGCGCGCTTTGCCCAGTCGTTGCAGGTCGCTGATCGAGAATTCGTCAGGCTCTGACTTCATCAGCCAATAGGCCATTGTGCTCACTCCAGAGACAAAAATTTTACGGTATTACGAACAGTTTGATGACAAACCGACAATCGGTTCGCGCCACTATTTGCGTACTGGTTCACGTTACCGCAAAATGCCGGCCTTTAAAGCTCCACGCTGCTGCACGGCCTCTACAAAACCGATGCTGACATCGTATTGATTTGCCTAAGGAGGGCAGTCAATGAAACGCAAGCCTGATTTACTCTGGATTCTGGTTGTTTTGTTTGGCTTGGGTGTTGTGACGACCGGTTATGCACAGAGCTTGTGGACCAGCAAGGATGACGCTCCCGTCGAGATTACCCAGCAACAGCAAAAAGTCCCCGGCAGGCATTGAGCCCTGTTTCTACTCTGATCGTCGAGCGCCTGACGGGCTGAAACGATCAGAGCCTCTGCGTCAAATACCATTGCTTGTCCGATACCGTGCCCTGTAGCGGTACATCCCAACTGGCCTGCGCCAGTCGATCCACTTTCTGACACTCATGAGCCAAGCCCAGCAGCACCGGTTTGCGCCAGGTTTTTCTGCGCGCCAGATACGCCAGGCTGCGGTCGTAGAAGCCGCCACCCATGCCCAGGCGACCGCCTTCGTCATCGAAACCCACCAGCGGCATCAGCACCAAGTCGAGTGCCCACACAGGGCGTTGCTTCGTGCGATTGATGCGCGGTTCGGGAATGCGAAAGCGATTGGGGATGAATTTCTCGCCGGGACGTACACGCTGGAAAACCATGCGGGTGCGTGGCCATGCGTTGAGCACCGGCAGGTAAGTTGCCTTGCCGCGACGCTGTGCTTCGCGCAGCAACAGGCGCGGGTCGATCTCGCCGTCCATCGGCAGGTACAGGGAGACGTGACGGGCGCGTCGAAACAGCGGGTGTTGCGCCAACTGCTGGTAGAGGCCGCGGGCGGCTGCGCGTTGCTGGCTGCGAGTGAGCACTCTGCGTGCCTTGCGTAGCTGGCGGCGCAATTGCGGACGTGTAAGTGACTGTGCGCTGATCATGAGCAGGAGGTCATGCAGGCTAATCCGGAAAGGAGGTTGAAGCTTTAACGGGGTCGTCGTTGCCAGAAAACAGGGCTGGCAACTGACCGAATATGGACTCCCCGACGAACCGCTGTCGGTGTAGCCCTTGAACCCGAAAGTTCAAGGTGGAGATTGCAGGAGGTTTTAAGGCTTTCCGTCGAGCGGACATGCACACCAACCCCAACGTGCAACCCCCGTGGTTGTGCGTATCGGCTCAGGGACATGACCGACTGGCAAGCACTCCAGGGAGCAGCGCGAGTATACAGAAATGCCCCGCAATAATCAGCCCCGAGTTGAGTCCGGTGTGCCGGGCGTGTCTGTGGCCAGCACCAGATCGACCTTGTCGAGCAGATCGCGGACCTGTTCGCGGGTCGAGCCGCTGCTCTGCACGTCAGGCAGATGCTCCTTGTGCAGCAAGTCGTGAGTGATGTTGAGGGCGGCCATGACGGCGATGCGATCGGCACCGATGACTTTGCCGCTGCTGCGGATTTCACGCATCTTGCCGTCCAGATAACGGGCGGCGCTGACCAGGTTGGTGCGCTCTTCCTGAGGGCAGATGATCGAGTATTCCTTGTCGAGGATCTGAACGGTGACGCTGTTGCCATTGCTCATGAGTCTTGCTCCAGGGCTTTGAGGCGCGAAATCATTGACTCGACCTTCTGCCGGGCGATTTCGTTTTTTTCAATGAGTTGGGCGCGTTCCTCGCGCCAGGTCTTTTCCTGAGCTAATAGGAGTGCGTTTTGGCCTTTAAGTTGCTCGGCGTACTTCAGGAGCAGCTCCACACGTTTCATCAGCGCTTGCAGGTCGGTGTCTTCCATTGTTTTCCACTGAATACTTTCTGATGAATGGCAGGGGGAGCGATGCTTATCCTCAAGCTCGAACCGCCGTCCGGGTGATCTTGTCGCGCGGATAGTCTAGGATACAAGGCCTTCATTCTAGACATTGCGCCGTTTGGCGACTAGCTACCCATGCCCATTCAGAATTCTCCGTACAAAGCGTTCGCCACCCTGCTCAATAGCGGTGGCCATAAAGTATCCCCTGCCGAACTGCACGGCCTGCTGTTGGGCCGCAGTTGCGCGGGTGCCGGCTTCGATAACGAAGGCTGGTTCGCCGACGCCTCGATGCTGCTGGAAACCGAGCCGCAAGACAACATTCGTGCAGCGCTTGTCGGCCTGCAAGAGATGGTCAAGGGCGAACTCACCGGCGATGACATGACCGTCGTGCTGTTGCTGCCGGGCGATGATGAGCCGCTCACCGAGCGCGCCGCCGCGCTGGGCCAGTGGTGTCAGGGTTTCCTCGCAGGCTTTGGCCTGGCCATCGGCGACAAGGTTCTGGGCAGCGAAGCGAAAGCCGTGCTCGAAGACCTGGCTGCCATCGCCCAAGTGCAGGACGCGCTGGAAGAGTCCGAGGACGGCGAGACCGACTACATGGAAGTCATGGAATACATGCGTGTTGCGCCGCTGCTGCTGTTCACCGAGTTCAACGAGCCTGCCGAGCCGCAACCCAAGCCTTCCCTGCACTGATAGCCCATCACTGCGACGCCGGCCCGGGTTGGCAACTGCCCGGTCCGGTGGACTTCATCAGGACTCCCGCTGCCCATGACCCAGATTCCGAAGGCCGAATACGCCCGCCGTCGCAAGGCCCTGATGGCGCAGATGGAGCCGAACAGCATCGC
Organism: Pseudomonas sp. CFBP2511; assembly: GCF_030209255.1. Taxonomy (NCBI): domain Bacteria; kingdom Pseudomonadati; phylum Pseudomonadota; class Gammaproteobacteria; order Pseudomonadales; family Pseudomonadaceae; genus Pseudomonas; species Pseudomonas sp. CFBP2511. The sequence goes on along the minus strand of NZ_JARVSI010000016.1, from coordinate 173,905 downwards.
TATTCTGCCGGCCGCTGCGGTGGCGATTCGTAATCGTGATGTCGAGCATGTTTACCGGCAGGACAGCGACTTTCAGTACCTGAGCGGCTTTCCCGAGCCGGAAGCGGTGGTGGTGCTGATTCCCGGACGCGAATATGGCGAGTACGTGTTGTTCTGCCGTGAGCGCAATCCCGAGCGTGAATTGTGGGATGGCTTGCGCGCCGGGCAGGAAGGTGCGATTCGCGATTTCGGTGCGGATGATGCTTTCCCGATCAACGACATCGACGAAATTCTGCCGGGGCTGATCGAAGGCCGTGACCGGGTGTATTCGGCGATGGGCAGCAACCCCGAATTCGACCGGCACCTGATGGACTGGATCAACGTGATTCGCTCCAAGGCGCACCTCGGTGCCCAGCCGCCCAAGGAATTCGTTGCGCTGGACCACCTGCTGCATGACATGCGCCTCTACAAGTCGGCGGCGGAAGTCAAAGTCATGCGCCGCGCCGCAGACATCTCGGCGCGGGCCCATGTGCGGGCGATGCAGGCCTGCCGTGCCGGTCTGCACGAGTTTAGCCTTGAAGCCGAGCTGGATTACGAGTTCCGCAAGGGCGGCTCGAAGATGCCGGCCTACGGCTCCATCGTCGCCTCAGGTCGCAACAGTTGCATCCTGCATTACCAGCAGAACGATGCTGTCTTGCGCGACGGTGATCTGGTGCTGATCGACGCGGGCTGCGAAATCGATTGTTATGCCAGTGACATCACCCGCACTTTTCCGGTGAGCGGCACGTTTTCGCCCGAGCAAAAAGCCATTTATGAACTGGTGCTCAAGTCTCAACTCGCAGCGTTCGAGGCCATCGGCCCCGACAGGCACTGGAACCAGGCGCACGAAGCGACGGTCCAGGTTATTACCGCAGGGCTGGTCGAGTTGGGCCTGCTGCGCGGCGATGTCGATCAGTTGATCGAGAGTGAGGCCTACAAGATGTTTTACATGCACCGTGCCGGGCACTGGCTGGGCATGGACGTTCACGACGTCGGCGAGTACAAGGTCGGCGGCGAGTGGCGCGTACTGGAGGTTGGCATGACGCTGACCGTCGAACCGGGAATCTACATATCCCCCGACAATCTGGAAGTCCCGAAGAAATGGCGAGGTATTGGCGTGCGAATCGAGGATGACGTTGTGGTAACCCGACAGGGCTGTGAAATTCTGTCCGGCGGCGTGCCCAAGACTGTGGCCGAGATCGAATCGTTGATGGCTGCTGCCAGGGTGCAGGTCGCATGAGCCGCTTCAATATTGCCATCGTGGGCGGCGGGTTGGTCGGTGCAAGCCTTGCGCTTGCGCTACAGGCGGGTGCCAAGGCGCGTGGCTGGAAGATCGTGCTCATCGAACCCTTCGCCCCGGGAGATGCCTGGCAACCCAGCTACGACGCGCGCTCTTCGGCGCTGTCGTTCGGCGCACGGCGCATCTACGAGCGACTGGGCCTGTGGCAGCAGATTTCCCGACGTGCCGAGCCCATTCTGCAAATTCAGGTGTCGGACCGCGGCCGCTTTGGCGCTACGCGCCTGTCTGCGATTGAAGAAGGTGTGCCGGCGCTCGGCTATGTCGTGGAAAACGCCTGGCTGGGGCAGTCGCTCTGGGCTGGGCTGGACCGTGACGTGGTCAGTTGGCGCGTGCCGGCCGAGGTCAGGCAGATGCAGCCGCTGGCCGATGGTTATCGCCTGACCCTCAGTGATGAAACCGAGCTGGAATGCGATCTGGCCGTGCTGGCCGATGGCGGTCGTTCCAGCCTGCGTGAGCAACTGGGTATCGGTGTACGGCAGCGGCCTTACGATCAAAGCGCGCTGATCGCCAACATCTCGCCGGGCGAGGCACATTGCGGGCAGGCGTTCGAGCGCTTCACCGACGACGGGCCGATGGCCTTGCTGCCATTGCCGGACAATCGCTGTGCGCTGGTCTGGACGCGACCGGGCAACGACACTCAACGTCTTGCCGAGCTGGACGACCGCAGTTTTCTGGAAGAGCTTCAAGGCGTGTTCGGTTATCGCCTCGGCACCCTTCGTCAGGTCGGCGCGCGGCATGTCTACCCGTTGGCGCTGGTCGAGGCCGAAGAGCAAGTGCGCTCGCATCTGGTGATTCTGGGCAATGCGGCGCACAGCCTGCACCCGATTGCCGGGCAGGGGTTCAACCTTTCCCTTCGCGACGCCGATGCACTGGCCCAGACGCTGCTGGAGAGCGACGCGCCGATCGGCGATCTGCCGACCCTGCAGCTCTACCGCGAGCGCCAGCGTCAGGATCAGCAATTGACCGTGGGTTTCTCCGACAAGGTGACGCGGCTGTTCGGCAGCACCCAGTCGGCCGTCACCACCGGACGCAACCTCGGGCTGCTGGGGCTGGACCTCTTGCCCGCCGCCAAGCGTTGGTTTGCCCGTCAGGCAATGGGTTTGGGGACTCGATCCGATGTTTGACTCACCCACTTCACATACAGGGCTTCGGCCACAAGCGAGAACGCTTTGACCATGGAAACGCGTGCAGATGTGTTGATTGTCGGGGCCGGAATGGTCGGCAGTGCTCTTGCGCTGGCCTTGCAGGGCAGTGGCCTTGATGTGCTGGTGGTCGACGGCGGGCCGCTGAGCGTCAAACCCTTTGACCCGCAATCGACTTTCGATCCACGGGTCAGTGCCTTGTCAGCGGCCAGCCAGCGCATTCTGCAGCGGCTTGGCGTGTGGGATGGCATCGCGTCGCGACGCACCAGCCCTTACGCGCACATGCACGTCTGGGATGGCAGCGGCACCGGGCAGATCCACTTCTCGGCCTCTAGTGTGCATGCCGACGTGCTGGGCCATATCGTCGAGAACCGAGTGGTGCAGGATGCGTTGCTCGACCGTTTGCACGACAGCGATATCGGCCTGCTGGCCAACGCGCGGCTTGAGCAGATGCGTCACTCCGGCGATGACTGGTTGCTGACGCTGGCGGACGGTCGTTTGCTGCGTGCGCCGCTGGTGGTTGCCGCCGACGGTGCTAACTCGGCAGTACGCCGCCTGACCGAAACGCCGACGCGCGAGTGGGATTACCTGCACCACGCCATCGTCACCAGCGTGCGCACGGCCGATTCCCACAAGAAAACCGCCTGGCAGCGTTTCACGGATGACGGCCCGCTGGCGTTTCTGCCGCTGGACCGTGAGGGCGAGCACTGGTGTTCCATTGTCTGGTCGGTCACGCCAGCAGAAGCCGAGCGTTTGATGGTGCTGGAAGATGATCTGTTCTGCCGTGAGCTGGAGCAGGCGTTCGAGGGCCGGCTGGGCCAGGTCTTGTCTGCCGACGCGCGCCTGTGCGTGCCGCTGCGCCAGCGTCACGCCAAGCGCTACGTCGCCAATGGCCTCGCGCTGATTGGGGACGCGGCGCACACCATTCACCCGTTGGCCGGGCAGGGCGTGAACCTGGGTTTTCTGGATGCTGCGGTGCTGGCGCAAGTGCTGACCCACGCAGCGCAGCGTGGCGAGCGCGTGGCAGACCTGCGCGTGCTGGGCCGCTACGAGCGTCGCCGCATGCCGCACAACCTGGCATTGATGGCGGCGATGGAGGGCTTTGAACGCCTGTTCCAGGCCAACCCGCTGCCACTGCGCTGGCTGCGTAATACCGGCCTGAAAATGGTCAACCAAATGCCCGAGGCCAAGGCTCTGTTCGTGCGCGAAGCCTTAGGTTTGTCGGGCGATCTGCCGGAGTTGGCACGGCTTGACGCTCGTTAGAGCATCTATCTAAAGCCCAGTGGCGTTGCGTCTGTTCAGCGCCGGACGCAGAGCGTCCAGAACGGCATGCGACGCGGAGCGTCGCACGATAACTGCATTATCCTCACCGCCCCAACGCACTCCGATACTGCCCCGGTGTCAGCCCGGTCCAGCGTTTGAACGCGCGGCTCAGGCTTTCGGTGTCGCTAAAGCCCAGCAGGTAGGCGATTTCGCTCAGTGAGCTTTGCGGGTCGTTCATGTGCAGCAGTGCCAGGTTCTGGCGGCATTGATTGAGTAACAGGTCGTAACAGCAACCCTCGTCCGCCAAGTGGCGATGCAGGCTGCGCGTGCTCAGGTGTAGTGCTGCAGCAATGCTTTCGGCGGTCGGCTCGCCATCCGGCAGCAGGGTTTCGATGGCCGAGCGCACGCGCTGCTCCCAGATCAGCGAAGGCAACGGGTCGCCATTGGCTTTTTGCTCGTTTACCTGCATCGGGCCGTCATCCAGGTGGCTGTCGAAATCATCGCCGCCAAACTCCAGCAGGTTCTCTTGCGCCGAGAACATCACTGGCGAACGAAACAGGTCTTCCCAAGGCTGCGGATTGTCAGGCGCGGGGCGTTGCAGGTGCACGGACAGGGGCGCGTAACCCCGGCCTAACCGACTGCGGCAAGTGCGCACGTAAATGGCCGCGAATGCATCCAGCAATTCATGCGCGGGGAGCTGACACGATTTCGGCGTGCCGAAGCGAAACTCGTAACGCTCGCCGACCGCTCTGAAGTCCAGTTCCAGCGAGTCTTCAGCCATTGCCCGATAGCGCACGATACGCTCGAAAACCTCGCGCAGAGAGCCGCTGGCCACCAGCGTGTAGCCCAGTGCATGGAACGCTGTGGGGCTGACAAAACGCGAGACTCGCAAGCCCAGCGCAGGATCAAGGCTGGCGTGCACCGCCAGTTGCCAAAGCCTGGCGATAGCGTCGGCCGGAAATTGCGCGCCGGGGTCATCCAGCGATTCCATATGGATACCCGCGCTCCTGCACAGCGCATGGCTGTCCACTCCCAGCGCATCGAGTTGCTTGCGCAAGGCGCGGGTCCAACTGGCGAGACTGCTTGGCTCAGGCATGCGGGGCGCCTCCTCCAGCATTCAGCGTCGGACTGTCGCCGACCAGGTATCGCAGGGCACTCCTTTGCCCAATGCCACAGCCAGAGAATGAAAGCATTTATGACAGTTGTGCAAGCCCCCGGAGCTGATTCTCGACGCTGCGCTGTGAGTTGCAGTACTTCATGGCTTGCGATCAGTGGCGAATAGGTCAAAACGAGCTAGAAACGCTGTCTCCCCAAGCAGTCATCGTATAACGAGTGTGTAAGCGTTCAGGCTTCAACATTCGCAAGCGCTTGCCAAGCGGAGTCAACAGCGTTTCTGGCATTTGACACTGGCATGGCAAATGACTATAAATGCGGGATGTTGTACGACAACATAAGACCTTTATAAAATTACAACCATAAAAATAATTCAAAGAGTAACAAAGCCATGATCAGACAAAATTGTCAGGCAAAAATCCCGTCTGGATTGCTCGATAGGTCACCTAAAGCGTCTGAACATCGTCGAAATCCATCGATTAGCCCCTCTGCAGTATCCGCAATCTAACGTTACATAAAAAACAGCCGCTCCACGGTTCTGGCCGCGGGACGCTCATCGCCAATCTAAAAATAAACAGGGTGAAGAGATGAAGATAAAAGGAATTCGGTGGTGGATGGTGGGGCTGGTCACGGCCGGCCTGGTCGTCAACTACCTCGCACGCAACACGCTGTCCGTTGCAGCGCCGACGCTCATGAGTGAGCTGAGCATTTCCACCGAGCAGTACGCGCACATCGTGGTCGCCTGGCAGTTGTGCTACGCGATCATGCAACCGGTGGCGGGCTACATCATCGACGCAATAGGCACCAAGATGGGCTTCGCGATTTTCGCTGTGGCCTGGTCGGGTGCCTGTGCTGCGGCAGCGTTCGCAACTGGCTGGCAGAGCCTGGCAATCTTCCGTGGCCTGCTCGGGCTGACCGAAGCGGCGGGCCTGCCTGCGGGCGTCAAGGCGACGACCGAATGGTTTCCGGCCAAAGAGCGCTCAGTCGCCATCGGCTGGTTCAACATCGGCTCGTCATTCGGCGCATTGCTCGCGCCTCCGTTGGTGGTCTGGGCGATTCTGCACAGCGGCTGGGAACTGGCGTTTCTGATTGTCGGTGGCCTGGGGATTGTGTGGAGCGGGCTGTGGCTGCTGCTCTACAAGCACCCGCGTGACCAGAAACGTCTGGGCGATGCCGAGCGCGATTACATTCTCAGCGGCCAGGAATCGCGCCTCAAGGATGCACCTGCCCAAAAAGGCAACTGGAAACGCCTGTTCAAGAACCGCAATTTCTACGCCATCGCCTCGGCGCGCATTCTGTCCGAGCCCGCCTGGCAGACCTTCAACGCGTGGATCCCGCTGTACCTGATGACCGAACGGCACATGAACATCAAGGAAGTCGCGATGTTCGCCTGGCTGCCGTTCCTGGCGGCCGATATCGGCTGCGTGCTGGGCGGCTATCTCAGCCCGCTGTTTCACAAGTACTGCAAGGTCTCGCTGTTCACCTCCCGCAAGATGGTCATGCTGTTCGGCTGTTCATGCATGATCGGCCCGGCCTGCATCGGGCTGGTCGAAAGCCCTTACACCGCCATTGCGCTGCTGTGCATTGGTGGCTTTGCGCACCAGACCCTGTCGGGTGCGCTGTACTCGATCACCTCCGACTCGTTCGGCAAAAACGAAGTGGCCACGGCCACGGGCATGGGCGGGATGTTCGGGTTCGTGGGGGCGGCTGCGTTCACGATGGTGTTTGGCGTGCTGGTCACCAAGATCGGCTACAGCCCGCTGTTCGTGGTGCTGGCGATCTTCGACGTGGTGGCCGCGATTGTGGTCTGGACCGTGGCCCGTGAGGTGCCGCAAAACGAAGAGCCCGTAGCGCTGAGTGTTGGCGAGTCGGGTGCTCGCGCCGTTCCGGCAGCCTGAGCGCCGTCGTAATCCTGTAACCAAGCGCGGATATTCTTTGCCCTGAAAGTGATTTTTTATTAGAGGCCGTTCCTCGAAGGCAGGGGACGGCTTCTTTTTTTGTCTGACGGCTTATATTCTTTTTGGGAATTAACAAATAGCTTCTTATTCCTTAGCGAATATAACTTGAGTCCCTATACTCGTCTCATGAACGCATACATGCAGGAGGCGAATCCATGCATAACGAGTCGATCCGGTATCTGATCGTGCCAGGCTGGCAAGGGTCTCCTGATGATCATTGGCAGACCCATTGGCAAAACAGCCTGCCCAACAGTACACGCGTAGAACAAGCCGACTGGCTCAAACCGCGCCGTGAAGACTGGGTGGGCGAGCTGCAGCGCACCATTGCCGCGCAAAGCACGCCAGTGATCCTGATCGCTCATAGCCTGGGTTGCGTGACGGTCGCGCACTGGGCGCAACTCGCGCCACTGGAGACCCTTCGCCAGGTGCAAGGCGCGTTGCTGGTTGCGCCTGCCGATGTCGAGCGTCCGAATTGCCCCCCTGCATTGCGCAACTTCGCGCCGATTCCTGCCGATCTGCTGCCGTTTCCGACGCAGGTTGTCAGCTCCGACAACGACCCTGCCGTCAGCTCCCAGCGCGCTATTGAAATGGCTCGCCATTGGGGTGCAGAGCTTGGGTTTCTGAGCCAGGCCGGGCATATCAACGTCAAGTCCGGTCATCAACGCTGGGAGCAGGGCTTCGCTTATCTGTACCGGCTGCAAAATCGTCTGGAGCAGCACGCGCGTCGTCGCGCATGAGCGGATTACGTATCTATCGGGCCTGCCGGGCCCTGTCTTTTTAACGCTTGAGCCGTCGCAAGGGCTCAGGCGGGAGTGTGTCATGAGCCTTCACGAAAATTTCGGCCAGCCGCTGCTGACCTTTCCCGATGCGGAAAAAAGCCCACTCAGCATTCGCGCCAAGGCGCTGGTGTTCATCGACCCACGCTCCCGCCGCTTGCGTGAGGAAATGGAGCAACTGGCCCCACGTGAGCTGCCGGTGCTGATCCGCGGTGAATCAGGGACCGGCAAGGAGCTGCTGGCACGGCACATTCATCGCGGCAGTGATCGCTCCGGCCTGTTCGTTTCGGTGAACTGCGGCGCCATCAGCCCGACCTACGCCGATGCCGAGCTGTTCGGTTACGCCGCCGGGGCGCACAGCGGCTCGGTCAGCAGCCGCGCAGGCTGGTTCGGTTCTGCCAATGGTGGCACTTTGTATCTGGACGAGATCGGCGACTTGCCGTTGCCGATTCAGGTCAAGCTGCTCGCCGCGCTGGAAAATCACGAAGTCACCCGAGTCGGCGCGCACCAGCCCAGCCCGGTCGATGTGCGCCTGGTCGCGGCCACCAGCATCGATCTGGCGCAGGCGGTAGCCGCCGGAAAATTCCACGAGCGGCTCTATCATTACCTCAGCGAAGGGAAGCTCGACCTGCCCGCATTGCGCGAACAGCCGGGCAATATCCTGCCATTGGCCGAATATTTTGTCGGCATCTACAGTCAGCGCCTGAGCCTGCCCGTGCAGTTGATCAGCGAAGACGCGCAACGCACGCTGGAAGCCCATAGCTGGCCCGGCAACACTCGCGAGCTGGAGAACGTCATTCACTTTGCATTGCTGGTCAGCAGCGGCGACGAGATTCGGGCCGAAGACATCAACCTGCCCGACATCGCCACCCCGCTGACGCTGATCGAGCGCCAGGCAAAGCTGTTGGTCAGCAGCGGAGATCGCGAGCAGCTTTCTGCGCTGCGGCAATTGCTGGAAACGGTGACGTCGCAGCTTGAGCAGAGCCCTGCGTGAGGGCGTTAGACAAAAAGATATAAGCACTCGACTAAAAAGTCTTTCATCGGAATATAAAATCTCGGTAATGTCAGCGTGATGTCGCAGTGATCGGATCGCGCGACGGCAAACCATTGAATAATAAGGCGTCGTTTTTGGATGACGCTCTCGGATTTCGCTAAGGACATTGCATGAAAAAGACGTTTTTGATCACCGCTCTGGCGGCTGCGCTTTCGATTGGCCTGGCTCACGCAGGCGAAAAACTGGTCGTCGGCGCAACGCCCGTACCGCACGCGGAAATCCTTGAGCTGATCAAGCCGACCTTGGCCAAAGAAGGCGTGGACCTGGAAATCAAGGTCTTCACTGACTACGTACAGCCCAACGTTCAACTGAACGAAAAGCGTCTGGACGCCAACTACTTCCAGACCAAGCCTTACCTGGACGGCTTCAACAAAGGCAAGGGCGCCAATCTGGTGACCGGCGTTGGCGTACACGTCGAACCGTTCGGCGGCTACTCCAGCAAGTACAAGAAACTGGCTGACCTGCCTGAAGGCGCAACCATCGCCATTCCGAACGAAGGCAGCAATGCCGGTCGTGCTCTTCTACTGTTGCAGAAAGGTGGCCTGATCACCCTGAAGGACCCGACCAACGCCCTGGCCACGCCTAAAGACATCGCGACCAACCCGAAAAAACTCAAGTTCCGCGAACTGGAATCTGCTGTATTGCCGCGCGCCTTGAGCCAGGTTGACCTTGCCCTGATCAACACCAACTACGCGCTGGAAGCCAAGCTCAATCCGAAGAAGGATGCGCTGATCATTGAGGGCGCTGATTCGCCGTATGTGAACTTCCTCGTCACCCGCGAAGATAACGCCCACACCGACGCCATCGAAAAACTGTCGAAAGCGCTGACCAGCCAGCAAGTCAAAGACTTCATCAACAAGAAGTACGACGGCGCGGTACTGCCTGCGTTCTGACCCGCTGACTCTCGTTCCCGCGCTGAGGAACGATAATCTCAACTATCGTGCGACGCTCCGCGTCGCATGCCGTTCTGGACGCTCCGCGTCCGATCTTGAATGTGCGGCGCGACGCAGATTTGTGACGCAGGAGCGTCACGCAAGGCATTCCGACGTTGGAGCGTGCGGAACGATAATCTCAACCTCGACCACTATCGTGCGACGCTTTGCGTCGCATGCCGTTCTGGACGCTCCGCGTCCGGTCTTGAATGTGCGGCGCGGCAGAGATTTGTGACGCAGGAGCGTCACGCAAGGCATTCCGACGCTGGAGCGTAAGGAACGATAAGCACCTGGCTTCAACATCAGCGCGGGCGGATCGCCCCAATCGCCCCACAGTTCCCCGCCATAAACTCCCCCGAAAACGCTTTCTCGACAAAACGTGTCGAGTCCGGCAGGGAGCCGTTCACAGCCCCCGAATGATCCAGTTGCGGGTAGTAATGCCATTCAACGCGGTCACCAGCGGCGCACGCATCCTTGACCAGCGCGATCTGGCTGCGGACCGGTGAAACGACATCCTTGCCGCCCGTACCTATAAAAATCGGGATGTCCGACGTCAACGTCGGGTAGGAAGACTCGCGGTTCACCTGATCAAGCACAGCCTCCGGCGAGCGCCTGAAACTGTTGTTGAACGTCAGCCCGTCTGCAACAAACTTGCGCTCAATGGCGTGCAGGCAACCCCGCTGACTGACTTCAAACGCAGGCTTTGCACGGTCGCTCAGATGATCGGTGGCCACGAACGACGGATTGATCAGCCCCGCAGTGCTCAGCCGCAGCAGGTTGTAAGCCAAGGATGGCGTGACCTGATCGCGTGACGTGTCCTGCCCGAAAATCCCCGCATGCCCTGAAGCCATCGGATACGGCGTCCCGGTCGCAACCACACCGACGATATTCAACTCTGGTGCGTAGGTTTTCTTGTAGACAGCCGTCGCAAACGCAGCACGACCGCCCTGCGACTGACCAAACACAACAACCCGCGAAGACAGATTGAAATCCGCCCTCTGAACCGCACGAATGCTGTCCAGAACGCCGTAAGCCAACGGGCTGCTCAGCCCGAACGGATGCAGCCCCGGCGTCCCCAGACCCTCATAGTCAGTGGCCACAATCGCGTAACCGCGCCCGAGCCATTCATTCAGATAGCGCGTGTCGCGACCACTGCGCCCGGCAAAAGAAGGCGCGCAGACATCCGCACTACCAACCGTGCCATGCGCCCACGCCATTAGCGGCCATCCACCCTTCGGCGGCGTGCCCTCAGGAATGAACAATGCACCCGACACCCCAATGGGCCCGTTGCTGCGGCCTTCAGTCGAGGTATAAAGAATACGAATATTCAGCGCGGCGTTTTTCAGACCTTGCTGCGGCGTGAGCGGCTCAGAACGCAACAGCTGTCCGGGCCTGGACGGCAGGTCGCCTGCCCAAGTGTAAAAGCCCGGCACGCCACCGTCTCCGGGTACAGCTTCCGAGGTGGCTTGAGGCGTACCGCTGCAGCCTGTCAGCAGTGCGAGTAGCAGGACAGCTGACGACCGCACCAATGAGTGCATCATCACTTCTCCAAAGCCTTTAACGTGTGAGCTTCGATTTAAGCCGATCAGAGCGCTGACGTCACCCGCGAAAGCGGCCCTTTCTTACGGCCTGCTCGGCGAAGAGTCAGGAGGTTTAAAGGTCAGGAAAACCCCAATCCTGGAGTGGTGAGAGCTGGGACAGGAATGTTAAGTGTTCGATGGTTTTTACTTTTTGCAGGTTTTTTAATTCCATCGGACCACCGAGTGCCAACGCAGGAACGAAGCCGTACATTTCGTCACTTTTGAGTTGGCCGAGTTTTTCGAGAGCCGGTCTGAATAGATCGTCTAAGTCGCTTTCGTCAGGTTTTTTTGACGAGAAAAAAACTTTTATGCCGAAGTCAAGCTTTTCGCCTGTAAATTTAGAGGTTCGTGGAGTGTATCGGGCTAAGTAGCTGTTAATGGTCAGGCAACTACCTTGTCTTTCACCCCACACATAAAGCTTGCCAAAAGCGCTACGGGCTATAACATGATAGTTGTCCTGTTCAAATATATCTGTGCCCACAAGCCATTGTTCAAGTAACTCTTCATAGTCTTGAGGGTTGACCGTCCAGAATATTCCTTGAGCATATCCGCTCCAGCCATGATCTTTCCAGTATTCAAGTAGCTGATTAGGTAGTTTGTTTTTGTACCGATCAATACTTGATGTGGGAACCTCTTGGCGGCTAAATTCCGTGCCGAATTTTTCTAGAAAAAAAGCGAAATCCTCATCCATTTTTAACCCCTTTCTTATCACATCTTTCAAGTTTCGCGTTAATCTTCGTGCTATCACGAATTGACTCAGGAATATCGTTGGCAGCGCTGTCCAATCCGCCTATACGGTTCGACCACTGAGGGCCTATGCTTGAATTGATCCGTTTGTCACCAAAGCCCCCGATAATGTCTTTTCCTCCGGCAAATAAGTCAGGATTATGCAAGGCTGCTAATGTAGACATTTTTTGTGCGGCCAGTAGCTCTGCCTGACTCTCTGCTTCCGATGCACTTATATTTTTTGACCTTAGTTCATCTATGAAGTCTTGTTTTAACTTTTGTCTAAATTCATTGCGTGCATCCCTCGCCACCTTAGGATCCCTTACAACATCGCCATCCGTAAAAGCCTTCCGCCCTTTCAGGTACTCATCCACTGTCAAGTCATTCAGCCCATTTTGCTGAACTTCTAGCTGGTCATCAAACTCTTTAGCAAGGTTGCGGTGCTTTTCACTTAATCTAAAGCATGGCACCTCATGCTCCGCTATACCCAACGGTTTCTTCGGCTCAGGCTCGTCCTCACGTCGATTGGGTGGTGGAGGCGGGGGCGGTGACTCCGGTTTGTCCAGCGCCCCTCTACGAGGGCCGGCGTTTTGCAGGTCGGGGTGTCTTCTCAGGGCTTCTTCGTGCTCAAGCATCCATTGGCCCAGCTTCGCACCTTTTGAGCTGGCCTGCATTTCGCTGGCAAGCACGTTTGCATTGCCTCAGCCGCGCGTCAGGTAGGCGACGATGGCGCCCAGTAGCACCACCACTTCTTCGTGGCCTTGGGCGATGTGATAGGCGGCGCGGTCTACAACCTGGGGATCATCGCCGCCGAAGGGGTTGAGGCCAGGCTCGCCACGGGTGCCTTCCCAGGCGACTTCGATGCCACGCACGTAATGGTCGAAAATCTGCGGAAGGCCGTCGACGAAAAATTCGGCAATGGAGGCCAGGCCGAGAATCGCCAGGATCCAGGTGCTGACTTCCAGGCCGATTGCGGCACCTGCTGCGCCAGAAGGAAGCGCGCCGATCCCAAAGAAACCGAAGCCGATCCCTGCACCTATCGCGCCTCCGACGAGCGTACTGCCGGCGACGATCATGGCCATTTGGCTAACCACGTCTATCAGGTCGTTGATGATGCTGGCGATGTCGATGTCTGCGAAACGCCGCCCAAGCCGGCGGGCTGCTTGCCATTCGGCGCGGATGAATGCGGTTCTGATATTGCTGATACGGCGAAGGTTGAGCTGTAACGTCGAAACAGGCTCATTGTTGGGGCTGCGCTGGAAGCTGGCTCCAGGCTGGTAGCCCATGCTTTGGCTAAAACGTCGTTCTATATCGAACCACGTTGGCACAATGCTCCATAGCGGCATTCGGCGTCTCCCTGACTGCTCCGGCTGGTAGGGGCACGATAGAGAAGGCCGATAATGAAGTCAAAGCAGGCTGGGTGTTTCTGACGGGTCCTACACGTTGAGTCGCAATGTCCCGCATGCAGCTCTCTGAATTAGTAGGAGCGGACTTGTCCGCGAACTGCCGGGAACCGGCAGCAAAACCGGCCGCCTCAATACACCAGATACAACCAAGGTGGCCGGTTCTGGGGCTGCTTCGCAGCCCTTCGCGGACAAGTCCGCACGCTTTCCGGGCAGAAGCGCGTTATGTGCACGGACCGGGCGACGCTTCGCTTGTCCGCGATTTGTCGATTTTTTGAGAGCTGCACAGTTGAGGACTTTCAGCCTTAAAACGCCAACGTCACCCGCGCATTCAGCGTCTGATCAGACGCATCGCTGCTCACCTGCCCGTTGTAACTCAGCCCTACGCTCAGCGTATCGCTCAACCCTAAATCAACACCTGCGCCGAGTACCGCTGCGCTGCGTGCGATCGGTGCGCCGGAGAGTTCGAAGGTGCTGCCGCCGCTGAAGGCTGCGCGGCTCTCTGGCGTCACGTCGCCATAGGCGCGACGCCAGCCCAGTGTGGCGTTGGGTTTGATTGCGACGCTGCCGGCGTTCAAGTGAGTCGCGGCACGCAGGCCGAGGGTGCTGAAGGTAATGTGATTATCCTGGGATTTGTTCTCCAGGCTGATGGCGTTGCTGTTTTCATCGAAGGCGTCGGTGTCCAGTCGCACATGCGCGAGGTTGGCGAAGGGTTCGAGCTGTGCGTTGCCCATGTCGATGGCGTAACCCAGTTCGCCGAATACCTGATTGGTCGCCGCTTTGTAGTCTTCCTTGAAATGCTCGGAAGAGCCCGGCAGGTTCAGCGTGCGCTTGGCGGTCAGTTCATGCCAGGTGCGCACCGCGCCGAGGCGAAGGCCCAGTTGGCCCCATTTGGCTCCGGCGTAGACGCCCAGGTGGTAGTTATCGCTGTCGGTGGAGCCCGATGCATGGCGCAGGTCGAAGCTGCTGTTGCTAAAGCCGGCCATTGCGCCCAGGCGCCAGGTGTCGTCGAGCGGCACGTCCGCGCCGAACAGCAAACCGCTGGTGTGGGTGTCGAGGCCCGAGACGTCGCGGGTGCTTTCGGTCTTGCCGGTTGCGCCGATGGCCTGAGTCCAGACCACCCCACGCGAAGCATCGCCTGCGAGGGTTTGTGTGCTGCTGCCGAATGCCTGGGCGGACTGCGCTTGCTGCAATCGGTCGTTCATGGCGTTGCGCACCAGGCGGCTGTCTTCGATCAGCGCGGACTGGGTCGATGCATGCAGTTCGTTGGACAGCGCCTTGAAGGTGGCTTGTGCCGTGGAGGCGTCGGATTGCACCACCTGACGCCACAGCGCGTTGTTTGCGCCTGAACTGTCCAGGCCCTGCGCAACGGCCCTTGCGTTGTCGCTGGTCGCCAGGCTGGAGAAGCGCTGGGCATTGCGATCCAGCGTCAGTCCGACATCGGTCGCGGTGTAGTTCAGCGTCGGCGTGAGGAAGGCGAAGTTGGTTTGCACGGCGGCAAATGCACCACTCACGCCGCCGGCTGCCGAGAGGATCGAGTAGCGGCTGGCGGCCAGCCAGTTGCTGCCCTCGACCAGTGACAGCGTGCTGTTATTAATAGTCGCACGGCCACTGGCGACGATACGGTCGGCGTTGCCGTTGGCGTCCGACTCCACTTGGTAAACCGCGGCCTGAGCGAGGTTTACGTCACCGTTGACGTTCAGTTGTCCCACCGAATTGCCCGGCGCAACCACACCGCCCTGAGCGACGTTGATGCCGCCGACGGTGCCGTTGCCACCCAGCGTTGCGCCTTGTTGCACGCTGACGCTGGAGTTGCCCAGATTACCGTTTACAGCCAGACGACCGGCTTGCACCGTCGTTGCACCGGACAGGCTGTTATTGCCCGTCAGGTTCAACGAACCGGCACCGCGCTTGATCAGCGCACCGTTGCCCGCCAGGGTGTTGGCGAGGGTGGCGTTGGTCGATTGATCGACCACCAGCGTCGCGTTGTCGGTGATCGTTCCGCTGCCGAAGGCCTGAGCGTGACCGGTCAGCACGCCGCCGTTAATCACGGTGCCGCCCGAGTAGGTGTTGTTGCCGGTCAGCATCAGGTTGCCGCTGCCGTTCTTGATCAGCGCGCCGCTGCCGCTGATGTCGTTGCGCCAGGCGTCGATGGCGTTATAGCCGCCCAGGCTGGCGTTCATGTTGACTGTGACGTTGGAATTGAACGCTGCGTAGCCATCGCCCGCTGCGTACAGGTTCAGACGGCCATAACCGCCGGACTGATCGATCACCGCATAGCCCGACGAAATTTCAGTGGTCGCCAGGATCTCGCGGCGCTGACTGGCGTCCAGGTACGGGAAGCGTGTTTCCAGCAACACTTCGGCGCTGACCGGCACCACGGGGGCCAGGTTGGTCTGGCCAACCGGGTCGAAGCCATAGGTCATGCGCGAGGTGTACAGCGCTTTGTCCAGAGCGTGTTGGGAGGTGCGGTCGGTGGCCGGGTCTATGGTTGCCATGCAATTGTTGACGTCGCCGCCGCACTGCGCGGTGAAATAATTCAGTGCCTGGGCGCGGGCGTCGGCGCGCAGTTGCGCGTTGGCCGGGTTGGACAGGTTGTCGATGGCAAAGTAGGTGGCGGTGATGCGCCCGCCCATCACGTCGAACGGCGAGTGCATGCCGGCTTCGATGCGGTTGTCGCCAATCTCCGAGGCGCGCAGCATCAACTCGCTGAAACGCTCAGGGATGGCGTAGGCCAATGCGTAGGAAGACAAGTAGGCTGCGTTGGTATGCCCGCTGGGGAACCCCGAGTCGCTGGCTGGCGTGGTGCTTTGCGCCGGGCGCAGGGAAGGCGCAACCACGAAGGCCAGGCTTTGCCCATCCAGGCTTTGTCGCCACGGGCGCGGGTATAAATAGTGGGATTTGGCTGGCGTGGTGGACGCGTCGTTGCGCACCGCGCCGACCAGATCGACCACCTTGCCCAGTGCGGAAGTCGAACTGCCTGCGCCATTGCCTTTGTCGTCGTATTTGACGGTTTTGTTGCTGTCATCGAATTGCGTGATGGTGGTGAAAGCGCCAGCGCCTGCTCTGTAGGCCGCGGTCAGCGAGCCCAGGCCGCTGGTGGCGCTGTAGCTCTGGTCACGGCGGTCATCGAAATAGGCGGCGGTTTCCTGAGCCAGCGTGCGCGAGTTGGCGCGGTCAACCACGATTTGCAGGTTGCGCCGCAGCAGACTCTGCCCCAGCGCGGTCGGTGTGCCGGTGTCCCAGGTCGCGCCGGTGGTCCACAACGTGTCGAACCCGGAAAGCAGATCGACGCCGTTGATCCTGTCGTCACCTGAGCGTCCTGCCGCCTGCACTGAAACGGCCAGCATCGAAAGTATCAGGGACGACACCATGATCTGGACCACCGGTTTACTGCATCGCATAGCGTGCGCCTTCACTCAGTTTGAATAAGGCGCAGACCCTAGCAAGCAGGTCTTACACTGAGATGTATCTGCCGTGACACATTTATGAGCCGCTACGTTCGACAAAGTATGCGGACGTATTCGGGACTATCGATATTCCTCAACGGTATTTAAATTCTTTTTCTTATACCTATACAGTTCCGTCTTTCAGTCACACTGTTCTGGAGTCGGAGTTCTCATGCCTGCAGCCTCCCTCGTTTCATCGTCCACTCGCGCCGCCTCGCAATCGTTCGACGTGCGTCCATTCACCGGAAAGGTGGGCGCGGAAATCGTTGGGCTGGATCTGTCCAGGCCGCTGAATGACGCCGATTTTGCCCGCGTGCATCGGGCGCACCTGGATCACCATGTGGTGGTGTTCCGCGATCAGCAGATCACGCCGCAGCAGCAGATCGATTTCAGTCGCCGCTTTGGCGTGCTGCAGATTCACGTGCTCAAGCAGTTCCTGCTGGCCAATCACCCGGAAATCCTGATCGTCTCCAACATTGTCGAGAACGAGAAGCCGGTAGGTCTGGGCGATGCCGGCAAATACTGGCACTCGGACCTGTCTTATAAAGAACTGCCGAGCCTGGGCTCGATGCTCTATGCCCAGGAGTTGCCGAGCGAGGGCGGCGATACGCTGTTCGCCGATATGCACCAGGCGTGGGACACCTTGCCGCAACACCTGCGTGATGCAGTTGAAGGGCGCTCAGCGGTTCACAGCTACACCGCGCGTTATTCCGAAGGCCACAACGCCGTCAACTGGCGCCCGACCCTGACCGCCGAGCAATTGGCTCAGGTGGTCGAGGTCAGTCACCCGATCGTGCGCACCCATCCTGAAAACGGTCGCAAGGCATTGTTTGTCAGTGAGGGTTTCACCACCCACATTCTGGGCCTGCCGGAAGACGAAAGCCGGCAGATTCTCGGCGAGTTGTACGCCCACAGCGTGCGCCCCGAGCATATCTATCGCCATCAGTGGCAAGCCAACGACATGGTGTTCTGGGACAACCGATCCCTGATTCACCTGGCCGCCGGTTGCCCGGCCCATCTGCGACGCAAACTGCATCGCACGACCATTCAAGGCACTGCGCCGTTTTGATTCAGGAGAGCCGTTCATGAATGCTGTCGCGCAAGGCCACACGGCCAGCACGAGCGCCCAACCGCAAGAAGCCTTGTTGCAGGTTCGCGGCGTCAGCCTCGAATACCGCACGCCAGAGCGCGTGGTACGTGCGACGCACCAGGTCAGTTTCGAGGTCGATCCGTCTGATCGTTTCGTTCTGCTCGGCCCGTCCGGCTGCGGCAAGTCCACGCTGCTCAAAGCGGTAGCGGGGTTCATTCAGCCCAGCGAAGGCGAGATTCGTCTGGCGGGCAATCAGGTCACCGAGCCCGGTCCTGATCGCATCGTGGTGTTTCAGGAGTTCGACCAGCTGCCACCGTGGAAAACCGTGATCGAGAACGTCATGTTTCCGCTCTTGGCGTCACGCACCCTAAAGCGCCCCGAAGCGCTGGAGCGTGCACGTTATTACCTGGAAAAAGTCGGGCTCAGCGCGTTTGCCGATGCTTATCCGCACACCTTGTCCGGCGGCATGAAAGCCCGCGTGGCCATTGCCCGCGCCTTGGCCATGCAGCCGAAAATCCTGCTGATGGACGAACCGTTCGCCGCGCTGGATGCACTGACCCGTCGCAAGATGCAGGAAGAGCTGCTGGAGCTGTGGGACGAAGTGCGTTTCACGCTGCTGTTTGTTACGCACTCCATCGAAGAAGCGCTGGTGGTGGGCAATCGCATCCTGCTGCTGTCACCGCATCCGGGTCGTGTCCGCGCGGAAATCAACAGCCATCAATACGACCTGAAAAGCCTCGGCGGCGTCGGCTTCCAGCAAACCGCCCAGCGTATTCATCGTCTGTTGTTTGATGAAGGTGAGACCGGGACCGTCGAGCAGGAATTGAATTTTCAGGACATCCGGATTGCTTATTGAGTGACTGCTTTGATCGTTCCCACGCTCCGCGTGGTAATGCCTTTCAGGACGCTCCGCGTCCTGTCTACACGATTACCGGGAAACCCAAACCATGAGCCTTGCACCTCCCGCTCGCGAAGAATACGAAGTCACGCTGGAGCCTTTCACTCAGGAAGACCTGGCCCGCGACCTGCCGCTCGCGCAGCGCATCTGGCAGCTGAGCTGGGTGCGCAAAAGCGTGATCATGATCGCCCTGGCCGTGATCTGGGAGCTGGCCGCACGCCTGCAGAACAACGACCTGCTGTTACCCAGCTTTCTGCAAACGGCCGCCGCTTTTTATGACGGGCTGATTTCCGGCGAGCTGCCAGGCAAGGTATGGATTTCCCTGACCGTGCTGATTCAGGGCTACCTGATCGGCATCGTGCTGGCGTTTGCCCTGACCACGCTGGCCGTGTCCACCCAATTGGGCCGCGACCTGCTCAGCACGCTGACCGCCATGTTCAATCCGCTGCCGGCCATTGCCCTGCTGCCTTTGGCGCTGCTTTGGTTCGGGCTGGGGCAGAACAGCCTGATATTCGTGCTGGTGCATTCTGTGCTGTGGGCGCTGGCGCTCAATACCTACGCAGGCTTTCTCGGTGTTTCGGAAACCCAGCGCATGGCCGGGCGCAACTATGGCCTCAAGGGGTTGCGCTTTGTCTGGCACATCCTGATTCCCGCTGCGCTGCCGTCGATTCTCGCAGGCCTGAAAATCGGCTGGGCCTTTGCCTGGCGCACCCTGATCGCCGCCGAACTGGTCTTCGGCGCATCGTCCGGCAAGGGCGGTCTGGGTTGGTACATCTTCCAGAATCGTAACGAGCTGTACACCGACAAAGTCTTCGCAGGCCTGGCAGCGGTGATCCTCATCGGCTTGCTGGTGGAAAACCTGCTGTTCGCCAACATCGAGCGCCTGACAGTCAAGCGCTGGGGCATGCAGCGTTAAAGCGCGCTCTTCTTTTGAATCATCAAGGTGACAAGCACATGACAATTCCATTTCAACGCCCGGCCCTGACGGTACTGGCGGCGACACTCGGGCTGTTCGGCGTACTGCTCAGCAGCGGTGCGCAGGCCGAAGGCAAGATCAGCATCGCTCAGCAATTCGGCATCGGTTATCTGATCCTCGACGTGGTGCGTGATCAGAAACTGATCGAGAAACACGGCAAGGAACAGGGCCTGGACATCAAGGTCGACTGGAACAGCATCTCTGGCGCCACGGCAATGAACGAGGCGCTGCTGGCCGGCGCGCTGGACGTGGTGTCGGCAGGCGTACCGCCGATGCTGACCATCTGGGACCGCACCAAGGGCAAGCAGAACGTCAAGGCCATCGCTTCGCTGGGCTCGATGCCCAACTACCTGCTGACCAACAACCCCAACGTGAAAACCATCAAGGACTTCACTGACAAGGACCGCATCGCCGTGCCTGCTGCGGGTGTGGGCTTCCAGTCGCGTACCTTGCAGATCGAGACCGCCAAACTGTTCGGTAACGACAACTACAAGAAATTCGACAACATCTCGGTGAGTCTGGCGCACCCGGACGCCACCGCAGCATTGCTGGCGGGCGGTTCGGAAATCAACTCGCACTTCTCCAGCCCGCCGTTCCAGTACCAGGCGCTGGAAAACCCCAACGTCCACAAGGTGCTCAGCTCCTATGACGTGCTCGGCGGTCAGGCCACGTTCAACGTGCTCTACACCACGGAAAAATTCCACGACCAAAACCCCAAGACCTACAAGGCGTTCTACGACGCACTGGCCGAAGCCGAGAAAATCATCAAGGCCGACAAACCGGCCGCGGCGCATACCTACATCCGCGTCGAACAATCGAAACTGCCGCTCTCGCTGGTAGAGAAAATCGTTTCCGACCCGGAAATCGACTTCACCATCACCCCGCAGCGCACCTTCATCTACGCCGAGAAACTGCATGAACTGGGCGTGTTGAAAAACAAAGCGGCGAGCTGGAAGGATTACTTTTTCGAAGAGGCGCAGGGCACTGAGGGCAGTTGATCGGAGGATGACGCGGAGTTTCACAAAGGGCATGCCCGAGCGTGCGGAACGATAATCTCGACATCGTGCGGCGCTCCGCGTCGGCATGCCGTTCTGGACGCTCTGCGTCCTCTGTCCGAAGCGCAGCCTTGGAAAGAATCAGGTTAATTCTGCTGCATACGGTGGTCTTGTCAGCTAAAGGAATAAGCGATGATCAACTACCTAGTAGTTCTACGAGTAGCCGATGCCTCCTCAACCCTTTATTGTGAGCATCGGTGATGTTCATCTATCGCAACCCGGTTGCTCGCCATGCCTCAGCCAATCAGTCTGTGCCAATACAGCTACGACGCACTGGACCGTATCGCGACCCGCACGCCGCTCGCCAGGGCTATCGCTGGAATATCCCGGCAGTCCGGCCCGTTGCCGGGGTTCAATGGCGAACTTCTGGACGACATAACCGGCCACTATCTGCTGGGCAACGGCTATCGCGCCTACAACCCGGTGCTGATGCGCTTCAACAGGCCCGACAGCCTGAGCCCGTTTGGCGAGGGTGGTTTGAATGCCTATGCCTATTGCGCGGGGGACCCGGTCAATCGTTCTGATCCGTCAGGGCATGGTTTTCTTGAGGATCTGGAATCCTCGCTCTACATCGGTGCTGCGGTCCTGAACGGCATTATGGGTTTGCTGGCGGTCCGTGCGCCTATAAGAGCTGTATTTAAAGGTGTCAAAGTGAAGCCTCAGGCTGTTGTCGCCGGCAATAATCTGACTTCTCCAGTACAGGCGACCAGAAGACCGGCAACTCGAGCGGAAAAAATCTCGGCATTCACCGGAGTGTCTGCACTGGTTGCCACTGCGGCATGGGCCGCTTCCTTCGCTCTGACAAAAACTGACCCTGAATCACCAGCAATCCACCCGCTGAGAATTGCCGCTATCCTTATTGCCTACCCGACGGCTGGGCTGCGTGGCTGGTCAATTGCTCGTTCCATAATGGACAAGCGGGTCCAGAAGGCAGTGCCTGTCATTAACGTCAATAAACCCTTAGACGATGCTTCGGGCATTCGAGAGTGGGGGTTGGTGGTCGCTGTTAACGGTCGTTGACCATTGGCTTTGCCATTGGTATCTGGCTTTGGCAACCCATAATCGGGTTATCCATCTACTCCTGCGCAAAATTCGATTGTTCATTAATGCGTTCTGATCACTCCCCAATGAACCCTCACCCTCGCCTACAGTCGCATAGTCACGCTATTCTCTCGCCCCACAACGCCCGCACCCGGCAGCCGCACAAGGAGTCTGCATGCCCGTTCGTCTTTTTAGACTGGTTACATTCGGTCTGGCCGCTGCCTTGGCGGCGCTGGCAGGCTGTGGCGAGGAGAAACCGCTCGCTCCGGAACTGCCACGGGTTTACGTGCAATCGGTGAAAAGCGCCGACTTCGCGGCCAGTGTCGCCTTGACCGGCGACGTTCAGGCGCGGGTGCAGACTCGTCTGTCTTTCCGGGTCAATGGCAAGATCATTCAGCGCAACGTGGATGTCGGCGACCGCGTAACGGCACGGCAGGTGCTGGCCCGTCTTGACCCCAGGGATTTGCAGATCAATGTCGATTCGGCTGCTGCCTCCGTGGCCGCCGAGCAGGCTCGCGTCAGTCAGGCCAGCGCTGCGTTCGTGCGCCAGCAAAAGCTGTTGCCCAAGGGTTACACCAGCCGCAGCGAATATGACTCCGCACAGGCGGCCGTGCGCGGCAGCGAAAGTTCGTTGAAAGCCGCGCAGGCGCAATTGGCCAATGCCCGTGAACAGTTGAGTTACACCGCGCTGGTCGCGGATGCGCCGGGGGTGATTACGGCGCGTCAGGCTGAGGTCGGGCAGGTGGTTCAGGCGACGGTGCCTATTTTTGACCTGGCGCGTGATGGTGAGCGCGACGCGGTGTTCAATGTTTACGAATCTCTGTTCGTCCAGCCGCCCACCGATCAAGCCGTACAGGTCACGCTGCTCGACAATCCGGCTATCAAGGTCAGCGGCAAGGTGCGCGAAGTGACCCCGGCGGTTTCGGCGCAAACCGGGACGTTGCAGGTCAAGATCGCGCTGGACCCGCTGCCGGAAGGCATGGACCTCGGTTCGGTGGTCAGTGTGGCGCTGAGCGCGCCGGCCAATGCCAGTGTCGAGTTGCCGTGGTCGGCGCTGACCAAGGACCTCGGCGAGCGCTTGGGCAAACCCGCTGTGTGGGTGGTCGACGAGCAGGGCAAGGTCAATCTGCGCAAGGTGACGGTCACCCGTTACCTGACCTCCAAAGTCATCATCGGCGATGGGCTGAAAGGTGGAGAGAACGTTGTGGTCGCAGGCGGACAGTTGTTACACCCTGATATGAAGGTCGAGATTGCCGAACAACCCAAACAGCAGAATGCGCAGGTGCAGCCATGAAGCGTATGTCATGCCTGTTGCTGGGCGGCCTTCTGCTGAGTGGCTGTGGCAAGGAAGAAGCACCGCCCGAGCCCATACGACCGGTAGTGTTCGTTGAAGCACAGCCCGAATCGATGCAGGATTTCGGGCGTTTCGCTGGCAATATCCAGGCGCGTTATCAGAGCGTGCTGGGTTTTCGAGTGGCAGGGCGCATTGCCCGACGCAATGTGGACGTCGGCAGCGAAGTGAAGAAAGGCGATTTGCTCGCAACCCTCGATCCGACCGATCAGCAGAATAACGTGCGCGGTCGTCAAGGCGATCTGGCCAATGTTCAGGCGCAGTGGATCAACGCGCAGGCCAACGCCCGTCGTCAGCAAGAACTGTTCGACCGTGGTGTCGGTGCCCAGGCGCAGCTGGACGTCGCGCTCACTGACCTCAAGACTGCCAGTTCGTCACTGGAGCAGGCCAAGGCTGCCGAGCAGCAGGCGCGCGATCAATTGAGTTACAGCGAACTGCACAGCGATCACGATGCGGTAGTGACCGAATGGAAAGTCGAGGCCGGGCAGGTGGTGACCGCCGGGCAGGAAGTCGTCACCCTGGCGCGCCCGGATATCAAGGAAGCAGTGATCGATCTGCCCGACGCACTGGCCGACCAGTTGCCCCGCGACGTGGTTTTCACCGTGGCCAGCCAGTTGAATCCGGACATCAACACCACCGCGACCATTCGCGAAATCGAACCCCAGGCCGACCGCACAACACGTACTCGCCGTGCGCGCCTGTCACTGGCCGAAACGCCAGTGGCGTTCCGGCTGGGCACTGCCATCAGCGTGACGCTCAGCTCGACCATCACGGCGCGCATGCGTTTACCGATCAATGCCCTGCAGGAGGTCGATGGCAAACGCCAGATCTGGATCGTCGACCCGCAGAGCCAGACGGTGAACCCCAGAGCGGTGAATATTACCAGCCGTGACAACGACAGCTTTGTGCTGGCAGACGGTGTCAAAGCCGGTGAAAAAGTCGTGAGCGCAGGCGTCAACAGCCTCAAGCCGGGTCAGAAAGTCAAAGTCGATGAGGAAAGCCCGCGATGAAAGGGAATTTCAATTTATCCGAGTGGGCCATCAAGCATCAGTCGTTTGTCTGGTACCTGATGTTCGTCGCGCTGCTGATGGGCGTGTTTTCCTACATGAAGCTTGGGCGCGAGGAAGACCCGTCCTTCACCATCAAAACCATGATTATCCAGACCCGCTGGCCGGGCGCGACGGTGGACGAGACCCTGGAGCAGGTGACCGACCGCATCGAGAAGAAGCTTGAAGAGCTGGACTCGCTGGACTACGTGAAAAGCTATACCCGACCGGGCGAGTCCACGGTCTTCGTTTACCTGCGTGACACTACCAACGCCAAGGCGATACCGGAGATCTGGTATCAGGTGCGCAAGAAGGTCGATGACATCCGCGGCCAGTTCCCGCAGGGGCTGCAAGGCCCGTCGTTCAACGATGAGTTCGGCGATGTGTACGGCTCGATCTACGCGTTTACCGCAGACGGCTTTTCAATGCGTCAGTTGCGTGATTACGTCGAGAAGGTTCGTGCCGACATCCGCGAAGTGCCGGGTCTGGGCAAGGTCGAGATGATCGGCCAGCAGGATGAAGTGCTGTACTTGAACTTCTCCACCCGCAAGCTCGCGGCATTGGGCATCGATCAGAGCCAGGTGGTGCAAAGCCTGCAATCGCAGAACGCGGTGACGCCTGCCGGGGTGATAGAAGCCGGGCCGGAGCGGATATCTGTGCGCACGTCTGGCCAGTTTGCTTCCGAGAAGGATCTGGCAACGGTCAATCTGCGGATCAACGACCGCTTTTACCGCCTGAGCGACATTGCCGACATCACGCGCGGCTATACCGATCCGCCCAAACCGCTGTTTCGCTTTAACGGCAAACCGGCCATCGGCCTGTCCATCGCCATGCAGAAGGGCGGCAACATCCAGGCGTTCGGCAAGGCGCTGCACGAGCGCATGGACGCCACGACCGCCGAGCTGCCGGTGGGTATCGGCGTACACAAGGTCTCCGATCAGGCCGAGGTGGTGAACAAGGCCGTGGGCGGCTTCACCAGCGCGTTGTTCGAGGCGGTGATCATCGTGCTGCTGGTCAGCTTCGTCAGCCTCGGATTTCGCGCGGGGTTGGTGGTCGCGTGTTCGATTCCGCTGGTGCTGGCGATGGTGTTTGTGTTCATGGAATACAGCGGCATCACCATGCAACGGATTTCCCTCGGCGCGCTGATCATCGCCCTCGGTCTGTTGGTGGATGACGCCATGATCACCGTGGAAATGATGGTCACACGGCTGGAAATGGGTGAAACCAAGGAGCAGGCCGCGACTTACGCCTATACCTCCACAGCGTTCCCGATGCTCACCGGGACGCTGGTGACCGTGGCCGGCTTTGTGCCGATCGGTCTGAACAACAGCTCGGCGGGGGAGTACACCTTTACACTGTTTGCTGTGATTGCCGTGGCGATGCTGGTGTCGTGGGTGGTTGCCGTGCTGTTTGCGCCGGTGATCGGCGTGCACATTCTGAGCGCCAACATCAAGCCCAAATCCGAAGAGCCGGGCCGCATAGGCCGGGCATTCAACAGCAGCATGCTTTGGGCCATGCGCCATCGCTGGCTGGCGATTGGCATCACGGTAGGGTTGTTCGCTGCGTCACTGTTCTCCATGCAGTTCGTACAGAACCAGTTCTTCCCGTCTTCTGACCGCCCGGAAATTCTTGTCGACCTGAACCTGCCGCAAAACGCCTCGATCAACGAGACGCGCAAGGTGGTGGACCGTTTCGAAGCGAGCCTCAAGGACGATCCGGACATCGAGCGCTGGAGCACCTACATCGGGCAGGGGGCGGTGCGTTTTTACCTGCCGCTCGATCAGCAACTGGAAAACCCGTTCTATGCCCAGTTGGTGATTGTCAGTAAAGGCCTGGAAGAGCGGGGCGCACTGACCGCGCGTCTGCAAAAGCGCCTGCGTGATGATTTCGTCGGCATCGGTTCCTACGTGCAAGCCCTGGAAATGGGCCCGCCGGTGGGGCGTCCGCTGCAGTATCGCGTCAGTGGCGAGAGCATCGACAAAGTGCGTCAGCATGCCATCGAGCTGGCTACGCTGCTGGACCACAACCCGCATGTGGGCGAAGTGATCTACGACTGGAACGAGCCGGGCAAGGTTTTGCGCATCGACATCAATCAGGACAAGGCCAGACAACTGGGGCTGTCGTCCGAGGACGTCGCCAAGTTGATGAACAGCGTGGTCAGCGGCTCTACCGTGACGCAGGTGCGTGATGACATCTACCTGATCAACGTGGTCGGACGCGCTGAAGACGCCGAGCGTGGTACGCCGGAAACGCTGCAGAACCTGCAGATCGTGACCCCTACCGGAACCTCGATTCCGCTGCTGGCGTTCGCCACTGTTGGCTATGAGCTTGAGCAGCCGCTGGTCTGGCGACGTGATCGCAAGCCGACCATCACCGTAAAAGGCTCGGTGCGCGACGAAATTCAGCCGACCGATCTGGTCAATCAGCTGAAGCCGGAAATCGACAAGTTTGCAGCCGGTTTGCCGGTGGGCTACAAGGTCGCGACCGGTGGCACGGTTGAGGAAAGCAGCAAGGCGCAGGGGCCGATTGCCAGTGTTGCGCCGCTGATGCTGTTCCTTATGGCGACGTTCCTGATGATCCAGTTGCACAGCGTGCAGAAGATGTTCCTGGTGGCCAGTGTCGCGCCGCTCGGGCTGATCGGCGTGGTGCTTGCGCTTATTCCGACGGGTACGCCGCTGGGGTTTGTGGCGATTCTCGGGGTGCTGGCGCTGATCGGCATCATCATCCGCAACTCGGTGATTCTGGTGACCCAGATCGATGCCTATGAAAAGAGTGGCTATCTGCCTTGGGACGCTGTGGTCGAAGCCACCGAACACCGCCGTCGGCCGATTTTGCTGACCGCCGCAGCGGCCAGCCTGGGCATGATCCCTATTGCCCGCGAAGTGTTCTGGGGGCCGATGGCCTACGCCATGATTGGCGGCATCATCATCGCCACGCTGCTGACCTTGCTGTTTTTGCCAGCGCTGTACGTGGCCTGGTATCGCATTAAGGAGCCGAGCGACGAACAGCGTCAGGAAGCCGAAGACAAGGACGAGGATGAAAACGCGCAGCCTGCGCATTGATGATCGTCCCCACGCTCCGCTTTTGATTATCGTCCCCACGCTCTGCGTGGGGATGCATTTCTCGACGCTCTGCGTCGCAAAAGGGACGCAGAGCGTCCTGAACGGCATGCCAACGCGGAGCATTGGCACGATAATCAAGGCATCCGTTCAGACACTGTATTTTCGGTGAATATACCGGCCCTTTCGCGAGCGATGCGGATCGCCGCCCGAGGCTTGCGTATAACGCCGGGCGCTCTGCGTGGGGCATCTCTTGACGCTCTAGCGCCGCCAGACGCTCGCCAGCCACGGCTGCTGATCCCTCGGCAGCCCGGCGGGGCGGTAGTAGTGTTCCAGTTCGGCAAACCCGGCGTCGGTCAGCAATTGGCGCCATGTTTCGAGGTCGTGATACGCGCCGTAGCGCTCGCCTTGCCAGCCTTCCTGGTTTTGCCCGCGCGGGTTGGAACTGAACAGTACGCCGCCCGGTTTAAGCGTGGCATACAGTTCGCGCAGCACGCGTGGCAGCTCCTGCCTGGGGATGTGGAACAGCACCGCATTGGCGAAAATGCCATCGAAGTGGCCTTGCGGCAGATCGAGTTCAAGGAAGTTCTGCTGGAAGACTTCGCAGCCGGTTTCGGCACGGGCCATCTCGGCGAAGCGCTCGGAGCCATCAAGCCCGACCGCAACGTGCCCCATTGCCGTGAACGTCTTCAGGTCACGCCCCGGGCCGCAGCCGAAATCGAGAATCTGCCACGGCGCCGATCCTTCGATATGGCGCAGCAGCGCGTCGATGTTCTGGCTGACGTCATGGTCGCGGGTGCCTTCGCGAAAGTCATCGGCCACACGGTTGTAGTTGCCGAGGGTGGCGGACGTGATGTGCGCAAGGGTCTGTGGATCAAGTTTCATCAAAGGCGGTCCGGTGAGGGAAGACCGCCAATATACCCTAGGGGCGGCTGCTCAGCGTCTGTCGAAGCTGCGCGCCAGCCGGTCACCGCCCAGTTGCACCAGCGCCACCACGGCCACCAGCAATACAATCACAGTCAGCATCACCTGTGTGTCAAAGCGCTGATAGCCGTAGCGATAGGCAATGTCGCCCAGCCCGCCTGCGCCAATCGCACCGGCCATGGCCGATGAGTTGATCATGGTCACCAATGTGATGGTAAAGCCGCCGACAATGCCGGGACGCGCTTCGGGCAGCAGCACATGCCAGATGATGTGCCAGCGCCGACAGCCCATCGCCTGCGCGGCTTCTATCAGCCCGTGATCGACCTCGCGCAGGCTCACTTCGGCGATACGCGCGAAGAACGGCGTGGCGGCGATGGTCAGCGGCACTACCGCCGCCCACACGCCATAGGTGGTGCCGACGATCATCCGCGTGAACGGGATCAGCGCCACCATCAGGATCAAAAAGGGAATCGAGCGAAACAGGTTCACAAAGCCGCCCAGCACCCGATTGATCGCCGGTGCCTCGTAGATGCCGCTTTTGGAACTGGTGACCAGAATCACCGCCAATGGAATGCCCAACAGCAGCGCGATGAGTGACGACACACCGACCATCAGAAACGTGTCGAGAGTGCCTTGCAGCAAGCGATCAACCCACATAACCCAATACCTCCACACGCGGTGCCAGTTGCCGGGCACGCAATAGCAGTTCTTCGCGAGGGTGCGGCGAGCCGGCAATCAACAGAATCAGGTGGCCGATGGCGCGGTCCTGAATACGCTCGACCCCGCCTTGCAGCAGTTGCACCTTGCCGCCCAGCGTCGCGAACAGCGCGGCCAGGTCCGGCCCCTCGTCGCTGACCCCGGTGAAATGCACATCCAGCAGGATGGCCGCATCAGGCCGTTGCGGATATTCGCTCAGGCGCTCGGCCCACTCTTTGGGCAGCCCGAGTTGCAGCGGTGCCAGCAAGGTCTTGCTGACTTCGTGCTGCGGGTCGCCGAACACTTGCCAGACCGGGCCTTGCTCGACGATTCGGCCTTGCTCCAGCACCACGACGCGGTGACAGATATCACGGATCACTGCCATTTCATGGGTGATCAGCACAATGGTCAGGCCCAGGCGCTGATTGATCTCGCGCAACAGGCCGAGAATCGACTGGGTCGTTTCCGGGTCCAGTGCCGAGGTGGCTTCGTCGCAGAGCAGAATCGCCGGGTCGTGCACCAGTGCGCGGGCGATGCCGACGCGCTGTTTCTGCCCGCCGGACAATTGCGCCGGATACGCCTTGTGCTTGTCCTGCAAACCCACCAGTTC
Organism: Pseudomonas sp. CFBP2511; assembly: GCF_030209255.1. Classification (NCBI taxonomy): domain Bacteria; kingdom Pseudomonadati; phylum Pseudomonadota; class Gammaproteobacteria; order Pseudomonadales; family Pseudomonadaceae; genus Pseudomonas; species Pseudomonas sp. CFBP2511. The sequence continues at coordinate 144,445 of NZ_JARVSI010000016.1, read as the reverse complement.
CAGCAACTGAGTGACCTTGCGGGCGCGTTGCTCTTTCGGCACGCCAGCGACCTTGAGCGGCAGCTCGACGTTCTGCCACACGGTCTTGGCCGACATCAGGTTGAAGTGCTGGAAGATCATGCCGATGCGTCGGCGCAGTTCCACCAGTTTGTCTTCGTTGAACTCGCCGATGTCCACCTGATCGATCAGCACCCGGCCGCTGCTGGGTTGTTCCAGACGATTGATGGTGCGGATCAGCGACGACTTGCCTGCGCCGCTACGACCGATGATGCCGAAAATCTCGCCGCGCTGGATGGCCAGGTCGATGCTGCCCAGCGCCTCCACCGCGCCCTGTTTGCCGTGGTAGGTCTTGCCCAGATTGATGAAACGCACATGGGCGCGGTTCAACTCCGGGTGCAGTTCGGCCTGTTGCGCCAACTGACCTGCGCCCGTGGTGTCGAGTGGCAGTTGCCGTTGCGCGGTTGCCGTCATTCTTTCCACCCTACCTGGTAGAGCTTGCCGTTGACCTTGTCCAGCGCCGCACGGACCACCGGCGAGTGCTGGTAGATATCGACGAATTTTGCCAGACGTGGATCGTCTTTACGCTCGGGTTTGATGACGAACTGAATCACGTATTCCGGGTGATCCATGCCGTCGAACAGAATCGCCGAGTCGGCCGGGAAGGTCTTGGCCAGGCGGATGTAGGCGGGGTAGCCCTGCACCAGGTCGGCGTCATCGTAGGCGCGCACCAGTTGCACGGCTTCCACCTGAATGAGCTTGAGTTTCTTCGGGTTGGCGGTGATGTCTTCCTCGGTGGCCTTGTAGCCAACGCCCTGCTTGAGGGTGATCAGCCCGGCCTTGGCGAGCAGTTGCAAGCCGCGCCCGCTGTTGATCGGGTCGTTGGCGATGGCCACGGTGGCACCGGTCGGCAGCTCATCGAAGCTTTTGTACTTTTTTGAGTACAGACCGACGTTGTTGATGATCCCTGGCGCGTAGGGCACCAGCCCGAAACCGGCGGCTTCGTTGGCGTTGGTCAGGAACGGGATATGCTGAAAGTAGTTCACGTCGATGTCACCGGCGGCGAGGCTGACGTTGGGCGCGATCCAGTCGGTGAACTCCACCAGCTCGACTTTCAGGCCCTGCTTACCGGCTTCTTCGACAGCGACTTCCAGCGGTATGGCAAACGCCGCTGTGGTGCCGACTTTCAGGGGGTTATCGTCGGCGTAAGCGGTCAGGGTCAACAGGCCGAGGGCCAGTGCTGCGAGGGTTTTGGTCATGGTGCGGTCCTTTTAAAAATCCCTAAGTTTCGTCCCCACGCGTTGCGCTCATCGCTCCCACAAGACCTGTGTACAACGCTCAGCGCTTCAGCGTGGGAGCGCATGTCGTCATCAAATATGCCGGTGTGCTGCCCCTGCATGCCGTTGCGGTAAACGATCCGTACCTTCTGGAAACAGTTTTTTGCGCAGGCTGCCGTCTTTGTATGCGGTCTTGTATGACCCGCGGCGTTGCAGCTCCGGGATGACCAGGTCGATGAAGTCCTCGTAACTCTCCGGCGTCACGATGCGGGTCAGGTTGAAGCCGTCCAGGCCGGTTTCCTCGATCCACGATTCCAGCTCATCGGCGACCTGCTCAGGCGAGCCGATCAGCGTGATGTAACGGCCGCCCAGCGCGTGCTGATCGAGCAGTTTCTGGCGGGTCCAGTCGTTGTTTTTCAGGTTCCTGGTCGCCGACTGAATGGCATTGCTCTTCACGTACTGAATAGGTTCGTCCAGTTCGTAGTCGGCAAAATCAATACCGGTCGAGGCCGCAAAGTGCGCCACGCCCGCTTCGGCGCTGGCGTGAAGACGGTACTCGGCGTGCTTCTCGCGGGCCTGCGCTTCAGTCGCCGCAACAATCACGTTGAGGCCCATGAACACCTTGACGTCATCCGGTTTGCGCCCGGCCTGCACCGCGCTGGCGCGCACCTTGTCCACCTGCTCGCGGGTCGCGGCCTTGTTCTGACCACTGATGAACACGCACTCGGCGTTCTGGCCGGCAAACTGTAAACCACGCTCCGAACTGCCCGCCTGAAACAGCACCGGCGTGCGCTGCGGCGACGGTTCGCAGAGGTGATAGCCTTCGACCTGATAGAACTCGCCCTGGTGCCGAACCTTGTGGACCTTGCCCGGCTGGGCGTAGACGCGCTGCTCGCGGTCGTTGATCACCGCATCGTCTTCCCAACTGCCTTCCCAGAGTTTGTAGAGCACCTCCAGGTATTCATCGGCCTGATCGTAGCGGCGGTCGTGTTCGTTCTGCTCGCTCAGGCCCATGGCCCGCGCTGCACTGTCGAGATACCCGGTGACAATGTTCCAGCCCACCCGACCACGGCTCAGGTGATCAAGCGTCGACATGCGCCGGGCGAACAGATAAGGCGCGTCATAGGTCAGGTTGGCAGTCAGTCCGAAACCCAGGTGTTTCGTCACGCCCGCCATCGCCGAGACCAGCAGCAACGGGTCGTTGACCGGTAACTGAATGGCTTCCTTGAGCGTGACGTCTACCGAGTTCTGATAAACGTCATACACCCCGACGATATCGGCGATAAACAGCCCGTCGAACAAGCCACGCTCCAGCAGTTTCGCCAGATCGGTCCAGTATTCCAGGCTGTTGAATTGCGTGGAGGTGTCACGCGGATGCGTCCACAACCCGTGGTTGATGTGGCCAATGCAATTCATGTTGAACGCATTGAGGAGGATCTTCTTGCGCGCCATCAGATCGTCCCCCGCAATGGCGGGTTTGTGTCGTTCAGGTAGTAGTTGCCGATGGCGTGAAACTTCCAGCGCACCGGATCGTGCAGCGTGTGCACGCGAGCGTTGCGCCAGTGGCGATCCAGGCCATGTTCGGCCAGGGTCGATTGGCTGCCTGCCAGTTCGAACAGCGTGCTGCCCGCCGCCAGGGAAATCTCCGTGCTGATGGCGCGGGCTTCTGCCACTGCGATCGAGGCAGCGGCGACGTGCTCGGCAGTGCTGTCGGCCTGGGCGATATCAAGAAATTCCCCGGCCCGTTCCAGCAGGGCTTCGGCGGCGTGCAGGCGAATACCGAGCCTGCCGAAGCTGTGCAGCGTCAGCGGGTCATCCACGGCTTTTTCGATACCCGAATCAATCCATGGCCGGGTGCGGGTACGAACGAAGGTCAGCGCGTCCTCGAATGCGGCGCGGGCGATGCCGGTGTCGATGGCTGCATGGAGAATCTGCGCCAGCGGGCCGACCGTGGTTGGCCGCTCGAAGGCGCTCTGGAATGGCACTACCTCAGCTGCGCTGACGTACACGTTGTCGAAGACCACCGAGCCGCTGCCGGTGGTGCGCTGGCCGAAACCGCTCCAGTCATCGATAACCGTCAACCCCTCGCTGTCATGCGGGACGAACACCAGTTGCTGCACGCCGTCGTCGTCAACCACCGACGTGGGAATACGTTGCGCGTACAGCGCGCCGGTCGCGTAAAACTTGCGGCCGTTGATGCGATAACCGTCGCCATCGCGAGTCAGGCGCGTGGTGCGGTCGTGTGCGGTTTTGGTCCCCAGCTCAGCCAGCGCGTTGCCGAAGCGCACGCCTGCCAGCGCCTCGGCATACAGCCGCGCCTGTTGCTGGGGGCTGCCGTTCACGCGCAGCACTTCAAGGGCGTAAAAATGGTTCTGCGGAATCTGGCCGAGCGAGCCATCGGCTTCGGAAATCAGCTGGATCACCTTGGCCAGCGTCACGTTTGAAACGCCCGCGCCACCAAAGGCTTTCGGCACGCTGATGCCCCACAAGCCGGACTGGCTGTAGATGTCGAGTTCGGCGTGGGGTAAACGGCGCTCACTGTCGCGTTGGGCGCTGCCGGTCTTGAACTGCGAAGCCAGTTCGCCAGCGACGTGCAGGGCCTGCGCGTCACTGGTAATCAGCGCTGCGTGGTCGCGCGCCTGTGGATTGAAACTCATGAAGGGTGTTCTCCAGTGGTCTGGTTCAGATCCAGGAATGGCGAGCGGGCAGGGTGCCGTTCAAATGCCAGGTGCCGACCGCGTGGTATTTCCAGCGCACCGGGTCGTGCAGGGTGTGAACGCGTGCGTTACGCCAGTGGCGGTCGAGATTGAACTCGGCAAGCGTTGCGCGGCTGCCCGCCAGCTCGAACAGCTTTTCGCTGGCCAGCAAGGAGATTTCGGTGGTCAGCACCTTGGCGCGTGCTACGGCGATGGAAGCGCGTGCCGCCGACTGTTCGTCGATGGGCGCAGCGTTGATCTCATCCAGTTCCTGACCCGCCTTGCGCAACAAGGCCTCAGCCGCATGCAGTTCGAGCTTCAGCTTGCCGATGTCGGCGATCACATACAGGTCGTCGCTGGCGCGCTCGACCTTGGCGTCGATCCACGGGCGGGACTTTTCGCGGACGAAGGCAATCGCATCATCGATAGCACCGCGAGCAATGCCCGCATCGATTGCCGCTTGAATCAGTTGCGAGACCGCGCCCTGAATATTGGGTGTCAGCGCCAGACGCCAGTTGTCGACGACCTGCTCGGCATCCACTGCCACGTTGTCGAGCAACACGGTGCCGCTCGCCGTGGTGCGCTGGCCAAAGCCCGACCAGTCATCGACGACGCTCAGGCCCGGCGTGCCGCGTTTGACGAAGGCCATGACCTGCCGGCCTTGATCGTCCAGCGCCTTGACCGCTACCCAGTGGGCAAACAAAGCACCTGTGGAGTAGAACTTCTGACCGGTAATGACCAGCCGTTCGCCGTTGGCGGTAATGCGCGCCTTGAGCTCGAGTGTGTTTTTGCTACCGCGTTCGGGGCCGGCGTTACCGATGCGCCAGCCGTCCAGCACGCTCTGAAACAGGGTTTTTTTCTGTTGTTCGGTGGCACTGCTTTGCAGCAGATTCAGGATGCCGAACTGGTTTTGCGGGATCTGCCCAAGCGCAGGGTCGGCGGTCGAAATGATCCTGAACACCTCCGCCACGGTGGCGAACGAGACTTGCGGACCACCGTAGGCACGGGGAATGCAAATGCTGCCCAGCCCGCTGCGCGTGAAGTGTTCGATTTCAGCCCACGGCAAGGCGCGCTGCTGATCGCGCGTAGCGGCATTGAGCCGTGCAGAAGCGGCCAACCGATGAGCCGCCGCAATGGCCTCAGCGTCGTTTTGCAACACTGTGGCCGGTAGAAGGCGGGGAGAGACGTCTGGCTCTTGTGAAGCCGTGACGTTGTGGGCGGTGACTGTCGCCGGATCAGACTCGCGTCGCTCACTGGCAGTCGGCACAGCCCTGGGTTTATCCACAGGGGTAGTTGTGAAAGGGACCATCGGAACCTCGTAGCAATAGACCGCATCAGGTGCGGCTGGAAAAACATCACGACGTCCGGTGGTCCGGTGTATATACCCTAAGCGCGTATAAAGCTTTTTAAAACGTCCTTTTTGGAATAAGCATAGACAGCAATTGGCAGTCGGCGGTGGCGGTCCTGTACCTCACCTTGCGCGCACAGGGCGACAGGTTGCTGACCGGCAATGAACAACCGACAGAACAGAACGCATAACCGGTTCATGCGCGTCTTTTTACACATAAGTAATATTTAAACTAACGCGTATGGCGTGGCGACCCGTTTTTCTCTGCGTATTGTCAGCGCCGGGCAAGTTGTTTAACGACGTCTCTATCTATCTATACAGGGTTGGTCTCTGAATTCAAACGGGTCATTCAGTTCAATCGTCGATCGGCAGTGCCTTGATCAGCCGCGGGGGTGCCCAGAGGGAGTTATTGCCGACCCGGTCGATAACGCAGTAAGTCACTTCCAGGCGCTGTTCTTCACCGCCTTCGATGATCAACGCAGGGGGGATGACCAGGTCGATCGGTTCGCCGACGTCCTCGGCGATCAGGGGCGGCAGGTCCATGCGCAGATCGCCCCAGCGCACGGTGATCTCGTCGTGAACGGCCATGTTCAGATAAGGCTCGATGGTCATCGGCAGACCTCCTTCCAGATGCCTGCGCGAGAGTCCGCGACGGATGACCGACGGTGCGACATAGAGCGGTGCCAGGCCCTGGTTTTCTTCCGTATGGGCACTGATCAGATTGCCGCCGGGGGCGCTCAGCTTGACCCACAGCTTGCGGCACGGCGAGGTCAGGGGTGTTCCGCCTATTTTCATGACCCGGTAGTAGGTCCGTGCCTTGCCGTTCTGAAGAAAGCTTTCGGGTACACGTAGGACAATGGTTTTGTCGATGTCGGAAGCCTTTAGAATTTTTGACGCGACGTAACAGCCGTCCCAGAACAGCTCGATCAGATCGCCCTGGTCCATGTTGGCGTACGGCTCGACATGAACCGTGAGTTGAGAGGCGATCCTCACGCCTATGCCATGACGGCTGGCCTGCGGTATGGAAGGCGTTGGCAGCTCCTGATGGGCTGCTTTGCAAGTGACATGACTCATGTTCGGGTGCTCCTGATAATCAATAATTAAAGTAAAGAATCGTCATAAGTTGTCATGTTTATGTAATAAGAAACGCAGTTCAGACAGCACGATAAGTACCTTAAATATCCAGGCTATGGCAAACATTACAATCGGTAGACTATTAGTGCTTGAAAATTTTGAATCTCGTTAAATGAGCGGTTAGTGTGAGCTAATGGGCTTTGTGATCGCTTGTCAATATGAAGAGAGCGTTTGTCAGGAATTTACTTAAAAAACGGATATGTCCTACACGGTATATTTGGAACTGTTTACCGTCCGGTAAACTACTGTCCTACCACAAAGTATCAACAGCAAAAGCCTGTTACCGATGGGAAAGAAATCAGGAGCGGGGATTGGACCAAGTGCGGTGGTTGCAGGTCAGCCAGGCACGCGGTGGGTGCGATAACCGAGCTCGGCTCGTCTTATTAATTCGATGAATTTTCGGAGATTTACGCAGGAATTAAACAAGGATCTTGAACGATCGAGGCGCTATGAAGTGTAAGAAAAAAGCAGCGCCCGTGGATGGACGCTGCTTTTTTGTGTGTGCGTAAACGATCAGGAGCGTGTGCGTTCCAGAAACTGCCTTGTACGTTCTTCCTGGGGGTTGGCAAAAAGCGCCTTGGCTTCGCCTTGCTCGACGATGACCCCCTTGTCGATGAAAATCACCCGATTGGCGACCTCTCGTGCAAAGCTCATTTCGTGAGTGACGATCACCATCGTACGGTTCTCTTCAGCCAGGGCACGGATCGTTGTCAGCACTTCACCGACCAGTTCCGGGTCCAGTGCCGAGGTTGGCTCGTCAAACAGGATCACTTGCGGCTCCATCGCCAGCGCCCGGGCGATGGCCACACGCTGTTGCTGCCCGCCGGAAAGACGGCGCGGGTACGCGTCTTCCTTGCCGGTCAGGCCAACCTTGGCGAGTAATTGTCGCCCTAGTGCCTCGGCAGCTTCGCGCGCGATCTTCTTGACCACCACAGGACCTTCGATGACATTCTCCAGCGCTGTGCGATGCGGGAACAGGTTGAAGTTCTGAAAGACGAACCCCACCTGCTGGCGCAACTGGCGGATCAGCCCTTGTTGCTGGCCTATGGAGCGGGTGCCATCGATCTCGATGTCGCCGACCTTGATTCTGCCGCTGGTGGGTGTTTCAAGCAGGTTCAGGCAGCGCAACAGGGTGGTCTTGCCCGAGCCGCTCGGGCCGATGATCGCGACGACTTCTCCGGCTTCGATACGCAGATCAATGCCCTTGAGCACTTGATTGCCCTTGAATTCCTTGGTGAGTTTTTCAACGACTATCATGCGTCAGGTCTCCAGATCGTGCCGGTTGACCCTGGCTTCCAGCTTGTTTTGCAGGTGCGAGAGCGCCGTGGCAAGGATCCAGTAGATCAGTGCGGCGGCCAGGTACATGGTGAAAATTTCGAAGGTACGCGCGGTGATCAACTGTGCCTGGCGGAACAGCTCCGGCACCTGAATGGTGGCGGCCAGTGCGGTGTCCTTGACCAGCGAGATGAAACTGTTGCCCAGCGGTGGCAATGCTGTGCGTGCTGCCTGCGGCAGGATTGCACGGCGCATGGTCTGCCAGCGGGTCATGCCGATACTGGCGGCGGCTTCCCACTGCCCACGTTCCACAGAGCCAATGGCTGCGCGCAGAATCTCGCAGGCGTAGGCGGCCATGTTCAGCGAAAAACCGATCAGCGCTGCGCTTAGCGGTTCAAGCTGGATGCCCAGTTCCGGCAGGCCGTAATAAATCACGAACAGCTGAACCAGCAACGGCGTGCCGCGAAAGAACGACACGTAGATGCGTGCTATCCAGTTCACCAGCTTGAAGCGCGACAGGCGCATCAGTGCCAGGCCGAAGCCCAGCAGCAATCCGAAAAACATACCGCCCAGGCTGAGGAAGACCGTGTAGTACGCGCCCTTGAGCAAAAAGGGCGCGGAGTCCAGCGCGAGCTGAAGGCTCTCTTCGATCATTTGGTGACGTCAGCGTTGAAGTACTTTTTCGACAGCTTTTCCAGGGTGCCGTCGGCACGCAATTTGTCGATTGCCTTGTCGATGGCAGCCAGCAGCTCCGGCTCGCCTTTACGCAGGGCAATGCCCGATTCCTGACGAGAGAACGCTGCGCCGGCAGGTGCAAGTTCTCGTTTTGTGTCTTTGGTCTTGGCTGCGATCTCCAGGGCTGCCAGACGATCAACCAGGATTGCATCGATACGGCCTACACTCAGGTCCTGGATCTTGGTGGGGTCATCTTCGTAGGTCTTTATTTCGGCCCCCGGAACGTTTGCCTTCAACCACTGTTCGTAGTTGGTGCCCAGACCTACGCCAACCTTCTTGCCGCTCAGGTCATTGGCAGACTTGATGGTGTCTGCGTTCTTCTTCAGAACCAGCGCCTGGATGCCGGAAATGGTGTAGGGCTCAGAGAAGTCGTACTTTTTCTTGCGCTCGTCGGAGATGGTCACCTGGTTGATCACCACGTCCAGACGTTTGGAGTCCAGAGCGGCCAGAATACCGTCCCATTTCGATGGCTGAATCCTGGCCTTCACGCCCAGCTCCTTGGCCAGCGCTTCGGAAAACTCGACTTCAAAACCGCTCAGTTTGCCGTTTTCATCGACGAAGCTGAACGGCGGGTAGGTGCCTTCAAGGCCCACATTCAGCGTGCCGCTATCCTTGATTTTCTGCAGTTGCTCGCCAGCCATGGCTTGCCCGGCGATACCGGTACCGAGCATCAAGCCCAGTGCCGAGAAAAGAAACGTGCGACGAATAGCGGAAATGTTCATGCGAGCCCCTTGTTGGAATGGAAGTGTCTGGCCATTTTCTGACCCGACTCAAGCAACTTCGTGCTGATTATTCAGCTTTTTTTCAGGCAGTTACGTCGGGTGTAAGGTTAAGCGTTGTGGTCTGCCGGGCGCGACTATATAGCCATCGGCTTATGAGGAAAAATAACAAAAAAAGTTATTTTCCCTCCACAAATGCATAAAGGACCCGTTGGCTAAAACGTCACTGGTCAAACGCATCCGGGTAAGCGAACAACGCAGGCGCGCCACCGGTGTGCAGGAATATCAACGGCCCGTCGTTGAAGCGTTGACGGCCGATACCGTCCAGCAGGCCGGACATGGCCTTGCCGGTGTAGACCGGGTCCAGCAACAGGCCTTCCTGGCTGGCCACCAGTTTGATCGCTGCCAGCGTACCGGCGTTTGGCTCGCCGTAGCGCGGGGCGAAATACTCGTCCCACAGTTCGACCTTGAAGTGCTCCGGCAGGGCGATATCGAGCAGTTGCGCGGTGCGCTCGGCGAGGCCTTGCACTTTGGGCAACTGCGCTTCTTCACTGCGCGACACGGTCACGCCGACCACCGGCAATTGCGGCAACTCATGAGCCAGCGCCAACGCCAGGCCGCTGTGCGTACCCGCACTGCCCGATGCCAGCACCACGGCCGCAAAGTCGATGCCGGTCTGTTTGATCTGCTCGGCGAGTTCCAGCCCGGCGCGGACATACCCCAGCGCACCAACCGGGCTTGAGCCACCGATAGGCACCAGATACGGCTTCTTGCCGCTGGAGCGCAGGCGCGCAGCCAAGGCATGCAACTGGTCGTCGGCGTTATCGAGGTTTTCGACCAGCTCGACCTTGGCATCGAACAGTTCCAGCAGCAGGCGGTTGCCGTTTTTCAGGTAACTCGGGTCTTCGGTGCCGATGGGGTTTTCCAGCAGGGCCACGCAGCCCAGCCCCAGCCGCGCTGCCAAGGCTGCTGTCTGGCGTACATGGTTGGACTGGATTGCGCCGGCCGTGATCAGTGTGTCGGCACCCTGAGCCAGCGCATCGGCGGCCAGGTATTCAAGCTTGCGCACCTTGTTGCCACCCAGCGCGAGCGTGGTGGTGTCATCACGCTTGATGTAGATGTCGCGATCTGCCCACAGCGACAGGCGCTCAAGCTTTTCCAGGGCCGTTGGCGCGCTGATCAAGTCCAGACGATTGAAGCGGGCAAGCTGATTTTTGATCATGGTGATAAATGAGCCGTGTAAAGAGTCACCGGACTATAGGCAGACGTTTCCCGCACGGCAACTTATCTGTGCTTACAGACGGCTCGGAATATACCTATGGAAATTGTTGTTTTTTTCGTCTGAATGTTTGCCGTAGAGTGGCATGAACAGCGGCCCGCTCTGTCGGTCGTTACCCTCGCATCAAGGAGAGTCCAGCGTGAGCGATATTCCACAAGCCCCTGCCGATGGTCGCTCCAGCCACTGGCAGTTGCAGCGGATCGTCAGTCAATTGCGCGGCGCGCGTGAAGACTGGCGGGCGCGCAACCGTCGGGTCAGCGGCGAGCACGGCGGGCGCGAACTGCCTTCGCGTGCAGCCATGGGTGAAATTCTCGAAGCGCTGAGCGGGGCGTTGTTCCCGATGCGGCTCGGCCCGGTGGACCTGCGTGAAGAAAGCGAAGACTTCTACGTGGGTCATACGCTGGATGTGGCGCTCAACGCCTTGCTGGCCCAGGCCCGCCTGGAGCTGCGCTATGTGGCCCACCAGCAGGGCGCTGACCTCAAGGGCATCGACGCCCATGCGCTTGAACTGATTCAGGGTTTCGCCACGGCACTGCCGGCCATTCGCCTGTTGCTGGACACCGACGTGCTGGCGGCTTATCACGGCGACCCGGCGGCCCGCAGCGTCGATGAAGTGCTGCTCTGCTACCCCGGCATTCTGGCGGTGATTCATCATCGTCTGGCGCATCATCTGTACCGCGCCGGCTTGCCATTGCTGGCGCGCATCAGCTCGGAAATCGCCCACTCGGCGACCGGCATCGACATTCACCCCGGCGCGCAGATCGGGCCGAGCTTCTTTATCGATCACGGGACGGGCGTGGTGATTGGCGAAACCGCAATCATCGGCGAGCGGGTGCGCATTTATCAGGCTGTTACGCTGGGGGCCAAGCGCTTCCCGGCGGACGAGGACGGCCAGTTGCAGAAAGGCCATCCGCGCCATCCTATCGTTGAAAACGATGTGGTGATCTACGCCGGTGCAACCATTCTGGGGCGCATCACCATTGGTCAGGGCTCGACCATCGGCGGTAATGTCTGGCTGACCCGTAGCGTACCGGCAGGCTGCAACCTGACTCAGGCCAACCTGCTGCAACAGGACGATTGCAGCAAGAAGTGATGTTGGCTCGTTATCAGATGACCTTCACCGCCCGGCCGATGAACTGAATCGGGCCGGTCGGTTTGCCGATTGGCGAGCCGGTGGAGGTCTCCAGGGTCAGCTCGAACAACTGATTGGCTTGCAACGGCGGCAGTTTGTCCAGTGCAATGCTCAGGCTCTGCCCCGGTTTGACCAGCCCGAGGGATACCGGGCCTTGCCAGTCGTCGCCCTTGGTCCAGAACTCCAGCGCCTTGTCGGCCGGGACTTCAACCACACCCAGCGGAATAAGCTGTATCTGCTGTGAGTTGCTGGCTTGCACGACCCAGCCGGGGGCTTTGTCCTGCGGCCCGACGAGCACCACGAGGTAGGACGGCTGCGCCGGTGCGCGGGTCAGCAGGGTCATGCCCAGCACCAGCGATGCGGCGAGCCCTGCTCCGGCCAGGCCGCGCCAGACCGACAGGTTGTTCCACCAGCGCACGCGCGGCCTGTGTGCCGGTTTGGCCGGCGCGGTCATGCCCTGCAGGTTGCGTTCGATGCGTTCCCACAGGCCGGGCGATGGCGTGACGGGGTCGGCCAGTTCGGTCAGGGGCAACAGGCGTTGCTCCCAGGCGTCGATGGCCGCCTGCAAGTCTGGCTCACGGGGCAGGCGACGCTGCACGTCGAGCCTTTGCTGCGCTGACAGGGTGCCGAGCACATACTCGCCAGCCAGGTCATGAATGTTGTCGTCTAAAGGTCGGGTCATCCCATGCACTCCCGCAAAGCCGTCAGGCTGCGCTTGATCCAGGCTTTGACCGTACCCAATGGCGCGCCGATCTTCTGCGCGATTTCCTGATGCGAATAGCCGTCTACGTAAGCGTGAAAAATACAGTTTCGGCGTACCGGTTCGAGTTGCTCCATGCATGAAGTCATCCGTCCTGGATTGACCCGCCAATCGAAAGCGTCCCCGGTTTCCTGCCAGCCTTCCAGGGTTGCCTGTTCGTGATGGTCTTCGCTGCCATCGTCCTCGACACGCACCTCGCGTGCCGTGTTGCGCAGTGTGTTCAGCGCAAGGTGCCGGGTCACGCTGAATATCCAGCCACGTGCCGAACCGCGCGACGCGTCGAAGCTGGCCGCGTGGGTCCAGATTTTCAAGAAGGCGTCATGCACGATGTCTTCGGCCAGTGCGCTGTCACGTACCAGGCGCTGGGCGACGCCGAGCAACCGGGCGCTTTCCTGTAGATAGAGACGCTGCAAGGCCTGTTTCTCACCGCGAGCGCAGGCCTGCAACGTAGCTTCGTAATCAAAGAGAGATTCGTGCGAGGACAAGATGATCCGCCATCAATGGAAGACTAACTGCCTCGCGGGTATCACGAGGCTCCCGCGCAGCAGCATAGCTCACTGTTGCGCGGTCACCCGGTTAATAACGGCGATCAGCTCGCGGTCCAGAACAGGTAGTCAGCCTGATACTTGACCACTTCTTTGGCGCCCTTGTTGCTTTGCGCACAGGCTTTGGCTGGTGCGACGCCACCTTTCAACGCCACGCGCTGAATGTAGGTCACGCCGGTCATTGCGCCCTTGCCTTCAGCCGGGTTGGCCTTGACCAGTTGATACGGCAGGTTGCCAGCGCTCGATGGAGCTACAGCAACCTGAGTACCGGTCACTTTGGAGCCGTCTTTAGCTTCCCAGGTGGCAGGCGGGCCGTAGTAAGTGCCGACCTGTTTGCCGCTTTTGTCATTGAGTACGGCTTTGGGGCCTACGAACGCCCATTCCAGCTCGTTGGGCATGTTGGCTTTGGCGCGGCACTCGTAGGTGATTTCGCCCACCCCGGTGGTCGTCATGCTGACTTTGTTGCCAGCCGGCACGTGGACGCTTTCAGGCAGGTCAGTCTGAGCCAGGGCCACGGACGACAGGCAAGTGAAGGCCAAAGTGCTACCTGCAAGGCAGAGCAAACGTTTTGCGTTCATGCAGAAATCTCCAGATTGTTTAACCGCGCTCAGCAACTCGAAGTGGCTGCTGAATGTACTACCCGCGAGAAACCCATCTGGATGCAGTGATTTGAAAATATTTTTCAGTGCCGGCTGAAACGGCTGCGCAGCAGCACTATGCCGGCAACCGCCGCAATCCCCGAGCCGATCAGCACACCGACTTTGACTTCGTCGATCAGGTGCTGCGAGCCGGGGAATGCCAGGTTGCCGATGAACAGGCTCATGGTGAAGCCGATGCCACACAGGATCGCCACGCCGTACAGTTGCACCCAGTTACTGCCCTCCGGCAACACGGCGAGCCCTGCGCGGATGGCCAGCGCTGCGGCGAGAAACACGCCGATCTGCTTGCCCACAAACAGGCCCAATGCAACGCCCAGCGGCACCGGGTCGATCAGGTTTGCCAGGGTAATGCCGGAAAGCGATACGCCGGCATTGGCAAAGCCAAAGATCGGTACCACGGCAAACGCGACCCAGTAATGCATTTTTTCTTCCAGCAACAGCAGCGGCGAGCGTGCTTCTTCCTCGGGCTTGCCCATCGGGATACACAGCGCCAGCGCGACACCGGCCAGCGTCGCGTGCACGCCCGACTGCAGGACGAAGAACCACAGCAGCGCACCGAGCAGCAAATACGGCAGCAGACGACGGAGGTTCAGGCGGTTCAGCGCGACCAACACGGTGAGGGTCACGAACGCGGCGGCCAGCATCGGCAGATTAAGCCCGGAGCTGTAGAAAAACGCGATGATGGTCACAGCCCCCAAGTCATCGAGAATCGCCAGCGCGGCGAGGAAGACTTTCAGCGAGGTCGGCACGCGATTGCCCAGCAGCGACAGCACGCCGAGGGCGAAGGCGATGTCGGTGGCCGCCGGGATCGCCCAGCCGCTCAGGGTCTGCGGGTTGCCCCAGTTGATCGCGATGTAGATCAGCGCGGGCACCAGCATGCCGCCAAGGGCTGCAAAGCCGGGCAGGGCGCGTTGCCCCCAGGTCGCCAGGCCACCGGCCAGTACTTCGCGCTTGATCTCCAGGCCGACCATCAAAAAGAAGATCGCCATCAGCCCGTCGTTGATCCACAACTCGACCGACAGCCCCAGCCAGACGCTGTGCAGCGTCGAGAAGTAGCCCGTGGACAAAGGCGAGTTGGCGACGATCAGTGCGGCCAGCGCTGCGGCCATCAGCACGATGCCGCCCGCTGATTCGGAGGCGAGAAAACGGGTAAGAATGGCAACGCCACGGGGCGTTTCCCGGTTTGGGGCTTGAGTCATGGTCTTCCTTGAAAACACAGCTGTTTTTATTGTGAGGTGCCAGAAAGCGGTGACTGGCCCGTGGCACTGAGCTCGATGAGGCAGCAACGGCTGACGCGTGGTGATTGCAGTTCGATTTCCAGCAAACCGCCGGGATTATCCACCAGCGCGCAGTCGTGTTTGCCGAGAATTTCCCAAGGCTGGCCGTCGACGCTGATCGCCACCTGTTCGGCCATGCTGAACAGGACGAAGGTGCTGGCCGAACTGAACAGACGCTGGGGATGACGAACGTCGATCCAGTGCAGGCGCGCTGTGTAACGGTGTGCAGCATAGATCAGATTGAAGTCGCGAATCGGACCGTCCAGCAGGGTGCAGCTGACTGCGCTGTCACCACTGAAGGCAAACGGATCGGAAGGCAGCAGCGGGCGACTGGCCACACCGTCCACGTCCAGGGTCATGCCGGCGCCCTGCAATACGGTAATGATGCGTTGATAACCGGCGAATACCGAGAAGCCGCCTGAGGTGTCGATGTCGGCAATCGACAGTCGCCAGCCAAAGCCGTCGAGGTCCTGGCCTGCGTCGCGTGCGATTTCTTCGGTGCTGCCGCCGCCGTTTTTCCATGGCATGCGTGGGTAGTCGGCGGCGCGCAGCAGGCGGGTCTTGGTCATTTGGTAAAGCGTCCTTCCAGGCGATGGCGGGAGCCGGGGTGAATCAGGCGCGCAGCGGTGACGGGCTGGCGACCCGACCAGGTACGGCGGCGAATCAGCAGACAGGGCTCTCCGGCATCGATCTGCAACAGTTTGCACTCATCGGCTTCGGCGAGGATCGCCTCGACCACATGCTCGCCTTCGGTGAGCGGCGCGACCTGGGAGAGATAAGCGTAAGGCGTTTGCAGGGTGAAGTCTTGCTTGAGATAGTCCGGCGCGACCTGAGCGTTCACGAAGCGGTCTTCGATCTGCACCGGGATGTCGTTCTCGAAATGCACGATCAGCGAATGAAAGACCCGCTGGCCTTCGCGCATGTCCAGTGCCAGTGCGCGTTCCGAGCCTGCGGCTTCTTCTTTGAGTACCATCACCTTGCAGGTGTGGCGATGGCCGCGCGCAGCGATCTCGTCGGCAATGTTGTGCACTTCAAACAGCGCCGACTGGCTTTTGGGTTCGGCCACAAAGGTACCGACGCCCTGCATGCGCACCAGCAAACCCTCGACCGTCAGCTCGCGCAGGGCACGGTTGATGGTCATGCGGCTGAAGCCCAACTGCGTCACCAGCTCGCTTTCCGACGGCACGCGATGGTGCGGCGGCCAGGTGCCGTTCTGAATCTGCAAGGCGATCATGTGTTTGACGCGGGCGTACAAGGGTGCGGGACTTTCGCCCATCTGGGCTGCCAGGGAAGAAGCGGCGGGCGGAGTCGGCACGAGTGAGTCCTTGTTTTCAAAATGACGTTTTGACGATGATTCAGACGCCGGAGAGCGCCACGCTAACCATTAACCTGCTGCTCGGCAAGCGTGCCGAAGGTTTACCGGCTCCGTAAACGTCTGTATATGTATATACAAATTACAGTGATGGGGTGTGAAGTCAATGTCAGCCTTCTTTGCCGAGCGTGCGCTACTTCCCGACGGCTGGGCCAGCAATGTGCGTCTGGAGGTCAGCCAGGAAGGTGTATTGACCCGCGTCGAGGCCAATGCGGACCGGCAGGGTGCCGACATTGTCAGCGGGCCTTTGCTGCCTGGCATGCCGAACCTGCATTCCCACGCGTTTCAGCGGGCGATGGCCGGGCTGGCCGAGGTGGCGGGCAACCCCAACGACAGTTTCTGGACGTGGCGCGACCTCATGTACCGGCTGGTCGGGCGCATCAGCCCGCAGCAACTGGGCGTCATTGCCCGACAGCTGTACATCGAGATGCTTAAGGGCGGCTATACCTCGGTCGCCGAATTTCATTACGTGCATCAGGACCTAGACGGCAAACCCTACGCAGATCCTGCCGAACTGGCGGTGCAGATCAGCCAGGCGGCGAGTTCGGTCGGCATCGGCCTGACGTTGCTGCCGGTGCTTTACAGCCATTCGGGGTTTGGCGGGCAGGTGCCGAACGAAGGCCAGCGCCGGTTTATCCACAGTAGCGACAGCTATCTGGACTTACAGGCACGCCTGCGACCGGTGCTGGCGGCTCAGCCAGCGCAGCAGTTGGGGCTGTGCTTCCATTCGCTGCGTGCGGTAACCCCACAGCAGATCAGTGAAGTGCTGGCGGCCAGCGACCCGCAATGCCCGGTGCATATTCATATCGCCGAGCAGCAGAAGGAGGTCGATGACTGCCTGAGCTGGAGCGGGCGACGTCCGCTGCAATGGCTGTATGAAAACACCCCTGTGGATAACCGCTGGTGCCTGGTCCATGCGACCCACGCCGACGCGCATGAAGTGCAACTGATGGCGCAAAGTGGTGCGGTGGCTGGATTGTGTCTGACCACCGAGGCGAACCTTGGCGACGGGATCTTTCCGGCGGTGGACTACATCGCGCAGGGCGGTCGTTGGGGGATTGGTTCGGACAGTCACGTCTCGCTCAGTGTGGTCGAGGAGCTGCGCTGGCTGGAATACGGCCAGCGTCTACGCGATCAACGCCGTAACCGGCTGTATCGCAGTGACCAGCCGATGGTTGGCCGCACCCTCTACGACGCCGCACTGGCAGGCGGCACGCAGGCGCTGGGTCAGCAGGTTGGTGCACTGCAAGCAGGGCAACGCGCCGACTGGCTGGTGCTGGATGGCAACGACCCATACATCGCCACCGCCTCGGGTGATGCAATCCTCAACCGCTGGCTGTTCGCGGGCAGCGACCGGCAGATTCGCGACGTGGCGGTGAATGGACGCTGGGTCATACGCGAAGGCCGACATGCCGGCGAAGAGCAAAGCAACCGTGAGTTCGCGCAGGTGCTGAGGGAGTTGCTGGGCTGATGCGAGAGAGGACGCGAAGCGTCCAGAACAGCATGCGACGCAGAGCGTCGCACGATAGTTGAGATTATCGTTGCGCACGCTCCAGCGTCGGGATGCCTTGCGTGACGCTCCGCGTCACAAATCTGCGCCGCGCCGCTGATCCAGGATCGGACGCAGAGCGTCCAGAACGGCATGCGACGCAGAGCGTCGCACGATAATCAACTGTGTAGTGTTTGTTTACTTTTCAGCCTTGCCGATCTTCGAGTCATCCTCACGCCAGATCAGGCGCGAGGTGTCGTAGCCTTGCTGGCGGGCCTTGCTGAGCATGTTTTCCCTGACCGATGCAGACACCGTCGGCGTGCGCGACAGCAGCCACAGGTACTTGCGGTCCGGGTTGCCGACCACGGCGGTTCTGTAGCCTTCGCTGACGTCCAGAATCCAGTAGTCACCCTTGGCAACGCCTGGCAGCAGGCGCGAGAACCAGTTATCGAATACAACCCACAGCTTGTCGGTCTTGCCCGGGACCTGCGGCGAGGCCGTGCCCGTTGCTTCTTCCCACTTGCCTTCAATCGTGCGGCAGCGGTTGGTCACCGCGATGTTGCCGTCGTCCTTGAGCGTGTACAGCGCTTCGGACTGGGCGCATTTGCGCTGGAAGAACATCGGCAGGCGCGCGATCTCGTACCAGGTGCCCTGATACTGCTTGAGGTCAACGCCGTCGACAGTCCTTGGCTCAAGGTTGTCCGCCGAGTGGGCAAAACCGATGGCCAGGAAGCTGGCCATGACAAAAATTCCGAAACGTACCAGTACCTTGATCATGTTTTATTTCAGACCCTGACCCGAGAACAGCACCACTTTATCCGCTGCGTACTGCACGCTGATAAAGGTGTTCTGATCGCCCCATGTGCAACTGGACATGCCCAGCGCGCCGGAACATTCCGTCGGGCTGCCGAGCATGGATTCGACCTGTGCCTTAGGCATGCCAGCGGAAATTTTCGAGTAGTTTTCCTGAGTGATCTTGCTGCAGGCAGCCAGAAAGACGCAGAACGAGAGTAACGCGACAGTGCGCAAGGACATGGATGTAGCTCCTGAACGGAAGGGGGTCGCGTCGCAGTGCAGGCGGATACAGTCTGGCGCTGGCGCAGTACCGCAAGCTTAGAAGAGAAAAACGGGATCTGGTTCCCGCAGGACGCAAGGATTTGTGGCGTGGATCAGAGGGTTGACTGGCAGCCCCGTGCTGGCTGCATCCCCGATGCTCATTTGCCTGAGCATTTGCCCGCTTGATGGCGGTTCAGCCAGGCTGAACCGCCACAGGAGCATCAGAAGCGGTCTTACTCTTTGTGATACGCGGTTGCGCGCTCGACTTCTTCTTTCGAGCCCAGGTACACCGCTACGCGCTGGTGCAGGCCTTCGGGCTGGATGTCGAGGATGCGCTGATGGCCATCGGTGGACGCGCCACCAGCCTGTTCAACCAGGAAGGACATCGGGTTGGCTTCGTACATCAGGCGCAGTTTGCCCGGCTTGGACGGCTCGCGGCTGTCGCGTGGGTACATGAACAGGCCGCCACGGGTCAGGATGCGATGCACGTCGGCAACCATCGCGGCAACCCAGCGCATGTTGTAGTTCTTTTTCAGCGGACCGTCTTCACCGGCCAGCAACTCGCTGACGTAGCGCTGTACCGGGGCTTCCCAGTGGCGCTGGTTGGACATGTTGACGGCGAATTCCTGAGTGGTCTCAGGAATGGTGATGTCTTCATGAGTCAGTACGAAGCTGCCCATTTCACGGTCCAGCGTAAAGCCTTTCACACCGTCACCCAGCGTCAGCACCAGCATGGTCTGCGGGCCGTAGATGGCATAACCGGCTGCGACCTGTTCAGTGCCTGGCTGCAGGAAAGCTTTTTCGTTCAGGGCTTCGTTCTGGCTCAGGTACTCGTTCGGGCAACGCAGTACCGAGAAGATGGTGCCGACCGGTGCGTTGATGTCGATGTTCGACGAGCCGTCGAGTGGGTCGAACACCAGCAGGTACGCGCCCTTCGGGTATTTGCCCGGGATCTGGTAGGCGTTGTCCATTTCTTCGGACGCCATACCGGCCAGGTGACCGCCCCATTCGTTGGCTTCGAGCAGAATTTCGTTGGAGATCACGTCGAGTTTTTTCTGCACTTCGCCCTGAACGTTTTCAGTGCCCATGCTGCCCAGTACGCCGCCCAGCGCGCCTTTGGAGACGGCGTGGCTGATTTCCTTGCAAGCGCGCGCCACCACTTCGATCAGGAAGCGCAGATCGGCAGGGGTGTTGTTGCTGCGGGTCTGCTCGATCAAGTAACGACTTAGTGTGACGCGGGACATGGATAGCTCCGAAAATAGGGATATGAAAACCCGCGCAGTTTAACGCGAGTGGCGACGTAATACTGCTATCAGACTGGCTTATGCCTGTTTCAGTTCAGATGCCGGGCTAACCGAGCCCGACAGGCCGTATGTTTCAGCGTTTCGACGCGCGCAAGGTGCTGAACGCCATCCAGCCCAGAAACAGCACGCCGAGCAACAGCACCGCCCACAGCCCCAGGCGTTTGAAGTCAGTGCTCTGCGTGGCCACCAACGGCGCGGCGGTCATGTTGGCGACGCTTGCCGTGGCAGGTTTCGCGGTGCCGATAGAGGCCAGCTTTGCCGGGCTCAGGTCGGGAATCAAGGTCGCCAGCGACAGGTTCGCCGCTTTGGCTGCAGCGTTACCGACCGCCAGCGTGAATGGCCCGTTGCCGCGTGCCAGAAACACCACTTCCGTCGCCGGTACGGCCACGCTCAATTGCGGTGCCTCATTGCCCAGCCCGCCGCCGCGGTCATCGACCACCAGCTTGAGCTGCTGAACGATGCGTCCGGACAATTGCAGTTGGTCCTGCAAGACATCGCTGTTGTTCTGCGACAGCCGATACAGCAGGCCACTGCTGATCGGCTGCCAGGGCTGTCTGGCGTCGATACGGCCGTAAAGTGTTGCCGGGGCGAGGCTGTTGGGTTGCGCGATATCGACCCTGACGCGCCCTACCGGCAGGCCTGCCGGCAATTGCCAGACATATTCGTTGGGGCTTTCGACGCTGCCTTTGACCGGCGGCGACCAGGTCAGCGGCGGCGTCGGGTTGTCGCTTGCGGCGCTCAGCACGTGCGCGGAAACCAACAGCGGGGCGCTGTGCGGGGCGCGCCACAGCAGGCGCAGATAACGGGCACTCTGACCCGGCAGGCCGACTTCACGCTGCTCGACCACTTCGTCTGCAAACGACAGGCGTGCCACCTGCCCCTCACCCCAGTCGCGCCAGTGCTGCAAGTCGTCGCTGGCCTCAATGCTGAAATTCTGAAAGCCTTCGCGCTCGGTGCTCCAGTCGATCACCAGTTGTTCCAGCGGTGCCTTGACGGCGCTGGTATCCAGCAGCCAGCCACGCAGCACCTCTTCGCCTGCTTCGATGTCGCTTTGCGGCTGGACCTCGATCACGCTGCCGTTGCTGGAGCGCTCGATGCGGATGACCGGCGCGGTGTCGCCTGCTTCCTGCGTGCTGTACAGCGCGAACCATTTGACCTCGATCGGCGCGGGCTCCTGCTCGCGTTCGGGCTGTCGAGGGGTTATTGCATAAGCCTGCGGCTGCCCCTCGGCGTTGAACACACGCACGTCACCCAGGTCGGTCTGACGGGCATTCAACTGGACGGCAAGCGGTAACTCGATGCGATACCACGGCCCTTCGCCGCTGAGGCTCAGCGGGGTCTGACTCGCGAAATCCGCCGGCTTGTCCTGAGCGGCGGCGGTCATCACCGTGCACAAGGCCAGGCCAAGCACGGCGATTTTCATGGCGGGATGACTCAAGAACAGTTCCTCATGGCGTTTCAGGCGCGGCAGTCGGGCCAGGGCCGGGTGTTTCGCCGAGATCTTTGACAGCATGTTTCGGCGGTAATGGTGCGAAATATCCCACCACCAGTAGCAAAATGCCAACACCGATGAACGAGACGATACGCTCCATGCCGCCGCGATTGCTCAGCTCGACAAAAAACAGTTTGATCACCACCACCCCGATCAATGCTGCGCCGCCGAGCCAGATTTCGCGATTGGCGCGCATGTTGCCGCCGATCATCAACGCCAGCGCCAACAGCGTCCAGACAATCGACAAGCCCGCCTGAACGCGCATCGACGCCAGCAGTGCCTCGGTTTCCCACGGCACATCTGCCCACTGATGGGCGGTGCGCATGACCATCGCCGTGATCAGTGCGAACAGCGAAGCGCCGGCCAGCAGCAGGGTGTGATTGCGTTTGTGCGTCAGGTAGGTGCGCATCCACAGGCACACGCCGGTCAGCGCGAGCAGCAGGCCGATTTCCAGCGGGTTGAACAGCGGTAGGTAAGGCAGCGGATCGGCGGCGCCGTCGCTGAAGATATTCGCCAGCCAGAACCACACCAGCATCAGGGCCGCCAGTGGCGCGGCGGCTCCTGTGTGATAAGCCACGGGGCAGGCTTTCACGGGCCACGGCCATTGACGTGTCGAACTAATCGCCAGCAGGAACAGGCTCGGCAGGATCGCCCAACCCAGCCAGCGCCAGGCGTTGTAATACTCGGACAATTGCAACAGACCGAAACGCAACTCCAGTGCCAGCACGCTTATGATCAGCAGGCAGCCCACTGTGTGAGCGATGCGTTGGGCAAGGACGGATTGCAGGCCCGCCAGGTAGCGCAGACTTAGCAGATGCACCGCGAACACCGCCAGCCAGGCCAGCCAGCCCAGGTTGCCTGCCGGATTATTGCGCAGGTACACCGAGATCATCAGCAATGCAGCGCACACAGGCGTTAGTGCGCTGCACAGCTCGGCGAGATCCGTCCAGCGCAAACGGAGGGCGAATGCGGCCCAGAGCGCCACGCTGATTGCCATGGCGATTAGGGCCGTGGAGGCCAGATACGGCGCTGGCGCGTGCAGGACGGCCGCGCTGGCCAGCGAAACCAGCCACCAGAACGCCCCCCAGATGACCAGCAGTGTTCGGGCGGTGCGCTGATCGATGAGGGTCAGCGAATTGAGGCGGAACACGCACCAGGCGCTGACCATGGCGGCGATGGCCAGGATCATCGGCGTCCAGTAATCATTGGCAAAGGCTTGCCGCGCGCTGTCGGTGCCGCCGCCGCTGATCAGAATCGCGCTGGCGGCCAGTTGCAACACCAGGCCGAAAACCTGTGCCAGCCTACGGTGCTGGCGCAGGCCCAGCCAGAAAACCGCTGCGCCTTCCACGGCCCAGGCACTGGTCGTCCACTGCGAACCAAGGCCCAGCGGTATTGCCAATGTGGCAAACACCACGCCCAGCGCCAGGCAGGTTTCCATCAACAAAACGGTTCGGCCGGTTGCACGTGCCGCCAGCCAGCGTGCCAGCCCCATGTAGATCAGGCCCAGCGTGAGCGCGCTGAACGCGGCACCGAACTCAAGGTGTTCGACCAGTGCGTATTGCAGGCCGAACCCGACGATTGGCGTGCCAAACAGCAGTGTGCCGTCGACGTAATCACCTTGGCGTGCAGACCAGCGCAGCAGGGTTTCGCGACTGGCATCCGGTGGCGCGTCAGTGAGTTCCAGCAGCTTGTGGCGGGCGAACAGCAGACCGATAGCCAGATACATCAGGAAGAACAGAATCAGGAAGGGTTCGGTGCTCCAGAACAGTTCGGGGATGTAAGCCCTGATGCCCCAGGCGAAGCCGATGCCGAAGGTGCCGAAAAAGCCGATCAGGTTGAGGACGCGCCAGGCCTTGAACCAGGCGATGGCGATGATGCCCGCATTGAGCAGGGCGAAATAACTGAACAGCGAAACGTGGCTGCCTTGACCGGTCGAGGCCAGAATCGGTGCCGCAAACCCGCCGAGTGCGCCCGCGCAGGCCAGCGCCAGCGAATTCTGGTTCAGCGCCAGAATGGCCGAGAACACCGTGACGGCGACCAGCAGCGCAAAGCCCAGCGTCGGGTCCAGCAATGCGTGCAGCTTCATCGCTGCGAATACAGTCAGGTACAACACGCCGACGCCAGCGCCTTGCAGCATCAGCGCGTAAGGCCCGTTGCGCAACCTTAGCCACCAGCCCAGCGCCAACAAGGCCAGCGCACTGGCTGCAACACCGGCGTAGCGCGCCTCAACAGGCACGACCACACCTTCCGTGGCATAACGCAGAAGAAACGCCAGGCCGAGAAACAGCACGACCACGCCGACGCGCAACACGGTATTGCCGCCCAGCAGCCAGTTCTTTGCGCGCTCGATGGCGCGGTCCAGCAGGTTGGGTGTTGCCGGTGGTGATGGCTGGGGGAGTGCGGCGGCAGGTTCGGGAGGTTGCGTTGGTTGCGTTTGTGGTTCGTCCGGCAGGTCCCAGATCAGTTCGGGGCCGGCAGTCGGCGCTTGCAGAATGACAGCATCCACCGGCAGCGGAGCGGCGTCCTGTGCAGGCGGTACGAAGGCGGGTGCAGGCTGGCGTTCAAGTGCGCCAAGGCGTTGCTGGAGGGTCTCGATGTTTTTGCCGGTTGCGAGTATCTGTTGCAGTTGAGCCTCGGATCGCCTGCCAAGCACACGTACACGAATGCCTGCCCAGACAGCCCAGCCCATCAGCGCGCCGATCAGAAACCCCGTCCACTCGTCATAGCTGAGCAAATAGCCCAGTAATGCACCGCCCACTACCAGACAAATCCAAAGCACGCGACGACATCCTTTTCGGTGTGTGAAGGTTTATCGGGCGCAGTATATAGGGGCGGACGGACATCGTTTGTAATGTTTTATGCGGAACAGACCCTCGTTACGCATGCTTCAAACCAGGCATCTATCGTTCTCACGCTCCAGCGCATTCAAGATCGGACGCGGAGCGTCCAGAACGTCGTTACCACGCAGGGCGTGGTAACGATAACCATGTGAGTGGGCGAGCAGCGCTTGGTCAGTCCAGCGCCTTCCAGATGTCGCCGGCGTATTCGCGAATGGTCCGGTCCGAGGAGAACCAGCCCATGCGTGCGGTGTTGAGCACCGCCGAGCGCCACCATTCCTTGGAGTCGTGCCAGCGTTCCTCGACCTTGGCCTGGGCCGCCCAGTACGAGTCGAAGTCGGCACAGACAAGGAAACGGTCATACGCCAGCAACTGATCGATCAGGCCCACGTAACGGTTCGGATCATCCGGTGAGAACACCCCGCCACGAATCGCTTGCAGTACATCGTTCAAACGTCCCGATGCCTCTACATCAGCATGCGCGCTGAATTCGCCTGCCTGTTTGCGGGCTTCGACCTGTTGCGAGGTCATGCCGAAGATGAACATGTGCTCCAGCCCGACCTGCTCGCTCATCTCCACGTTGGCACCGTCCAGTGTGCCGATGGTCAGTGCGCCGTTAAGGCCGAATTTCATGTTGCTGGTGCCCGACGCTTCCAGGCCCGCAGTGGAGATCTGCTCGGACAGGTCGGCTGCCGGAATGATGCTCTCGGCCAGGCTGACGTTGTAGTTGGGCATGAACACCACTTTCAGCAAACCACGAACCGTAGGGTCGTTGTTCACGGTCCGGGCGATGTCGTTGGTCAGCTTGATGATCAGCTTGGCCGAGTGATAGCTGGCGGCTGCCTTGCCGGCGAAGATTTTCACTCGCGGCACCCAGTCTGTACCCGGTTCGGCACGAATGGCCTGATACAGCGCGACGGTGTGGAACAGGTTCAGCAACTGACGCTTGTATTCGTGAATCCGTTTGACCTGCACGTCGAACATCGCCGCAGGGTTGACCGCAATGCCCAGACGCTCATGAATGATCGCGGCCAGGGCACGCTTGCTGTGCAGGCGCTGATCGGCCATTTGCTTGCGGAACGATGACTTCTCGGCGAACGGCTCAAGCTCCTTGAGTCGGGTCTCGGCGTTGTCCAGAACATCCTCGCCCAGCGATTCGACGAGCATTTCGGTCAGTTTCGGGTTGGCCTGGAACAGCCAGCGGCGGAAGGTGATGCCGTTGGTCTTGTTGTTGATCCGGTCCGGGTAGATCTTGTGCAGCTCTGCGAATACGGTCTTGCGCATCAACTGAGTGTGCAGCGCCGAAACGCCGTTGACGCTGTGCGAACCGAGGAAGGCGAGGTTGCCCATGCGCACACGACGACCGTTGTCTTCTTCGATCAGCGACACCGCGCGCAGCACGTTGACGTCGTCGACGCCTTTGGCACGCAGCGTGTCGATGTGTTGCGCGTTGATCAGGTAGATGATCTGCATGTGGCGCGGCAGCATGCGCTCCATCAGACCGACCGACCAGGTTTCCAGCGCTTCGGGCAGCAACGTGTGGTTGGTGTAACCGAGGGTGCCGACGGTGATTTTCCAGGCGGTGTCCCACGCAATGTTGTGGTTGTCGATCAACTGACGCATCAGTTCGGCCACTGCAATCGAGGGGTGCGTGTCGTTCATCTGGATCGCAGCGTGATCGGCCAGGTCGGTCAGCGTCGCGTGCTGGTTCAGGTGGCGACGCAGCAAGTCCTGCAGCGATGCCGATACGAAGAAGTACTCTTGACGCAGGCGCAGTTCCTGGCCCGCTTCGGTTGCATCGTTCGGATACAGCACGCGCGAGATGCTTTCTGCGCGGACCACTTCGGCCACCGCACCAAAGTGGTCGCCGGCGTTGAAGCGCTCCAGATGCAGATCTTCTACTGCACGGGCACGCCACAGGCGCAGGGTGTTGACGCTTTTGCCGCGCCAGCCCACCACGGGGGTGTCATAGGCGATGGCCCGCACGGTTTCGCCCGGACGCCATACCTGACGCGACTCGCCCGCTTCGGTAACAACGGTGTCGACGCTGCCGCTGAAGCCGATGGAGTACACCACCTCAGGGCGCTCGAATTCCCACGGGTTGCCGAAGTCCAGCCAGTTCTCGGTCTGTTCCTGCTGCCAGCCATCGACGATGCCCTGACGAAACAGCCCATGCTCGTAACGAATGCCGTAACCGTGGCCAGCAATGCCCAGGGTCGACATGCTTTCCATAAAGCACGCGGCCAGGCGGCCCAGGCCGCCGTTACCCAACGCAGCGTCGGGTTCGAGCAAGCGGATACGCTCTATGTCCACGCCCAGCTCGGTCAACGCTTCGCGAGCGACTTCCAGCAGGCCGAGGTTGCTCAGGCTGTCGTACAGCAGCCTGCCGATCAGAAATTCCAGCGACAGGTAATAAACGCGCTTCTGGACCTTGCGATAAATCTGTCGCGTGTGGTCCATCCAGTGTTCGACCATGTGGTCACGAGCGGCCAGAGCAACGGCTTCAAACCAGTCATGCTCAAACGCATGGTCGGGGTCCTTGCCCACCGAATAGGTGAGTTTGGCGAGCACGGCGGCGCGAAAAGCTGCCACATCAGCGTCACGAACAAGTGGTTCCTGAGACATCGATACAACCTCAAGTAGTCTGACGAATGAAAAACGGGATTCTTAGACTGTAGGCGTGTCGTCAGTTATTTCCTGAAAATAGAGAAATAATTCGGTTTACGACTCACGCTTCGACCCAGCGCGACGGCTCTGGTTCGCGAACTTTTCAAATTGGCAAAACGCTTGCATCGATCGTTCCACCCCGATCAATGACGTGCAGCATGCTCATTCTTCGTTTCGGGTTTATGATGCCCCGTGGCAGAACAATAGAAGCCTCTGAACTGGACTTATGGAGCACTTATGCAGACTTTGTACCCGCAGATCAAACCCTACGCCCGGCACGATCTGGCCGTGGAACAACCGCATGTGCTCTACGTCGATGAAAGCGGTTCGCCTGAAGGTTTGCCTGTGGTGTTCATTCACGGTGGCCCGGGTTCTGGATGCGATGCGCACAGCCGCTGCTATTTCGATCCCAACCTGTACCGAATTGTTACCTTCGATCAGCGTGGCTGTGGCCGCTCCACACCTCATGCCAGCCTCGAAAACAATACCACCTGGAAGCTGGTGGAAGACCTTGAGGTCATTCGCGAGCACTTGGGCATCGACAAATGGGTACTGTTCGGCGGCTCGTGGGGTTCGACCCTCGCGCTGGCTTACGCTCAGACCCACCCCGACCGCGTGCATGCGCTGATCCTGCGTGGCGTGTTTCTGGCCCGTCAGCAGGAAATCGACTGGTTCTATCAAGCAGGTGCCAGCCGCCTGTTCCCCGATTACTGGCAGGACTACGTCGCCCCTATCCCGTTGGATGAGCGCAACAATATTCTCGCTGCCTTTCACAAGCGTCTCACCGGCGCAGACCAGATTGCCCAGATGCACGCCGCCAAGGCCTGGTCGACGTGGGAAGGCCGCTGCGCAACCTTGCGTCCCAATCCTCAGGTGGTCGACCGCTTTACCGATCCGCACCGTGCCCTGTCCATCGCGCGTATCGAATGCCACTACTTCATGAACAAGGCGTTTCTGGAAGAGAACCAGCTGATTCGCGACATGCCGAAGATCGCTCACCTGCCGGCAATCATTGTGCACGGTCGTTACGATGTCATCTGCCCGCTGGACAATGCCTGGGAGCTGCATCAGAACTGGCCCGACAGCGAGCTGCAGATCATTCGCGACGCAGGGCATTCGGCCGCCGAAACCGGTATCGCCGATGCGCTGGTACGTGCCGCTGCACAGATTGCGCAGAACCTGCTCGATCTGCCGCCCGAAGAAGCCTGACGGCGGTTTTTGAAACGGGTCTGAAGTCTGGAAAGGTCTCTATGAAAGGTTTGTTGCAGCGCGTGCGCAGCGCACGCGTCGAGGTGGGTACCGAGGTCGTTGGTGCTATCGATCAAGGTATATTGGTGCTGGTCGGGATAGAGCCTCAAGACACTCGCGCCAGTGCCGATAAGTTGCTGCACAAACTGCTCAATTATCGTGTGTTCAGCGACGCCGACGGCAAGATGAACCTGTCATTGCGCGAAGTCAGCGGCGGATTGCTGCTGGTTTCGCAGTTCACGCTGGCTGCCGATACCAAAAGCGGGTTGCGCGCAGGGTTCTCGAAAGCCGCTGCTCCAGCGCTGGGTGCCGAGTTGTTTGACTACCTATTGAGTCAGGCCAGAATCGCGCACCCGGTCGTGGCAGCGGGCCAATTTGGTGCGGATATGCAGGTGCACCTGATAAATGATGGCCCTGTGACATTTTTGTTTGAGACGTAAGCTACGATTTCACCGTTACGCCTGGCGAATTCATCGTTCGTTCAGGAAATAAATTCTTTGTCATACCTGATGCGTTGTAGCGCGCGCTGCTGGATAATCGCGCGCTACGGGGATCGGCACTGTTGGTCCAATTGGTATGACAAAAGCGGTTCTGACATCGGATTGGGGAATCATTAAGCCCATTCGGAGTCGGAACAATGCTCGCCAACCCGGCATTGATAGCTGGCCGTTGGTTTATTCATCTGTTTTTCGGCGAGGGTTGCTCGTGATTGTTAGTCCCTGTGATGCTCCAAAGACACCCGTCAAGCGGTTGCGTAGTGCACTTCTGGCAAGCTCGGCCCTTGTGTGCCTGTTCAGTGCAGGCCAGCTGTGGGCGTTCAGCCTTGATGATGTAGCGGCAAAGGCCAAAGAAATGGCCGGGCAGAAGTTCGAGGCTCCGCGGAGCAATCTGCCGAACGAACTGCGCGACATGAAGTTCGCCGACTATCAGAAGATCCGCTTCCGTGATGACAAGGCCGAATGGGCGGGCGACAAGACCCCGTTCAAAGTGTCTTTCTACCACCAGGGCATGCACTTCGATACGCCGGTCAAGATCAACGAAGTGACCGCGACCAGCGTTGACGAGATCAAGTATGACGCCAGTCGGTTTGACTTCGGCGGCCTGAACATCGATCCGAAAACCTCCGAGAAACTGGGTTATGCCGGTTTTCGCGTTCTGTATCCGATCAACAAGGATGACAAGCAGGACGAAATCATGACCATGCTGGGCGCGAGCTACTTCCGCGTCATCGGCAAGGGTCAGGTTTATGGCCTGTCCGCACGCGGCATGGCCATCGACACGGCATCGCCGTCCGGTGAAGAGTTCCCGCGCTTCAAGGAATTCTGGATCGAGAAGCCAGGCCCGGATGACAACCATCTGGTGATTTTCGCACTGCTCGATTCGCCACGCGCCACGGGTGCCTACCAGTTAACCCTGCGTCCTGGCACCAACACGCTGGTTGACGTCAAATCGCGCATGTTCCTGCGTGACAAGGTCAACAAGCTCGGTGTTGCGCCGCTGACCAGCATGTTCCTGTTCGGCGCCAACCAGCCTTCGCGTGTGCCTAACTACCGTCGCGAGCTGCACGACTCCAGCGGTCTGTCGATTCAGGCAGCCAATGGCGAGTGGTTGTGGCGTCCGCTGAACAACCCTAAACATCTGTCCATCAGCAGCTTCTCGGTCGAAAACCCGCGTGGTTTCGGTTTGCTGCAACGTGGTCGTGATTTCAGCCAGTACGAAGACCTCGATGATCGCTACGACAAGCGCCCTAGCGCCTGGATCGAGCCAAAAGGTGACTGGGGCAAGGGCACCGTCGAGCTGGTCGAAATCCCGACTGCCGACGAGACCAACGACAACATCGTCGCGTTCTGGAAGCCTGAGACCCTCAAGGCGCCGGGCGAGGAAATGGCGTTCGATTACCGTCTGCACTGGACCATGCAGGAAAACTCGATTCACTCGCCGGATCTGGGCTGGGTCAAACAGACCCAACGCTCCATCGGTGACGTGCGTCAGTCCAACCTGATTCGTCAGCCGGACGGCAGCCTTGCATTTCTGGTCGACTTCGTTGGTCCGGTACTGGCCGCATTGCCGGAAGACAAGACCATTCGTAGCCAGGTCACTACCGACGACAACGTCGAGCTGGTGGAAAACAACCTGCGTTACAACCCGGTCACCAAAGGCTACCGCCTGACCCTTCGTGTGAAGGTCAAGGATGCCGGCAAGGCGACCGAGATGCGCGCTTATCTGCTGCGTGAAATCCCTGCCGAGCCGGGCAAGGAACCTGCGTTGCTCGTCGCTGATAAAGCTGACGAGAAGAAAGCTGCCGCCAAGGAAGCTGCTGCCAAGGAAGCTGCAAAGCCCGCCGTTGCCAAAGAGTCCGCCAACGACCAGGTAGAAATTGCCAAAGCCGACGCGCCGAAGCCTGAAGCCGCCAAGCCGGAAGCTGGCAAAGCTGATGCATCCAAGGCCGACGCTGCCAAAGGTGACGTTGCCAAGGCTGATGCAGCCAAGGCTGATGACGTAGCCAAGGGCAAGGACGGTAAAGATATTCAGCAGCCTGCTACCGAGGCAGCACCCACCCATCCGGAACCGGCCAAGACGTTGCAAGTCATGACCGAGACCTGGAGCTATCAGTTGCCGAGCGATGAGTAATTCTCAATGGGTGCCAGTGTCTCTGAACGAGTACCTGGCGCATTTGCCGATGAGCGACGAGCAGCGGGCAGAACTTGCCAGCTGCACAACCTTCGCCGAGTTGCATGAACGCCTTTCGGCGCAGCCGGTCACCGATCCTGCCGAGGCCGCTCAGGCTTCGGTAGGCCGTCGTCTGACGCTGTCCGCAGACGATCTGGAAGACGCCGAGATGCTCGGCGTCGATGCCAGCGGGCGTCTGTGCCTGAAGGCTACACCGCCGATTCGCCGGACCAAGGTTGTGCCCGAGCCGTGGCGCACCAACATTCTGGTGCGTGGCTGGCGCCGCCTGACCGGCAAGAGCAACCCGCCCAAGCCGGATCACAGCGATCTGCCTCGGGATCTGCCGAAGTCTCGCTGGCGTACCGTCGGTTCGATCCGCCGCTACATTCTGCTGATCCTCATGCTGGGTCAGACGATTGTGGCTGGCTCGTACATGAAAGGCATCTTGCCGTATCAGGGCTGGTCGCTGGTTTCGCTGGATGAAATCACCCGTCAGACCTTCGTGCAGACCGCTTTGCAGGTCCTGCCTTATGCCTTGCAGACCAGTATTCTGTTGCTGTTCGGCATTCTGTTCTGCTGGGTGTCGGCTGGTTTCTGGACCGCACTGATGGGCTTTCTGGAATTGCTCACCGGGCGTGACAAGTACCGCATCTCCGGTGCCAGTGCTGGCAACGAGCCGATTGAAGCCGGTGCACGCACCGCGCTGGTCATGCCGATCTGTAACGAAGACGTGCCGCGTGTTTTCGCGGGTTTGCGTGCAACGTTCGAGTCGGTAGCGGCCACGGGTAATCTGGACCGCTTCGACTTTTTCGTGCTCAGTGATACCAACGAGACCGATATTGCCGTCGCCGAGCAACAGGCCTGGCTGGATGTGTGCCGCGAGACCAAAGGTTTTGGCAGCATCTTCTATCGTCGTCGTCGCCGTCGCGTAAAACGTAAAAGCGGCAACCTCGATGACTTCTGCCGTCGCTGGGGCGGTGAATACCGCTACATGGTCGTACTCGACGCCGACAGCGTCATGAGCGGTGAGTGTCTGACCAGCCTGGTTCGCCTGATGGAAGCCACGCCGGACGCCGGTATCATCCAGACCGCGCCACGTGCTTCGGGTATGGACACGCTGTATGCACGCATGCAGCAGTTTGCTACCCGCGTCTATGGTCCACTGTTCACGGCCGGTCTGCACTTCTGGCAGTTGGGTGAATCCCACTACTGGGGTCACAACGCGATCATTCGCATGAAGCCGTTCATCGAGCACTGTGCGCTTGCGCCGTTGCCCGGTAAGGGCGCGTTTGCCGGTGCAATTCTGTCCCACGACTTCGTTGAAGCTGCGCTGATGCGCCGTGCCGGCTGGGGCGTATGGATTGCCTACGACCTGCCGGGCAGTTACGAAGAGCTGCCGCCCAACCTGCTCGACGAACTCAAGCGTGACCGTCGCTGGTGCCACGGCAACCTGATGAACTTCAGGCTGTTTCTGGTCAAGGGCATGCACCCGGTTCACCGTGCGGTGTTTCTGACCGGCGTGATGTCATACCTGTCGGCACCGTTGTGGTTCTTCTTCCTTGTGTTGTCCACGGCCCTGTTGGCGGTGAACACCCTGATGGAGCCGACCTACTTCCTTGAGCCGCGCCAGTTGTATCCGTTGTGGCCACAATGGCATCCGGAACGCGCTGTAGCGTTGTTCTCGACCACCATCGTTCTGCTGTTCCTGCCTAAACTGCTCAGCGTTATTCTGATCTGGGCCAAGGGCGCGAAAGGCTTCGGTGGCAAGTTCAAGGTTACCGTTTCGATGCTGCTGGAAATGCTCTTCTCGGTGCTGCTCGCACCGGTGCGCATGTTGTTCCATACACGCTTCGTACTGGCTGCCTTCCTGGGCTGGGCCGCAACCTGGAACTCGCCGCAACGCGACGATGACTCCACGCCGTGGCTTGAAGCGGTGAAGCGTCACGGTCCGCAGACCTTGCTGGGCGCATGCTGGGCACTGCTGGTGTTCTGGTTGAATCCCAGCTTCCTGTGGTGGCTTGCGCCTATCGTGGTTTCGTTGATGCTGTCGATTCCGGTGTCGGTGATTTCCAGCCGTACCAACCTGGGCCTCAAGGCGCGCGACGAGAAATTCTTCCTGATTCCTGAAGAATTCGAGCCGCCCCAAGAGCTGGTCTCGACCGATCAGTACACCCACGAGAACCGTTGGCATGCGCTGAAACAAGGCTTTATTCGCGCGGTTGTCGATCCTCGGCAGAATGCTCTGGCTTGCGCGTTGGCCACTTCGCGTCACCGTCAGGCACAGCCGATTGAAGTCGTGCGTATGGAGCGTGTTGATCACGCTCTCAAGGTCGGTCCGGCGAAGCTCGACAACCAGCACCGTCTGATGCTGCTGAGCGACCCGGTCGCACTGGGTCGCTTGCACGAGCGGGTCTGGAGCGAAGGTCATGAAGAGTGGCTGGCTGCCTGGAGAGCTTCCATCGAAGCTGATCCACACGCGCCGTTGCTGCCTTTGCAACCTGTCGTAAAAGCACCGGAGCCGGTCCTGGTCTAAAACCACCCGGCAACCAAAAAGCCCCTGAAGCACTGCTTCAGGGGCTTTTTATTGGGGTGTGCCGAGAAAAGGTTTTTTGTGGGAGCGGACCGGGCGACGCTCCCACAGTTACGTTATCGGCCCCTTCGCGGACAAGTCCGCTCCCACTTGGGCAGAATCAAAAGCAGACTTCTGTCCGAGGGGTAGGAGCGAACTTGTCTAAGCCCGTTAAGCAGAATCAAAAGCGGGCGGGTGTATAACGCCAAGCGCTCCAGCTTGGGAATCCTTGCATCGCAGATCCATCAACTCACCTTGAATTTCCCCACCAGCCCCTGCAAGTGTGTGCCCAATCGGGCCAGTTCGACGCTGGATGCTGCGGTTTGTTCGCTCGCTGCGGCGGTCTGTTCGGAGATGTCGCGCACGCTGATGACGTTGCGGTTGATCTGTTCGGCAACCACGCTTTGTTCCTCGCTGGCGGTGGCGATCTGTTCGTTCATGTGCTGGATGGTTGCAACCGTGCGGGTAATGTCCTCAAGTGCACTGCCCGCGCGACGGCTCAGTTCGACCGTGTTGTCGGTCAAGGTGCGGCTGTTGTCCAGCGTGGTCGCGACCTGCTGCGTGCCGCTTTGCAGCGCCGCAATCAACTCCTCGATTTCCTCTGTGGACTTCTGGGTTCGTTGCGCCAGGCTGCGTACCTCATCGGCGACCACCGCAAAGCCACGCCCGGCTTCGCCCGCGCGGGCTGCTTCAATCGCCGCATTCAGGGCCAGCAGGTTGGTCTGCTGCGAAACCGACTTGATCACATCAAGAACGCCGACGATCTTGCCGCTTTCCTGCTTGAGCTGATTCATGGACTGAGTGGAATTGACCATCTCGCGCGCCAGTTGCTCGATCTGAGTGATCGCCCGTCCGACCACTTCATCACCGCTGCGCGCCTGTTGGTCGGCCTGAACAGCCGCCTGGGATGCCTCCTGAGCACTGCGCGCCACTTCCTGCACGGTCGCGGCCATTTCATTCATGGCGGTGGCCACCAGATCCGTCTCGTCCTTCTGGCTGTTCACCCCTGAACAGGTCTGTTCAGTGACGGCTGAAAGCTGCTCGGCTGCGCTGGCGATCTGCGTGACGCCATCACTGATGCCGCCAATCAACTCGCGCAGGCTAAGCGTCATGGTCTGCATACTGCGCTGCAACTGACCCATCTCGTCACGACGCGCTACTGACATATCCCGGCTCAGGTCGCCTTGAGCGATGCGTGCTGCGGCAATCAGGGTTTGTTGCAGCGGAACGGTGATTTGTCGGGTCATGACCCAGGCCGCGAGCAACCCGATCAGTAATGCCAGGCTCGCCACACTGGCCAGCATCGTTCTGGAGTTTGCAGCTTCGCTGTCACGTTGCGCGGTTTGCAGAAGGGTCAGCGCTGCCACAGATTCAAGCAGCTTTTCACCCAGGCTTTCCATCGACTCCTGATCAGCCTCGGCTTTGGTCTGTATCTGTTTGAACTCGCTCAGGCTGTCCCGATAACCCTTCAGCGCCTCGGTCGCGGGTACCAGCCCTTGAAGCGGGTCGTCGGCCTGGGTCTGAGCGATCTGCTCGACTTCCTTGAGCGCTTCGTCGATAGCGGTAATGGCGGCCGTTTCATCCGCATCCTTGGTGGTGAAGGTGTAGGCCTGCACCTGATAGCGCGCGACCTGGATCTGCTGCCTCAGTTGTGAAATGTTGCTGAATTCTTCCATGCGCTCGCTGCTGTCCTGCTCCTGGCTCACGCTCTTGAGCACTTCGGCTTCGACCTGCGCGACTGCCTGCAAAGCCTGCTCTGACCTTTGATCCAGGCGCTGGCGTATCTGGTTGCGGCTCTGTCGATTGCTGCGAATCTCGGCGAAGGATTTCTCCAGTTCGCTCACCGCCTGCAGTTGCCCGTTGAGCAAGGTGATGGTCGCCTGCTCCGTGCTCTGCCGGTGCAGCGATGTCAGGTGGGTTTTCATTTCGTCGAGCTTTTTGATGACTTGCGCTGTGGTCTCCGGGGTCTTTTGCACTCGGTCGGTGATTCTGTCAGCGCGCAGGTCTTTGGTCAGGCTGGTGAGCTGTGAGACGTCCGAAAGCGACTCGGAGCGGTCGATCATGGTGTAAAGACCATGCCAGCCGGTGAGTGTGATGATCAGGGTCAATAACAGCACCAGGCCGAAACCCAGGGACAGTTTGAATCTGACGTTCATGTTGCCGAGCGCGTGATTGATCAGTCGGAACATTGGAATCTCCTGCAATGAGCGAACAAAAGCAGGTCCTGTATGAGTCAGGACGTGCGTTGTGAGCGCATCGGCATGGCGATCCATTGTGTGACCTGAGAAGGTCGTAGGAGATTTCCGAGAAGAAACGAGGGGTGACAGACGTCACATTCAGCGCAGACAGTCGGGCCCGTGCTCGCAAAAAGCACGGGCCTGATGCGCTTGATCAAACGGTAAAGCGGCTTACCAGCAACTGCAGGTGATTGCCGAGTCTGGCCAGCTCGACGCTTGAGGCTGCCGTCTCTTCACTGGCCGCTGAGGTCTGTTCGGAAACATCGCGCACATTGATGATGCTGCGATTGATCTCTTCGGCGGTGGCGCTCTGTTGTTCGGCTGCGGCGGCAATCTGCTGATTCATCGACTGGATGGCCGAAACGGTTTTGGTAATGTTTTCCAGCGATCCACCGGCCCGACGGGTCAGCTCCACGCTGCTGGCGCTCAGCTCGCGGCTGCTGTCCATGACCGTCGCGGCTTGGTGGGTGCCGCTTTGCAGGCTGGCAATCAGCGCTTCGATTTCTTCGGTGGACTTCTGGGTGCGCTGCGCAAGGCTGCGCACCTCGTCGGCGACCACGGCGAACCCGCGACCCGCTTCACCGGCACGGGCTGCTTCAATGGCGGCGTTCAGGGCCAGCAGGTTGGTCTGTTGCGCGACCGACTTGATAACGTCCAGCACGCTGCCGATCTTCTCGCTTTCCTGTTTCAGGGCACCCATTGCTTCGCTGGAATTGCCCACCGCAGAGGCGAGGCGTTCGATCTGCGCGATGGCCTCCTTGACCACGCGTTCACCGTCACGGGCCTGCTGATCGGCGGCTACCGCAGCTTCAGAGGCTTCTTCGGCGTTGCGTGCCACTTCCTGAACCGTGGCGGTCATCTCATGCATGGCCGTGGCCACCTGATCGGTCTCGACCTTCTGGCTGTTGACCCCGGCACTGGTCTGCCCGGTGACTGCCGACAATTCCTCAGCAGCACTGGCAATCTGCGTCACGCCGTCACGGATACCGCCAACCAGCTCACGCAGGCTGACAGTCATGCGCTGGATGGTGCTTTGCAGCTTGCCCAGCTCATCCTTGCGATCGACCCGCAGGTTGCGACTCAGGTCGCCGGAGGCAACGCGCTCCACCACTTCAAGGGTTTCCTGCAGGGGCGTGGTGATCTGACGAGTGATTATCCAGGCTGCCAGAATGCTGATTAGCAGGGCCAGCGCGGTGGTCACAGCGATCATCAGGACTGACTTGTCGCTGTCTGCGTTGCGGCTTTTGTTCTGCCTGGCGATCATTTCATTGCTGGTGGCCAGCATGGTGGTGCCCAGCGCTGTCATTTTCTCCAGCGCGGCCTGGCTGGCGGCTTGCGCGTCCCGATACTGGCCTACCGCAGCGCGGTAGCCTTTTAGGCCGACCACGGCCTGTTGCAGCAACGGCAGGTAGTCGGAGGAAATGTCACCGGCCAGGGTGTTGAACCCGGTAACGGCTTCATCGATAGCCTGGTTGGCGTTCTTTTCAAAGTCCGGACGGCCGCTGTAGGTGTAACCACGAACCTGGAAGCGCGCCTGTTGAATCAGCTTGCTGACGCCAACGATGCCGTTGAAGGCGAGGATGTTATCTGCCTTGAGCAACTCCGCTTCCACCTTGTTGGCCTGATCCACCGCCTTGTCGGCGTTGTCGCCCATCTGACTGCGGCTGGCCTCGCGAACATCGATGGCTTTGGACATGTCCGCGAACGACTGGCGGTATTCACGAGCGGTCTGGATCTGACCATCAAGTGACTGGAGGTTTTCAGGTGAGCGCAGCAGGCTTCTCGCGTAAGCAAGTGCTGCATCAAGTTGATCCAGGGTAGTTCTGACTTCTGCCGCGCTTTCTGCGTTGAACAGGTCTTCGTAACGGGAACGGTTGATGCGCAATTGGAGTGTCAGCTCGTTGATCTCTGCAATCGCTGTGACACGGTCGCCACGATCAATAAGCGCCTGGTTGCTGAACCAGCCGGTGGCCGAGATCATCAGGGTCATTAGCATGACCAGGCCAAAGCCGACTGCCAATTTCAGGCTGACACTCGCGTTGGCGAGACGTTGAGATAACCCACGAGACATGACCACTCCTTAGCTGTCTGTTCTTTTACGAATGCACTTACATCGGCAGTGCAGCAACTAACTGAAGCGATTTAGTTTGCGTAAAAAGTCTAGAACAGACGAGCCAGAAGGGCTGTTACTGCCGTTTCGACGCGCAGGATACGCTCGCCCAGCTGCACAGGCTGCAAACCGGATTGGCGCAACAGGTCCACTTCATACGGGATCCAGCCGCCTTCGGGGCCGATCGCCAGCGTGACAGGCTGGGTGACCGCGCGCGGGCAGGCAGGGAAGTCGCCAGGATGGCCGACCAGGCCAAGTGTGTCGGCAGCTATGTGCGGCAGGCGGTCTTCAACGAAAGGCTTGAAACGTTTCTCGATCACGATCTCGGGCAGTACACAGTCGCGCGCCTGTTCCAACCCCAGAATCAACTGCTCGCGAATGGCTTCGGGCTCCAGAAACGGTGTCTGCCAGAAGCTTTTTTCGACCCGGTAGCTGTTCAGCAGAATGACTTTCGGCACGCCCATGGTCGCAATGGTCTGAAACACCCGGCGCAGCATTTTGGGACGAGGCAGCGCCAGCAACAGGGTCAGCGGCAGCTTGGCCGGCGGCTCGGCAGTCAGCGAAACACGCAACTCGGCCTCGTGAGGCTCCAGACGCAGCAGTTCGGCACTGCCCAGCAAGCCGTTGACACGGCCCACGCGCAAGCTGTCGCCAACCTCTGCGCGATGCACCTCCTGCATGTGCTTGAGGCGCCGATCGCGCAGAACCACCCGGTCGGCCGCGATAAAGTCGGCCTCCTCAAGTAACAGCAGGTTCACGGTGTGGTGGCGGGCGGCTGATCCTGCTTGTCAGCGTCCCCGGTTTCATCGTCCGGGTGTTCGCCGCGCTTCCTGATCATCGAGCTGCACAGGATGCCCAGCTCGAACAGCAGCCACATCGGCACAGCCAGCAGCGTTTGCGAGAAGATGTCCGGCGGGGTCAGGATCATGCCGACCACGAAGCAGCCGATGATCACGTACGGACGAATCTTTTTCAGGTATTTCACGTCGACAATGCCGATCCAGACCAGCAACACCACCGCCACCGGGATCTCGAAGGCCACGCCGAAGGCGAAGAACAACGTCATCACGAAGTCCAGGTAACTGGCGATGTCGGTCATCATCGACACGCCTTCCGGTGTCACGCTGGCGAAGAAGTGGAAGATGATCGGAAAGACCAGAAAGTAGGCGAACGCCATGCCTGCGTAAAACAGGATGATGCTGGAGACCAGCAACGGAATGGCCACACGCTTTTCATGCTTGTACAGGCCCGGGGCGATGAAGCCCCAGATCTGATGCAGGATGACCGGCATCGACAGAAACAGCGCGACCATCATGGTCAGCTTGAACGGCGTGATGAACGGCGAGGCCACGTCGGTGGCGATCATCGTTGCGCCTTCAGGCAGGTAGACGCGCAGCGGGGCCGACACCAGGGTGTAGATCTTCTGCGTGAAGTAAAACAGACCGGCAAAAATCAGAAACACTGCCGCGACACAGCGCAACAGACGTGTACGCAGCTCGGTGAGGTGCGAGATCAGCGGCATTTGCTGATCGTTTTCCGGGATATCAGCGCTCATGGGGCTCGCGGTGGCAATGACGAATCGTGGGCGGGAGGCGTCGGGACCGGCGTGCCGGCATCGGCTGGCTTCGCGGTTTTCTCCAGCGACAGTGCGGTTTTCGGTGCCGCAGGTTCCGCCGGGCCGAGGGAGTTGTGCCCGGTGTCGGGGGCGTCGGTCTGCACCGGTGCTGGCTGCGGGCTCACCGGCTCGTAAGCGGTTTCGGGGTGCTGATTCTGAGCGAACATTTTGCGCGCTTCGTCTTCCAGCGAAAGAATGTGCTCGTTGTGCAGCTGCCGACGAATTTCGTCGGCACCGATTTCACGTTCAACTTCCTGTTTGATCGCATTGAAGCTGCGCTTCAAGCGGCCGATCCATAAGCCTGCGGTGCGTGCGGCACCCGGCAGACGCTCGGGACCCAGCACCAGCAAGGCAACCAGGCCGACAAGCAGCAGTTCAGAGAAGCTGATACCGAACATGGGCTTAAACCTGGTCTTTGCGGATCGGCTCGTCGACTTTGTGCGCTTGCGCGTCGATGGTGTGCGGCTGGTTCAGCGGCGAGCCCTGAGGCGCGGGCTGGGCCTGCTGGGGTTGAGGTGCAGGCTGCTCGGCGGGCTTGTCGTCATCGTGCATGGCTTTGCGAAAGCCCTTGATCGACTCACCGACGTCAGTGCCCAGGCCCTTGAGCTTTTTGGTCCCGAAAACCAGTACCACGACGATCAGGATGACGATCCAGTGTTTCCAGTCAAAAATACCCATGAAACAGTCCTCGTAAAAGATTTCAAGCTTGAAAGGGGAGAGCGCTATTCTGCCGTGCGAGCAGCTTTTTCGGCGTGACCGGACAAGCCAAAACGGCGGTCCAGTTCATCGAGCACCGCCTGCGGATGCTGACCTAATGCGGCGAGCATCACCATGCTGTGAAACCACAGGTCGGCGGTTTCATAGATCACATCGCTGCAATCACCGCTGACCGCTGCGTCCTTGGCGGCAATGATGGTCTCGATCGACTCTTCGCCGAGCTTTTCCAGAATCTTGTTCAAGCCCTTGTGGTACAGACTGGCGACGTAGGAGCTGTCGGCAGCTGCATCCTTGCGTGATTCCAGCACCTCGGCCAGGCGGGACAACGTATCAGTCATGTTCAATGGCCTGCAGGGTAAATAGCATCAGGATCTTTCAGAACCGGGTCTACGGTCTTCCAGCCTGACTGTTCATACACGCGGTAAAAGCAACTTTCGCGGCCGGTGTGGCATGCGATGCCGCCGATCTGCTCGACCATCAGGATAATAACGTCGGCATCACAGTCCAGGCGCAGTTCGTGCAGCTTTTGCACATGACCTGATTCTTCACCTTTGCGCCAGAGTTTGCCACGCGAACGCGACCAATAGATTGCACGATTTTCGGAGGCCGTCAGGCTCAGGGCCTCGCGGTTCATCCAGGCCATCATCAGTACCCGGCCGGTCTTGTGGTCCTGAGCGATTGCAGGCACCAGACCGTCGCTGTTCCAGTGAATCTCGTCCAGCCAGTCTTTCATATCTACTCCGGCAGCCGGACTTCAGGCCCGGCGGATTGAACAGTGTGCCAGCGCCATACGCTGCTGGCTATCGGCGAACGATCAGATACAGCCCGGCGATCAGCATGATCGCCGCCGGCCATGCGGTCAGCGTCAGCAGCTGCGTGGCTGCCTCGCTCATCACCCAGCCCTGTATCGCACCGCCCACCAGCAAGGCCGCACCGATGAGCCGCAAGACCGGCTCGTCCTTGCGATCGTGCCAGGGGCGTGGCGGGTCCGAAGCATGCGGGCGGGACATGCGCTCCAGCAGGTCGCGGGTCATGCCGGCGATATGCGGTAGTTGCTCGACCTGGGATTGCAGGTTGCCCAGCAGGGTTTTCGGGCTGACCCGCTCGCGCATCCAGCGCTCCAGATACGGCTGCGCGGTGCTCCACAGATCGAGCTCCGGGTACAGCTGACGACCCAGCCCTTCGATGTTGAGCAGGGTCTTTTGCAGCAGAACCAGTTGCGGCTGAACTTCCATATTGAAGCGGCGCGCGGTCTGGAACAGGCGCATCAGCACCTGACCAAAGGAAATATCCTTGAGCGGCTTCTCGAAGATCGGCTCGCAGACGGTACGGATGGCCGCTTCGAATTCATTGAGCTTGGTCTCGGCCGGCACCCAGCCCGAATCGATGTGCAACTGCGCAACCCGGCGATAATCGCGTTTAAAGAAGGCAAACAGGTTACGCGCCAGATAATCCTGGTCTTCCGGGGTCAGGCTGCCGACGATGCCGCAATCGATGGCGATGTATTTAGGCGCCCACGGATTGACCGTGCTGACGAAAATATTGCCGGGGTGCATGTCGGCATGGAAAAAGCTGTCGCGAAAGATCTGCGTGAAGAAGATCTCCACGCCGCGCTCGGCGAGCATCTTCATGTCGGTGCGCTGATCGGCCAGCCCGGCCATGTCAGTGACCTGCAGGCCGTAGATGCGCTCCATGACCAGCACTTTCGGACGGCACCAGTCCCAGTAGACTTGTGGCACGTAAAGCAGGTCGGAGCCTTCGAAGTTGCGGCGCAGCTGGCTGGAGTTGGCCGCTTCGCGCAGCAGGTCCAGCTCGTCGTAGATGGTTTTTTCGTAGTCCATCACCACCTGCACCGGGTGCAGCAGGCGCGCATCGGCGGAAACACGCTCGGCCATGCGGGCAAGGATGAACAGCCAGGCAAGGTCTTGGCCGATGATCGGCTTGAGCCCCGGGCGTACCACTTTCACCACGACTTCTTCGCCAGTCTTGAGGCACGCGGCATGCACTTGCGCCACCGACGCCGATGCCAATGGTGTTTCGTCAAACCGGCTGAACACATCACAGATACGTGCGCCCAGTTGTTCTTCGATCAGCTTGATGGCCACTTGCTGGTCGAACGGCGGCACGCGGTCCTGCAGCAGCATCAGCTCGTCGGCGATGTCTTCGGGCAGCAGATCGCGGCGCGTGGACAGCAGTTGCCCGAACTTGATGAAAATCGGCCCCAGGTCTTGCAGTGCCAGACGAAAACGTACGCCACGGCTCAGCTCGGACTTGCGCCGTGGCAGCCAGCGCCAGGGCAGCACGAAACGCACCGCGAGCATCCACCACGGCAAGGGCAAAGCGAACAACAAGTCATCGAGGCGATAGCGAATAACGACACGTTGAATGCGAAACAGACGGCGGACGGCAAGCAGCTTCATGCGTTATCGCTGGTATTGAGAGAGTGGGCAAGGCGGGCAAAACGCGCCTCGAGACGGTCCAGATCGAGTTTGATCCGGTCGAGTTCGGCGAAGCGTGCTTCGGCTTCGTGATTACCCACCAGCGTACGCGATTCTTCGCTGAGGTAGTCGGCAACGTTCTGGCTGAGGCTGGTAAAGCTTTCCCGCGTCCAGCGCCCGCTGCTGCGCACGCGGCTGCTGAATAGCTGGCTGGCCACAGGGCCGACCCAATTGCACAGTTCGTGCTCCCAGTCCAGTTCCAGGTCCTGAAGAATGCCGGTCAGCTCCAGCAGTACGCCGCTGTCACCCTCAAGTTCGACGTCCGGGCCATGCAGCACGGCGGTCTTGTCCTTGCTCAGGGCCAGACGCAACAGGCTGGAAGCCGGTGCACGCAGGGTGCAGTCGGCATCGGCGGCCCAGTCAGCGGCCAGCAACAGGCCTTCGTCACTGGGCAGAATGAAGATTTTCAGGGACGGGTCGCGGCAATCGACGGCAATGACATGGCCGGACAGACGCGCCAGGCGCGGCAACGCTGTGCTGTCCAGGCGCAACACCCGATTGATACCGTGCTCGATGCTGGCGAGCAGCCCCCGAAGCAACATCAGGGTTTGATACCGCGGTGCAGGGCGACGACACCCGCCGTCATGTTGTGATAGGTCACGCGGTCGAAACCGGCGTCGACCATCATCGACTTGAGGGTTTCCTGATTGGGGTGCATGCGGATCGATTCGGCCAGATAGCGGTAGCTTTCCGAATCATTGGTGACCAGTTTGCCCATCAGCGGCATGAACGCGAACGAGTAAGCATCGTAAGCCTTGGACATGAGCTTGTTGGTCGGCTTGGAGAACTCCAGCACCAGCAAGCGGCCACCCGGCTTGAGCACGCACAGCATGGAGCGCAGAGCGTCTTCCTTGTGCGTCACGTTGCGCAGGCCGAAAGCGATGGTCACGCAGTCGAAATGGTTGTCTGGAAACGGCAGTTTTTCGGCGTCGGCCTGGACAAACTCGACGTTGCCCGACACACCGAGGTCCAGCAGGCGGTCGCGACCGACCTTGAGCATGGAGGCGTTGATGTCAGCCAGAACCACTTGCCCGGTCGGGCCGACCAGGTTCGAGAATTTGCGGGTCAGATCACCTGTGCCGCCAGCGATGTCGAGCACGCGGTTGCCGGTGCGCACGCCGGACAGCTCAATGGCGAAACGCTTCCACAGGCGGTGCATGCCACCGGACAGCAAGTCGTTCATGAGGTCGTACTTGGCCGCGACCGAATGGAAAACCTCAGCGACTTTTTCTGCCTTCTGGCTTTCCGGTACATTTTTGTAACCGAAGTGAGTCGTAGGTTCGGCATCGCTGCCTTTGCGCTGATCGTTCATATCGCTTCACCGGAATAGAGTGC
The DNA here is from genome assembly GCF_030209255.1 of Pseudomonas sp. CFBP2511. Classification (NCBI taxonomy): domain Bacteria; kingdom Pseudomonadati; phylum Pseudomonadota; class Gammaproteobacteria; order Pseudomonadales; family Pseudomonadaceae; genus Pseudomonas; species Pseudomonas sp. CFBP2511. The sequence goes on along the minus strand of NZ_JARVSI010000016.1, from coordinate 100,396 downwards.
GGGTCATTCTAATCGCCAAGGCCGGCTTTGTCTTGACAAGGCTCATCAGCAACGCTTTCTTGGATGCGGGCGGGTGTATATAGTTGCGCCGCATTTCATCTGACGATCAAGGAACGCTCCAATGGCCAAGATAACCGTTGAACGCGCGCACGCCCTGGGCCGGGAAAAGGCTCGCGAGAAAGCCGAACAGCTGGTTCAGAAGCTGTCCGACAAGTATGGCCTGGCTCACGAGTGGTCTGGCGATACCGTGAAACTGGAAGGCAATGGCGCCAAGGGCAAGGTCGAGGTCGAAGAGGCGCTGATCCGCATCAATATCGAGCTCAACTTCATCCTGTCGACCATGAGCGGCTCGATCAAGACCGAAGTCGAGCGTGTGCTGGACAAGGCGCTGGCTGCCTGAGGCCTGGTACTTAGCCTAGGGTGAGCTTTCTAATTTTTCTCCGTAACGTTGTGCTTATGCCCATCAGGGGCGGTTCCTTCAACTTTCGAGCATGAGGTGCACCATGGCCAGAGCGAACACGCAGAAAAAAATAGAAGACGAGCAAGCCTCCACGCTTTCCGACGTCAGGCTGTATGCCCGCAAGATCTGGCTGGCCGGTCTGGGTGCCTATTCCCGTGTCAACGAGGAAGGCACCCAGTACGTCAAGGCGCTGATCAGAACTGGCGAGCAGACCGAAAAGGAAGTGCTCAAGACGGTCGATGAAACACGTGTGGCCGCCAACAGCGAAATCGAATCGATCAAGGGTGAGGTGTCGGGCGTCAGGGGGCGTGTCGATGCGCAATTGGGCAGAATCGAGGGTGCTTTCGACCGTCGCGTCGCAAAGGCCTTGAACCGTATTGGAATCCCGTCTAAACATGATGTTGACACGCTCTCTGCCAAGCTCGACGAGCTGACGGCATTGCTTGAACGTGTCGTGCCTAAAAAGCTCGAGCGCTCAGGGTCGAAATGACTTGAACGTTCAGGGTCTGGACAATAAGGAGAGCAGGATGGCTGGCAAGAAGAAAATCGATAAAGATGGCAGCTCGTGGATCGGTGAGGTCGAGAAGTACTCGCGCCAGATCTGGCTCGCGGGTCTTGGGGCTTATTCCAAGATCAGCAACGACGGCAGCAAGCTTTTCGAGACACTGGTAAAAGACGGTGAGAAAGCCGAGAAGCAGACCAAGGTCGAGGCGCAGAAACAGCTCGATGAGGTCAAGGACACGGCCAAGACGGCCAAGTCCCGTGTCGGCGACGTGAAAGACCTCGCGGTCGGCAAATGGAATGAGCTGGAAGGTGCTTTTGACAAGCGTCTGAACAGCGCCATTTCGCGTCTGGGCGTACCGAGCCGCAACGAAGTTCAGTCGCTGCACAGCAAGGTCGACCAGTTGACCCGGCAGATCGAACAACTGACTGGCGAGAAAGCCAAACCACTGGCGTCGCGAGCTGCGCCGGCCAAGCCTGCACCTAAGACTGCGGCCAAACCGCTGGTCAAGGCGGCCGCCAAAACCGTCGCGAAAACCGCTGACAAAGCAGCAGCCAAAACCGCTGCGGCCAAGCCTGCAGTCAAGAAAGCTGCGGCCAAACCGGTCGATGCGGCCAACAAGGCCGCGACTGCCACCGCCAGCAAAGCCAAGGCCGTCGCCAAACCTGCTGCAGCGAAAAAGCCTGCTGCCAGAAAACCGGCTGCCAAGCCCGCCGCCTCGGCGCCTGCGGCAAACAGTTCGACGCCTGCGGCAACCGCCCCGACCGCTGCACCGGAAACACCCGCCAGCCAGTCCTGATAACCGGCTGCAACATCGAAGCCCGGCCTGTCAAACAGGCCGGGCTTTTTTGAGATCCCGAATACCTGCCATGCCAAAGCTTCTGGCCGAAGGCCGTGGGAGCGAACTTGTTCGCGAAGAGGGTGGTTCAGACGATGCATCTTCGGGGAATGTGCCGGCCCTTTCGCGAACAAGTTCGCTCCCACAGGGGGGGGGCGTTCAGCCTGCTAATGCAGTTTTGACCAATTTTCAACTATCGTGCCAGCACCGCTATCGTGCGACGCTCTGCGTCCGCTCTTGAGCACGCGGCGCGGCGCGAGATGGTCAGGGAGAACGCTTCTCGCGCCCATGTTCACCCACCCAGATACTCCATCGCCAGCTGTTCTGCCGCCTCTCTTGAGGTGGGCAGCAGGTGTGGGGTGACGAGCATCATGATCTGGTAAACCACCACCCGCACATTGCCCTCGCGTCCGAGGATGCGTTGGTAGTCCAGTGAAAACAGCAGGTTCATGGTGATCTGCTCCACTAGTTGCCCCAACGCCTGAGTTTCGCTGACCAGTTGCCCACGGGCCTTGAGGCGGGCCAGCAGTGAGGCCAGGGTCTTTTTGATCGAGTTGAGCAGGTTGCGAATACCGCGGGCCAGTTTAGGCAGTCGTCCGGCGAGGTTGGACAGGTCCTGAAACAAAAAGCGATAGTGGGACAGCCGCTCGACAATCAGGTGCAGAAACATCCAGTAGTCTTCAGGCTCAAGCCTGGCGTCCGAGGGCGGATCGAGCAGCGGCGCCAGTTCTGTCTGAAACCGCTCGAACAGGCCCAGAATCAAAGGCTCCTTGCCATGAAAGTGGTAATACAGATTGCCGGGGCTGATGCCCATTTCATTGGCAATTTCCAGTGTGGAGACGTTCGGCTCGCCCTGCTGATTGAACAGCGTCAGCGCGCATTCAAGGATACGGTCGCGGGTTTTCATCCAGTCTTCTTGTTCAAAATTCAGAGTCTCGGGCTGGCCTGACCGGGTCAGCGCACATGCACATAGGTCCCCGGCGCGGCCTCCATCGGCGGGTAGTCGGCGTTGCCCAGCTCCCTCCGGGTTTCACGTTCGGCACCGCAATGTTCCTGAACCCATTTCAGCCAGTTCGGCCACCAGCTGCCGTCGTGGTGCTGCGCGTCGTAGTACCAGGCACGCGGATCGCTGCTCAGCCTGTCGTTCTCGACATAGTTGGCTTTGGGGTTGCCTGGCGGGTTGAGAATGCTCTGCACATGGCCGCTGTTGGCCAGCACGAAACGCCGGTCGCCGCCCAGCAGCAGGGTCGAGCGGTACACCGAGTCCCATGGCGTGATGTGATCGTTGATACCGGCGACGCTGAAGCTGTCGACCGTGACTTTCTGCAGGTCGATTGGCGTACCGCAGACTTCCAGCCCACCGGCATGACTGAGCGGGTTGTGCTTGAAGAAGTCCAGCAGGTCACCGTGCAACGCGGCGGGGAGGCGCGTGGTGTCGTTGTTCCAGTACAGAATGTCGAACGGCGGCGGCGATTTGCCCAGCAGGTAATTGTTGATCCAGTACGTCCAGATCAGGTCATTGGGGCGCATCCAGGAAAACACCCGGCTCATCTCGCTGCCTTCCAGTACGCCTCGCTGGTAGGAGCGGCGCTTGGCGGCTTCCAGTGCCTGCTCATCGATGAACAGCGTAGCAGGGCTATCGATCTGGCTGTCCAGCAGGCTGACCATGTAGGTCGCGCTGGACACACGGCGTGTCTGGCGTTTGACCTGCAAGTGGCCCAACAGCGCGGCGATGGTCAGACCGCCTGCGCAAGCGCCCACCAGATTGACCTCACGCGCACCGCTGATCGCCCGGCAGATATTCATCGCCTGCTCGGTCGCCTCGACATAACTGGACAGCCCCCATTCGCGATGACGAATATCCGGATTGCGCCAACTGATGATGAACGTCGACAGGCCGTTCTTGAGGGCGTATTGCACAAAGCTATTGGCCGGGCTGAGGTCGAAAATGTAGTACTTGTTGATCTGCGGCGGCACGATCAGCACCGGTCGGCTGAACTGCTTTTCGCTCATCGGCCGGTACTGGATCAATTCGAACATTTCGTTACGGAACACCACCGCGCCGGGTGTGGCCGCCACGGTCCGTCCTACCTCGAAAGCGTCCTTGGTGGTCTGGCTGGGCAGGCCGTTGTTGTGCAACAGGTCATCGGCCATGTGGCTCAGGCCTTTGAGCAGGCTGGCCCCGCCGGAGTTGAACAGCTCTTTGATGGCTTGCGGGTTGAGCAAGGTATTGGACGGGGCCAGCGCGTCGTTGATCAGCGTGAACAGAAAATGCGCGCGGGCCCGGTCCTCTGTGGACAGGTCGCAGTCATCGATCCACTGCCTGACTTGATGCTGGCAACTGAGATAAACCTGCAGCCCCCGGCGATAAAGCGGGTTCAGGCTCCAGGTCGGGTCGGCGAAGCGGCTGTCCTTTGGGTTGTGCGGATAAAGGGTTTCGCCCAGCAGCACCACGCGCCCCAGCTGGCTGCCCAGTGCCAGAGCGTGGCGGGCGCTGCGAATCGGATGCCGCCAGCCTTGCGCAGCCACATTACGCAGGGTCGAAAGCAGGTCTCGTCCGCGCACGCCGGCTATGGCGCTTTGCGCGTTGATAAAGTTCGCAGGCGCGGGCGCGATCGCGGCAGCTTTCGCTGGTTTTTCTTGCATGAGGGCAACACTCCGTCGTCAGGCAACTCATGGGTTGGCGCGAGCCCTTCTGTTGCGAAGGGCTTGCGTCGTTTTGCGCGCTCAAAAGCTCCTATGTAGTGCGCAATGGTTGAAACTGTTTTGTTCGGCGTCGCGGGCCTGCTGGCGCTGTCAGCGCGTTCGGGTTGGCGTGGGCTGCGGGTGCATGACCGCGCGTTGTCGTTCCTGCTGCAGAAACCCCATGATGATCGGCGCGACGGCTTCGGCGCGGGTAATCAGAAACAAATGCCCGTCATCGATTATGTGTAGCTGGGCATTGGGTATTCGCCAGGCCAGCAGGCGCATATTGACCAGCGGGATCAGCGGATCGTCATCGCCGGCCAGCACCAGCGTGGGCTGGTGAATTTTGTGCAGCCAGTGAATGCTGGTCCAGCCCATGCCGGCAAACAGCTGCCAGTAGTAGCCCAGCTTGCCGGACGAGCGCACTTTGGCAGCGTGATTGGCCGCCAGGTTGTGATCACGCCGAAACGCCCCGCCGTAGATTTCCGGTGCGATGCGAATCACATGCGACGGTTGAATATAGCGGCGCGGGCTGGCCATCAACCACAGCACCCGTGGCTTGCCCGGCACCATCGCCATGCCCGCTGATGTAGCCGCCAGCACCAGTTTCTTGCAGCGTTCCGGGTAGTCATGGGCAAACTGCTGCGCCAGCGCACCGCCCCAGGAAACGCCGATGGCATTGACCTGCCCGTAGTTCAGGTAATCGAGCATGCGCGCCGCGAGTTTGGCCAGCCCCGGAAAGCGATAGGGACGTTTGGGTGTCGACGACCCACCGACTCCCGGCACGTCGAAGGCGATGACTTCCAAGTCCGGGTCCAGCGCCTCGACAAACGGAAACACCAGCTCCAAGTTAGCGCCGATGCCGTTGAATATCAGCAGCGGCGTCAGGTGACTCTTGCCTGGGCGCACGGCGGTACGAATGGTGTGTCCGTTCAGGTCAATGGAGCGAAAAACAAACGGTTGCGGCATGCGCGAAGCCCTGTTGATTGAACCGCCGGGGGATTTCTCCGGACTGAGCGAGCCTAGCGTTCGTGAACGTAAGTCCCGGGCGCTGCCTCGGCTGATGGATAGGCTTTGTTGCCGAGCGCGGCCGGTGCCTTTTTCAACTTGCCCGAGCGGCTGGTCTGCCATTCCTGCCAGTGTAGCCACCAGGAATCAGTGTGCTTGGTGCCGTTTTCCTGCCAGACGGCCGGGTCCGCAGGCAATTCATCGTGCGTCATGTAACGCGACTTGGGGTTGCCCGGCGGGTTGAGAATGCTCTGGATGTGGCCGCTGCTGGACAGCACGAACTCGGTCTTGCCGCCAAACAGCCGCGCCGACTTGTAGCAGGAGGCCCACGGCGTGATGTGGTCGTTGGTGCCGGCCAGGCAGAACACATCGGCCGTCACCTGCTTGAGGTCGATCGGCGTGCCGCAGACTTCCAGCGCGTTGGGGCGGATCAGCGGATTGTTCTTGAACATCTCGATCAGATCGCCATGAAAAGCGGCGGGCAGGCGCGTGGTGTCGTTGTTCCAGAACAGAATGTCGAAGACCGGCGGTTCGTTGCCGAGCAGGTAATTGTTGACCCAGTAATTCCAGATCAGGTCGTTGGGGCGCATCCAGGCGAACACTTTGGCCATGTCGCGGCCTTCCAGCACGCCTGCCTGATAGGAGTGGCGCTTTGCGGTTTCGAGCGTCTGCTCGTCGACAAACAGCGCGACTTCGTTGTCCAGCGTGGTATCCAGAACGCTGACCAGCAGGGTCATGGCGTTGACTTTCTTTTCGCCCAGCGCCGCGTAATGCCCCAGCAGCGCGGTACAGGTGATCCCGCCCGAGCAGGCCCCGAGCATATTGATGTCTTTGCTGCCGGTGATCGCCAGCACCACATCGACCGCCTCCTTGAGCGCTTCGATGTAGGTCGACAGGCCCCATTCGCGCTGGGCCTTGGTCGGGTTGCGCCAACTGATGATGAAGGTCTGCACGTTACTGCGCAGGCAGAAGCGCGCGAGGCTTTTTTCCGGGCTCAGGTCGAAGACATAGAATTTGTTGATCTGCGGCGGGATCACCAGCAAGGGGCGCTCGTGAACCTGCTCGGTGATCGGCTTGTACTGGATCAGCTCCAGCACATCGTTGCGAAACACCACGGCACCTTCGCTGGTGGCCAGGTTCTTGCCGACCTCGAAAGCATCCATGTTGACCTGGCTCGGCATACCGCCGTTGTTTAGCAGATCCTTGGCCAGGTGTGACAAACCATCGAGCAGGCTTTTGCCGCCGGTCTCGAAGAAGCGCTTGACGGCTGCCGGATTGGCGGCAGAGTTGGTGGGCGACATGGCTTCGGTCATCAGATTGATCACAAAGTGAGCACGGCTGATGTCTTGGGGGGTGAGGTTGCTGCCGCCGATCCACTCGTGCAGTTCTTTGCGCCAGGCCAGGTAGGTCTGCAGGTAGCGGCGGTAAAGCGGGTTCTGGCTCCAGGCCGGATCAGCGAAGCGTCGGTCCTCGGGCGGCGGCTGCAAGGCGGACTTGCCGAACATCACGTTTCTGAGTTCGACGCCCAGGTGCGCGACGTGCTTGATGCTGTGAATCGGTTGCTTGAACGCCTGGCGCAGTACGAGGCGTGCGGTGCTCAGCAAGTCCTTGCGGCGCAGGCCTACTACCGGGTTCAGGCCTAGCGTGTGCTCAGAGGCCTGGCGCTGCAGTTCATCATCTTTCGGGTTACTCATCTACGACGCTCCATTGTCCTGAGACGAACACTGACATTCCTTGCCTGTGAACAGTGATACAGGCTGATAGCCAGTTCTACTGTCAATTTGCTGTGTGACTTTCTTCTGGACGATCCGACGCAGGAAACTTGCCAAAGTGACTGGTTACCCGAGATTTAAAAAAATCGCAAGCAGCGTCAGTCATCGACCGCTGCGCGGAACATTGAAACAAATTTGATTAGAACGCGCTTTCTAAAACGGCAAGCGGCAGGCCAGAGCGGCGGTGCTTGAATATGAAGGGGCGCGGGCAGGTGGGCCTGGAGGGGTCAGAGCATCAGCTTGATGACTTGCTCGGAAGGGTCGCGGGATTTGCCGGCTTTTTTCAACTCCTGCAAATAATCTTCCCACAGCGCCGCCTGGCGTATGGCCAGTTGGTACAGGTAGTCCCAAGTGAACAGTCCTGAGTCATGACCATCGTCGAAGGTCAGTTTCAGTGCGTATTGCCCCGCAGGTTCAACCTTGCTCAGGCCGACGCCCAGCTTGCCGAACTGCAGGATCGGCCGGCCATGCCCCTGAACTTCAGCAGACGGCGAATGCACGCGCAGAAACTCGGCAGGGAGGTGATATTCCTCATTTGCCGCGTATTTCAGCGTCAGGGTTTTAGAGGCTTTGTGCAGCTGGATAGCAGTGGGGAGCATTGAAAGCAGCCTCAAGTTTTAAGCTACAAGCTACAAGCTACAAGCTACAAGCTACAAGCTACAAGCTACAAGCTACAAGCAGAAGCAAAAGCAAAAGCAAAAAAGCTGCAGGAGTGAACGACCTCTTGCAGCTTGTAGCTCGCGTTTAAAGAATATAGCGCGACAGGTCTTCGTTTTCCGCCAGATTGCCAAGATGGCTGTTGACGTAGTCGGCATCGATTTCGATAGGCGCTGCGTCCGGGCTGATCGCCAGGTCGCCTGCGCTGAACGAAACTTCTTCCAGCAGACGCTCAAGCAGCGTGTGCAGGCGTCGGGCGCCGATGTTCTCGGTCTTCTCGTTGACCTGCCAGGCAATCTCGGCCAGACGTTTGATGCCATCGGGCTTGAATTCGATTTTCAGGCCTTCGGTCTTGAGCAGTTCGCGGTATTGCTCGGTCAGCGAAGCGTGTGGCTCGGTGAGGATGCGCTCGAAGTCCTGTGGCGACAGCGCTTTGAGCTCAACACGGATGGGTAGGCGGCCTTGCAGCTCGGGTACCAGATCACTCGGCTTGCTCAGGTGGAACGCACCCGAGGCGATGAACAGGATGTGGTCGGTCTTGACCATGCCCAGCTTGGTGTTCACCGTGCAGCCCTCGATCAGCGGCAGCAGGTCGCGCTGCACGCCTTCACGGGACACATCGACGCCGCCCGAGTTACCACGCTTGGCTACTTTGTCGATTTCGTCGATGAACACGATGCCGTGTTGCTCGACCGCTTCCAGCGCCTTGACCTTCAACTCTTCGTCGTTGACCAGGCGCCCGGCTTCTTCTTCGCGCACCAGCTTGAGTGCTTCCTTGACCTTGAGCTTGCGGCTCTTGGTCTTGCCTTTGCCCATGTTGGCAAACAGGCTCTGCAGCTGATTAGTCATTTCTTCCATGCCGGGCGGCGCGGAAATGTCGACACCAACGGCTTCGTTGATCTCGATTTCAATTTCCTTGTCGTCCAGCTGGCCTTCACGCAGGCGCTTGCGGAACAGTTGACGGGTGTTGGAGTCGCTGCTTTGCGCCGGGTCTTCGTTGAAACCGACGCGGGCAGGCGGCAGCAGTGCATCAAGGATGCGGTCTTCGGCAGCGTCTTCGGCGCGGTGGCGTACCTTGACGATTTCCTGTTCACGCAGCAGCTTGATGGCAGCATCGGCCAGATCACGGATGATCGACTCGACATCACGGCCTACATAGCCCACTTCGGTGAACTTGGTCGCTTCGACCTTGATGAACGGCGCATTGGCGAGCTTGGCAAGGCGCCGGGCGATTTCGGTCTTGCCGACACCGGTCGGGCCGATCATCAGGATGTTCTTGGGCGTCACTTCAACACGCAGTTCTTCGGGCAACTGCATGCGCCGCCAACGGTTGCGCAGGGCAATGGCAACGGCGCGCTTGGCATCGTCCTGGCCGATGATATGGCGGTTGAGTTCGTGGACGATTTCGCGGGGAGTCATGGACATGGTTATTCACGGCCCTCTGGCGCGATCAAGCCAATGGGGCCGCAGCATGTGCGGCCCGCAAGGGCTTAATCGGCGAGGTCCTGCTCCTCAATGGTGATGTTGTGGTTGGTGAACACGCAGATATCGCCAGCGATGTGCAAAGAGGTCTCGGCGATTTCGCGTGCTGAAAGATCAGTCTTGAGCAGCAGGGCGCGGGCAGCGGCCTGAGCGAATGCACCGCCGGAACCCATCGCGATCAGGCCATCTTCGGGCTCTACCACGTCGCCGTTGCCGGTGATGATCAAGGAGGCGTCCTTGTTGGCAACTGCCAGCATGGCCTCAAGCCGGCTCAGCGAGCGGTCGGTACGCCAGTCCTTGGCCAGCTCGACGGCTGCGCGAACCAGGTGCCCCTGGTGTTTTTCCAGTTGGGCTTCAAAACGCTCGAACAGCGTGAAGGCATCGGCGGTCGCGCCAGCAAATCCGGCGATCACTTCACCGTGATACAGGCGGCGCACCTTCTTGGCGTTGCCTTTCATGACGGTGTTGCCCAGGGAAACCTGGCCGTCGCCGGCCATGACGACTTTACCGTGGCGGCGCACTGAAACGATGGTGGTCAAGGGAGAGTCTCCACACTGCGGGGCGAAAATGCCCTGATGCAAACTCATATGGGGGTGTGGGTGAGTATTTCAACCTTGGGGGTGAATCGGGGGGAATGACCGTATGATTCTTGTCCCAACCCTTTAAGCGGACCGGGCGACGCTTCGTTTGTCCGCGATCTCCCGGTTTTTGTAGCAGACAGAAGGCCGTTTTTGATTCTGCCCAACGGGCGTAGGAGCGGACTTGTCCGCGATGGGCTGCGAAGCGGCCCCCAAACAGGCTGCTTTGGCTGGGTCTGATACACCGATGCGGCTGGTTTTGCTGCCGGTTCCCGGCAGATCGCGGACAAGTCCGCTCCTACGCCCTTCGGGCAGAAGCTCCGTTCTCCGTACTCATCGAAAACACGCGATGAGCACGGAAACAGCGGCGCTTTGGCTAGCGACTCTGGCGCTGTTGCAACAACAGGTTACTAAAACCGCCGCCTGCCAGTTGTTTCTGGGCGGTGGTCAGTTGTTCGCGGTTGCTGAACGGGCCGACCAATACGCGGTACCAGGTTTCATCCTTCACCGTGCCGGACTCCACTGTCGAAGTCTGTCCCAGCAGGATGATTTGCGCGCGGACTTTCTCGGCGTCAGCCTGTTTGCGGAACGAGCCCGCCTGCAGGAAGAACGTCGTGACCGCCGCTGGCTTGGTGGTGGCGACGGGCGGAGCCGGTGGCGGCGTCAGGCCGCTGAGGGCTGCCTGGGCGCGTGCCGTGTCGATCTTGGCAGCCTGTTCGGGCGAAACCGGGGCGGTCGGTGCCACAGGCGGCGGCGTCTTCTCCGGGACCGCTTCGTTGGGCACGATCACTTCCGATTCCGGCAGCAGCGTGTAGAAGTCGTACTTCGGCTTGACCGGCGCAGTGGGGCTCGGTGGCGTCTTGTTCGCTTCGGCGATCTTCGCGGCCTTGGCGTCCGCCTTGACCCGCTTGACGTCTTCGCCGCCCGGTTCGAGCTTCATCAGAAAGACCACGAATGCGCCCACGGTCAAGCCAATCGCCAGCCACAACCATCCTGGAATCGGCTTCTTCGCGGGTGCCTGATAACGGCTGGCGCCCCGCTTGGGTGCCGGTTTTTTCTTCGCAACTGCCAACTTACATACGCTCCAGAGTTTCCAGACCCAACAGATCCAGGCCTTGCTTGAGGGTGCGGCCGGTCAGGGCAGCCAGACGCAGACGGCTCTGCTGCTGATCGGGATTTTCCGCACCAAGGATCGGGCAGTTTTCGTAAAAGCTCGAAAACAGGCCCGCAAGGTCATACAGGTAAGCACAAAGTACGTGCGGTGTGCCTTTTTCTGCGACGTTATTCAGTGTTTCGTTGAACTGCGCCAAGCGTGCAGCCAGTTCCTGCTCCTGCGGCGCCTCAAGGACGATGTGCCCTTTGCTGGCGTCGAAAGGCGTGCCCAGCTTGCGGAATACGCCGGCTACACGGGTGTAGGCATACAACAGGTAAGGCGCAGTATTGCCTTCAAAGCTCAGCATCTGATCGAAGTTGAAGCTGTAATCGCTGGCGCGGTGCTTGGACAGGTCGGCGTATTTCACCGCGCTGATGCCCACGGCCTTGGCAATGCTGCGCAGCTCGGCCTCGGCGACTTGCGGGTTCTTTTCCTTGACCAGCGTGTAGGCGCGCTCTTGGGCTTCATCGAGCAGGTCGATGAGCTTGACCGTGCCGCCGTCGCGGGTCTTGAACGGACGGCCGTCGGCCCCGTTCATAGTGCCAAAACCCATGTGTTCCAGTTGCATGCCTTCGTGGACGAAACCGGCGCGGCGAGCCACTTCAAACACCTGCTGGAAGTGCAGCGCCTGACGCTGGTCGACAAAATACAGTGCGCGGTCGGCCTTGAGCACTTTACTGCGGTAGCGAATGGCGGCCAGGTCGGTGGTGGCGTACAGATAACCGCCACCGGCCTTTTGCACGATCACCGGCAGGGGCGTGTCATCGGCGGTGCGAAATTCTTCGAGGAACACGCACTGTGCGCCATTGCTTTCAACCAGCAGGCCAGCGGCTTTCAGGTCGTTGACGACATTGGCCAGGTCATCGTTATAGGCACTTTCGCCCATGACATCGGCCGGGGTCAGTTTGACGTTGAGGCGCTCGTAGGTTTGTTGGCAGTGCGACAGCGAAATATCCTTGAAGCGCGTCCACAGCGTCAGGCATTCGGCATCGCCGGCTTGCAGCTTGACCACCAGCCCGCGAGCCCGCTCGGCGAACTCTTCTGACTCGTCAAAGCGTTGTTTGGCGGCGCGGTAGAAGTTTTCCAGGTCTGACAGCTCGTCGCTGGTCGCCGGTTTTTCCTGCAGATAGGCCAGCAGCATACCGAACTGGGTGCCCCAGTCGCCGACATGGTTCTGGCGAATGACCGTGTCACCGAGAAACTCGAGAACGTTGGCCACGCCGTCGCCAATGATGGTCGAGCGCAGGTGCCCTACGTGCATTTCCTTGGCCAGATTGGGTGCCGACAGATCGACCACCACACGCTGGGCTGCGCCAGCCTTGCGGACCGACAGTTGCGGGTCGGCCAGGGCGGCGTCGAGGCGCGAAGCCAGCGCGGCCGTGTTCTGGAAAAAATTCAGAAAGCCCGGCCCGGCAATTTCGACCTTGCTGACCTGCTCGTCGGCAGGCAGCGCGGCGATCAGCTTTTCAGCCAGATCGCGGGGCTTCATGCCGGCAGGCTTGGCGAGCATCATCGCGATATTGCTGGCGAAGTCGCCGTGGGTCTTGTCACGGGCGTTTTCCACCTGGATCGCCGGCGTCAGCCCTTCTGGCAAGACGCCCTCGGTGACAAGACGGGTCAGGGCTTGTTGAATCAGCTGGCGAATGGTGTCTTTCATGAGGCTCTCTTCGACCGCAAGCGCGGTGGCGCTTCATTGCGCGGGTGGAAAAACTCCGCATTATCCGTTGCCGGAGCCTGCTTGCCAACGGCGTGCCTTAATAAAGATCCACCGGGTCCACATCCAGCGACCATCGGACCTGTCGCCCGCTTGGCATTTGCTCCAGTGCCAGCAGCCAGCTGCCGAGCAATTTGTGCAGCGGCGCGCGCGCGCTGGACTGCACCAGCAACTGCGCCCGATAACGCCCGGCGCGGCGCTCCATCGGTGCCGGAATAGGCCCCAGCAGCTCGATGCCGCCCAGCTGCATCTGCGCCACCAACTGCTCGGCATCGCTGCAGGCCTGATCGAGAAAGGCCTCGGCCTGCCCCGGTTTGTGTGCTTCGGCGCGCAGCAGCGCAAGGTGGGAAAACGGTGGCAGGCCCGCCGAGCGGCGTTCGCTCAGGGCTTGTTCGGCGAAGGCGAAATAGCCCTGTTCGGTGAGCTGGATCAACAGCGGATGGTCGGCCAGATGAGTCTGGATGATCACCTTGCCCGGCTCTTCGGCACGCCCGGCACGCCCGGCCACCTGCACAATCAGCTGCGCCATGCGCTCGCTGGCGCGGAAGTCACCGGAAAACAGCCCGCCGTCGGCGTCCAGAATCGACACCAGTGTCACACGGGGAAAGTGATGCCCTTTGGCGAGCATCTGCGTGCCGACCAGAATGCACGGCTGACCGCGCTGGATGGTCGCGAACAACTGGTTCATGGCGTCCTTGCGCGAGGTGCTGTCGCGGTCGACGCGCAACACGGGAAAGTCCGGGAACAGAATCGCCAGCCGCTCTTCGGCGCGTTCGGTGCCTGCGCCTACCGGGCGCAAATCCACCTTGCCGCAGGACGGACACTGGCGCGGCACACGCTCGACATAGCCACAATGGTGGCAACGCAACTCGCCCGAGCGTTGGTGCACGGTCATGCGTGCATCGCAGCGCTGGCAGCCGGACATCCAGCCGCAGTCATGGCACAGCAGGGTCGGCGCAAAGCCGCGGCGGTTGAGAAACACCAGCACTTGCTGACCTGCTGCCAAGGTCTGGCCGATGGCCTGTTGCATCGGACCGGAAATGCCGCTGTCCAGCGGCCTGCTCTTGACGTCCAGACGCATGAAGCGCGGCTGTTGCGCGCCACCTGCGCGCTGGTTCAGGCGCAGCAGGCCATAGCGTCCGGTGTAGGCGTTGTGCAGGCTTTCCAGTGAGGGCGTGGCCGAGCCGAGCACAATCGGGATGTTTTCCTGGCGTGCCCGCACCAGCGCCAGGTCGCGGGCGTGATAGCGCAGGCCTTCCTGCTGTTTATAGGAGCCGTCGTGTTCTTCGTCGATGATGATCAGGCCAGGGTTCTTCATCGGCGTGAACAATGCCGAGCGCGTACCGATAATAATGTCGGCTTCGCCATCGCGGGCGGCCAGCCAGGCATCCAGCCGTTCACGGTCGTTGACGGCCGAGTGCACCAGCGCGATGCGGGCATTGAAACGTTGTTCAAAGCGCGCCAGGGTTTGTGGCCCCAGGTTGATCTCCGGGATCAGCACCAGCGCCTGTTTGCCGGCTTCAAGGGTTTCGCGAATCAGCTGCAGATAGACTTCGGTCTTGCCACTGCCCGTGACGCCCGCCAATAAAAACGCATGGAAGCTGTCGAACCCGGCACGAATGGCTTCGTAAGCGGCGCGTTGCTCGGTGTTGAGGGGTAACTCCGGCTGCGCCAGCCAGTGTTCATGGCGTGCGCTGGGCGCGTGACTGCGCACCTCGACGTATACCAATTCTTTGGCCAGCAACAGGTTGAGGCTGTCCTTGTTAAGCAACAGTTTGCCGAGCAGTTGATGCGCCACGCCATGCGGGTGCTGGGCGAGGGTGGTCAGCGCTTCACGCTGCTTGGGCGCACGGGCGATACGCGGGTCATCGACACTGGCATTGGCGGCCACATGCCAGAAGCGTTCCTGGCGGCTTTCGGCCAGCTCGCCCTGACGCAGCAGCACGGGCAGCGCCCAGCTCAGCGTGTCACCCAGGCTGTGCTGATAATACTGCGACGTCCACAGGCACAGCTTGAACAGCGCGGGCGGCAGCGGTGCTTCGCTGTCGAGCAGGGCGATGGCGGGCTTGAGCTTGTCGGCGGGCACTTCGCTGTGATCGACCACCTCCACCAGAATCCCGATCATTTCTCGCCGTCCGAACGGCACCCGCAGACGCATGCCCGGCTGCAAAGCGCTGCGCAGCACGCCAGCCGGGGCACGGTAGTCGAACAGGCGGCGAAGCGGCGAGGGCAGGGCAAGGCGCAGGATGGCGTCGGGCACGCGATGTTTCCCTGTGGTGGTCTGTAATAAGAAGGCGCGATCTTAGCAGACGACCGGTGAGAAGGTTCGCTTGCGTCGTTGCAATTGTCTGGTACTATCCGCAGCCTATTTCCGTGCGGTATTCAACAATAGTGTTGGGTGGCGGCACGTTAGACTGAGGAAGTACCGATGAAGGCTGATATCCATCCAGTTTACGAAGCCATTGACGCGACCTGCAGCTGCGGCAATGTCATCAAAACCCGTTCCACCCTGACCGGCCCTTTGAGCCTGGACGTGTGCAACGAATGTCACCCGTTCTACACCGGCAAGCAAAAAACGCTTGATATCGGCGGCCGTGTTGACAAGTTCAAGTCCCGTTTCGGTGCGTTCGGCGCAACCAAAGCGAAGCAGGACTGATAGCAAGACTGGTTGCCCCTTGGGCATTTCCAGACTGCTTGAAAAGGCGCCCCTTGTGGGCGTCTTTTTTATGTCCGCGATTTGGCTGTCTGGTGCTCAGGCCTTCTGCCCGGCACCTGCTTCGTTGCCGGTTGCTCACGTGCAGCGCGTGGTAGATGGCGACACGCTACGCCTGACCGACGGCCGCAATGTGCGCATGATCGGCCTCAATACCCCTGAAACCGGCAAGAAAGGCCGCTCTGCCGAGCCATTCGCCGAGGCCGCCAAAAAGCGCCTGCAAGCGCTGGTGGACAAAAGCGGCGGGCAAATCAGCCTGCGTGTCGGTCAGCAGGGCAAGGATCATTACGGCCGCACGCTGGCCAACGTTTATGGCCGCAATGGCGACAATCTTGAAGCGCAGTTGCTCAGTGAAGGGCTGGGCTATCTGGTCGCTGTCGCGCCCAACGTGGCACTGGTCGATTGCCAGCAAAGCGCCGAGCGTGAGGCGCGTCAGGCCAGGCGCGGGGTGTGGCGCAATTCGCCGGTGCAGCCTTCCGACAAACTACGCAAAGGCGGCTTTGCAGTGGTGTCTGGCAAGGTCAGGAGCGTGCAGCGTAATCGCGGTGGCATCTGGATCGAACTACACGGTTCGCTGGTGCTGCGCGTTGCCCCTGATCAGGCGTTCAGGTTCGATATGGAGGCGCTTGAGCGTCTCAAGGGTCGGCAAATTGAAGCGCGCGGCTGGGTGATTGATCGTTCTGGCCGAGGTGGCTTGAAGGCCGGGCAGTCGCGCTGGATGATCGCGTTGAGCCATCCGGCAATGCTGAGCCTTTAGAGGCTGATGGTAGAAATCAGCAGGCAGGCGACCAGCGGTCAGGCATCTAAGCGTAAAGTCTAATCCAGTACCTATTGACAGCAGTGACTGGCCAGTCTTGTTAGGACTATGCATCTTGCGTATCCTCGGCGGTCCGTCTGTCCCACAGTAAAAAAGCGGAATCCAATACATGTCAGATTTGAAAACTGCCGCGCTCGAATACCATGCCAATCCTCGTCCGGGGAAGCTGAGCGTCGAACTCACCAAGCCGACCGCAACCGCTCGTGACCTGGCTCTGGCCTACAGCCCTGGCGTTGCTGAACCCGTGCGTGAAATTGCCCGTGACCCCGAGCTGGCTTACAAGTACACCGGCAAAGGCAACCTGGTAGCAGTTATTTCCGATGGCACCGCGATTCTCGGCCTCGGCGATCTGGGCCCATTGGCCTCCAAGCCGGTTATGGAAGGTAAAGGGGTTCTGTTCAAGCGTTTCGCCGGTATCGACGTTTTCGATATCGAAGTCGATTCCGAAAGCCCGCAAGCGTTCATCGACACCGTCAAGCGTATCTCCATCACCTTCGGTGGCATCAACCTGGAAGACATCAAGGCACCTGAGTGCTTTGAGATCGAGAAAGCACTGATCGAACAGTGCGACATCCCGGTTTTCCACGATGACCAGCACGGCACCGCTATCGTGACCGCAGCCGGCATGATCAACGCACTGGAAATCGTCGGCAAAAGCCTTGAGTCCGCGAAGATCGTCTGCCTGGGCGCTGGCGCAGCTGCCATCTCTTGCATGAAGCTGCTGGTGAGCATGGGCGCGAAGATCGAAAACATCTTCATGGTTGACCGTACCGGCGTGATCCACTCCGGCCGTACCGACCTGAACCAGTACAAGGCGGTGTTCGCTCACGCCACCGAGAAGCGCTCGCTGACCGATGCACTGGATGGCGCTGATGTATTTGTGGGCTTGTCCGGTCCTAACCTGCTGAGCGCTGAAAATCTCAAGTTGATGGCCAAGGACCCGATCGTGTTCGCCTGCTCGAACCCGGACCCGGAAATCTCCCCGGAGCTGGCTCACGCCACCCGCAGCGACGTGATCATGGCGACCGGCCGTTCGGACTACCCGAACCAGGTCAACAACGTGCTGGGCTTCCCGTTCATCTTCCGTGGTGCACTGGACGTTCGCGCCAAGCGCATCAACGAAGAGATGAAAATCGCCGCAGCCAACGCCCTGCGTGAACTGGCCAAGCTGCCGGTTCCTCAGGAAGTCTGCGACGCTTATGGCGGTATCAAGCTGGAATTCGGTCGTGAATACATCATCCCGAAACCAATGGACACCCGTCTGCTGGGCCTGATCGCCGACGCTGTTGCCAAGGCTGCCATCGAAAGCGGCGTTGCGACCCTGCCGTATCCGAAGCACTACCCGCTGACCAGCGTGGACGACGTGTTCAACGGCTGATCCCGCCGCAATAAAAAACCCCTGCAGCGATGCAGGGGTTTTTTTATGTCTTGAGTAGCGCTTAAAGCGGACGCAGAGCATCCAGGGCTGCATGCGACGCGGAGCGTCTCACGGTAGTTGACGGCGATGGGCCCAACATCTTCGCGAGCAAGCTCGCACACAAGGCCTGTGTATGACCGTGAGTGCGGAGCCTGCGGCGTATCAGAACAAGTCGATCGGCGCGGACTCGTCTGCTGGCAGCGGGCTGCCGGGTGCGCTACCGCCGCCCAGTTCGTTGACGCTTGGCGGTGTGTCTTCGCTTTTGAACAGCTCGAAGAACGCGTTTGGCGTGCTCGGTGTGGCCGCGCGGCCGCTCAGCGGGTCGACGCGCAGGCTGAGGATGCCAGACGGTTCGGCCTGCTGATGGGGTGGTTTGTCCTTGAGCGCGGCGCTCATGTAGTCCATCCAGATCGGCAGCGAGACCGTACCGCCAAATTCATGACGGCCAAGGCTCTCAGGCTGATCGAAACCGCTCCACACCGTCGTGACGTAATCCGCGTTGTAGCCGGAGAACCATGCATCCTTGGAATCGTTGGTCGTACCGGTCTTGCCTGCAATGTCCGGCCGGTTCATCGACAAGGCGCGACGCCCGGTGCCGCGCTTGATCACGTCCTGCAGCATGCTGTTCAGAATGTACGTGGTGCGCCCATCCACAATGCGCTCGGCAACGGCTGGCGCTTGCGGTTGGGCCGGTGAGCCCGGAGGGCCTGCGACTACGCTCGGGCTGTCATGCACGGCAAAGGTCGACGTATTGGGCGCCGTATTCACGTCATTGACCGGAACGCTAGGCGGGTTGGCGACAAACAGCGTCTGGCCGTCACGGTTCTCGATGGTCTGGATCAGGTAAGGGCTGACCTTGTAACCGCCGTTGGCAAAGGTCGCCCAGCCGGTAGCGATTTCCATCGGGGTCAGTGTGGCCGTACCGAGTGCCAGCGACAGGTTGCGTGGCAGATCCTGCTTGGCAAAACCGAAGCGAGTAATGTAGTCGATGGTGCTATCGACGCCCAGCGCCTGCAGCAGGCGGATAGAAACCAGGTTGCGCGACTTGTACAGCGCTTCGCGCAGGCGGATCGGGCCGAGGAAGGTGTTGGTGTCATTTTTCGGGCGCCATACCTTGTCCAGGTACTCGTCGACGAACACGATCGGCGCGTCGTTCACCAGGCTGGAGGCGGTGTAGCCGTTATCCAGCGCGGCGCTGTAAATAAATGGCTTGAAGCTGGAGCCCGGCTGACGCTTGGCCTGCATGGCCCGGTTGTAGTTGCTCTGCTCGAAAGCAAAACCGCCGACCAGGGCGCGGATGGCGCCATTTTGCGGGTCGAGGGAAACCAGAGCGCTTTGCGCGACGGGAATTTGACTGAATTTCAGCGAGCCATCGTCCTGACGCAGCAGGCGAACCAGATCACCCACCTTCGCAACATCGCCAGGCTGCTTGGGATTGGCGCCCAGGCTGTTGGTGTTCAGATAAGGACGCGCCCACTTCATGCTGGCCCAATCGACGGTTTCTTCCTTCTCGCCATTGCGGGTCAAAACGCGCAGACCGGTCTTGTCGATCTGGGTGACGATGGCCGGCTCCAGGCCGTTGATCGTGCGCTGTTTGGTCAGCTCCTGCGTCCAGCCGGCGCGGGTCATGCCCGGGAAGCGGCTTTCAGGCCCGCGATAGCCGTGGCGTTGATCGTAGTCGATCAAGCCCTGCTGGATGGACTTGTTGGCGTGCTCCTGCAGGTCGCTCGGCACCGTGGTCGTGACGCGGAAGCCCTCTGTATAGGCCTCGCTGCCATAACGGCCGACCATTTCGGCGCGGGCCATTTCAGCGATGTACGGCGCGTTCACTTCCGGTGTCGGTACGTGATAACTGGCGTTGAGCGGCTCGTTGAGCGCTGCCTGATACGCAGCCTGGTCGATTTTGCCCAGACGGAACATGCGCCCCAGAATCCAGTCGCGACGCTCTTTGGCACGGGTTGCATTGGCGAGTGGGTTGAAGCGTGACGGCGCCTTGGGCAAACCGGCAATCATGGCCATTTGCGCAAGGCTTACATCGCGAATCGATTTGCCATAGTAGACTTGCGCCGCCGCCTCGATGCCGTAGGCGCGGTTACCCAGATAAATCTTGTTCACGTACAGCTCGAGAATCTCGTCTTTGGTGAGTTGGCGCTCGATTTGCAAGGCGAGAAGGATCTCTGTGGTTTTGCGCGAAAAGCTTCGTTCGCTGGTCAGGAAAAAGTTTTTCGCGACCTGCATGGTGATGGTACTGCCGCCTGACTGAATATGACCGCTCTTCACCAATTGGGTGGCGGCGCGCATCAGGCTGCTGGGGTCAACGCCATAGTGGTTGGCGAAGTTGTCGTCTTCGGCCGATAACAGCGCGTTGATGAAGTTGGGCGGGATTTCGGCAAAGCGAATCGGGGTCCGGCGCATCTCGCCGAACTCGGCAATCAGCTTGCCGTCGCTGCTGAACACGCGCAGGGGAATTTGCAGTTGAATGCTTCGCAGCGCTTCGACAGAGGGCAGGGTCGGGCTCAGATACAGAAACGCGCCGCTCAGGCCGAGTAACAGCGAGCAGAATACCGCGACGAGGGACCACCAGAAAAACTTCAGCAGGCGTATCAAGGCTTTTGGATTTCCAGAAAAAATAATGGGTTAAGCGCAGGCATTTACAAATGAACACGCCTTGAAGCTTTCTTAAATGAAAAAAACGCTGGGCATTATAAGCATTTTTCGTCCCCGAGCGTGATTTGCGCTACTGTCAAGGCTGTCGACAGTGACGTTGACCCGAAATAACTCCGTAAGTGACGGAAACTCATAGGAATCAGGTTGTGTTCGAACTCTTTGGTAAGAAGGCCAATACCCTTCTAGGGATCGATATTAGCTCCACCTCGGTAAAACTCCTGGAATTGAGTCGTTCCGGCACTCGTTACAAGGTCGAGTCTTACGCAGTCGAGCCGTTACCGGCCAACGCTGTCGTCGAAAAGAATATTGCCGAACTCGAAGGGGTTGGTCAGGCGCTGTCTCGCGTACTGATCAAGGCCAAGACCAACGTCAAGATTGTGGCGGTTGCCGTGGCGGGTTCCGCGGTGATCACCAAAACCATCGAGATGGATGCCGGTCTCTCCGACGACGACATGGAAAATCAGCTCAAGCTTGAAGCTGATCAGTACATCCCTTACCCGCTCGAAGAAGTTGCCATCGATTTTGAAGTGCAGGGCTACTCGGTCCGCAACCCGGAACGGGTCGAAGTCCTGCTGGCGGCCTGCCGCAAGGAAAACGTCGAAGTGCGCGAGGCCGCGCTGGCCCTGGCCGGGCTGACGGCGCGTGTCGTGGACGTCGAGGCCTACGCGCTGGAGCGTTCATTCGGTCTGCTGGCTGCGCAACTGGGCAACGGCCATGACGAACTGACCGTTGCCGTGGTGGACATCGGCGCGACCATGACCACCCTCAGCGTGCTGCACCATGGTCGAATCATCTATACCCGCGAGCAATTGTTCGGCGGTCGCCAGCTGACTGACGAAATTCAGCGCCGCTACGGGCTTTCCATGGAAGAGGCCGGGCTGGCCAAGAAGCAGGGCGGGCTGCCTGACGATTATGTCAGCGAGGTGCTGGACCCCTTCAAGGACGCGCTGGTGCAACAGGTTTCCCGATCCCTGCAGTTCTTCTTTGCGGCCGGTCAGTACAACTCCGTGGATCACATCATGCTGGCAGGCGGTACGGCGTCGATTTCAGGGCTGGAGCATTTGATTCAGCGACGTATCGGCACACCGACCATGGTTGCCAACCCGTTCGCCGACATGGCCTTGAGTTCCAAGGTCAATGCCGGTGCGCTGGCCAGCGATGCACCTGCCCTGATGATCGCGTGCGGTCTGGCGTTGAGGAGCTTTGACTGATGGCGCGGATCAACTTATTACCGTGGCGTGAAGAGCTTCGCGAAGCACGCAAAAAACGCTTTCTGACCGCACTGGTCTGCGTGCTGGTGGTGTCGGTCGGCATTCTCTTTCTGATCGACCGCTACGTCAGCAGCGCCATTGAACATCAGATGGCCCGCAACGCGTTTCTGCAAACCCAGATCGCCCAGCTCGATATCCGCATCAAGGAGATCAGCGACCTGAAGGCGCGTCGCAAACAATTGCTTGAGCGCATGAAGATCATCCAGGACCTGCAAGGCAACCGGCCTGTCACCGGGCGTGTGTTTGACCAACTGGCGCGCACTCTGCCGGATGGCGTTTATTTTTCGCAGGTCAAAATGACCAGCAAACTGATTGCCATCAGTGGCGCTGCCGAATCGAACAACCGGGTTTCCGACCTCATGCGTAACCTTGAAGCCTCCGACTGGCTGGAAGCGCCAAGCCTCACCGAGGTCAAGGCCACGACGGCGGGCGCTGTCGATCAGGCCAACGTCTTTCAGTTGACCGTGCGCCAGACCCAGCCACCGGTTGCCGCAGTTGCTCCAGCCGGCGCTGCATCGGTCGCACCCACAGCCGCACCCGCACCCGCTGCAGGAGCCAAGCCATGAATATGTCCGAATGGCTGGAAGGGCTGCGCAAGGTTGATCTGAGCGAGCTGGACCTGAACAACATGGGTTCCTGGCCCGCCGCGATCAAGGCGATTGCCGGTGTGCTGGTCGCGGTACTGATTTTCGCGCTGGGCTATTTCTTCTTTATTCAGGATCTGGAAACCCAGCTGGAGAGCACGCAGGCCAGCGAGGTGGCGCTTAAAGAGCAGTTTTCCAACAAGGCGTTCCAGGCTGCGAACCTTGAGCCCTACAGAAAGCAGATGGAAGAAATGGAAAACACTTTCGGGGCGCTGCTGCGGCAATTGCCGAGCGACACCGAAGTGCCAGGCCTGCTTGAAGACATCACCCGCACCGGGTTGGGAAGCGGGCTTGAGTTCGAGGAAATCAAGCTGTTGCCCGAAGCGGTCCAGCAGTTCTATATCGAGCTGCCGATACAGATCACAGTGGTGGGTGGCTATCACGACCTGGCAACCTTTGTCAGCGGCGTTGCCAGCCTGCCGCGCATCGTCACGCTGCATGATTTCGAGATCAAGCCGGTCGATTCGAAGGTGCCGACCAAGTTGCGCATGAGCATTCTGGCCAAGACCTACCGCTACAACGATGAAGGGCTGAAGAAATGAGGGCGGCGCGATTGTTGTGCGTCAGTGTGGTTCTGGCAGGGCTGGCCGGTTGCGGCAATGACAACGATTTTGCCGACCTGAGCGAGTTCATGGATCAGGCCAGGGCGCGCCCGAGCGGCACGATCGAGCCCTTGCCGAAGTTTCGCCCGTATGAGGCCTTTACCTATAACGCAGCGGCCCTGCGCAGCCCGTTTCAGCCGCCGATCAAGATTGACCTGCTCAATCGTCAGAAAGGTACGCGGCTGGTGGCGCCGGACGAGCATCGGGTCAGGCAGTTTCTCGAAGGGTTCAATATCGAGGCGTTCGAGATGGTCGGCACGATCGGCAACGAGTCAGGGACGTTCGCCCTGTTGCGTGGTGCCGGAGGCGTTCATCGCGTCAAGGTGGGCGATTACCTGGGGCGCAACAATGGCCGGGTAGTGTCGATCGGCGATGCACAGGTTGATGTCATTGAAATAGTTCCTGATGGAGAGGGGGCCTGGCTGGAAAGGCCGCGCAGTATTTCCCTCAAAGAACGCTCATGAAGTGGGCAAGGCCAAGTATGCACAGTAGCGCTCAACGGAAATTGATCATGACCCGGATTCTCTCGATTATCGGCGTGTCGTTATGCATAGCGATGCTGTCGCCGGTTCTCCAGGCTGCCAACCTCAAGACCCTGGATGTCGCCGCCCTGCCAGGCGACCGCATCGAGCTCAAGCTTGCCTTTGACGCACCGGTGCCCGCGCCTCGCGGCTACACCACCGCGCAACCGGCGCGCATCGCTCTGGACCTGCCGGGCGTGACCAGCCAGCTGGAGACCAAAAGCCGTGAGCTGGGCACCGGCAATGCACGCAGCGTAGTGGTGGTGCAGGCTCAGGATCGCACGCGAGTGATCATCAACCTGACGACGCTTGCGCCTTATAGCTCTCGCGTTGACGGCAACAATCTGTTTGTGGTCATCGGCCAGGGTGCCGCCGCAGCGCAGGCCTCCCAGCCGACCACTGCGATGGGCGCGCAACGGGTAGCGGTGCCGCCGCCAGCCCCGGCGTCTGCCAGACCCTTTATACCGGCGGGCGTCAAAGCCATCCGCAATGTCGATTTTCAGCGTGGTGAGCTGGGCGAAGGCAATGTGGTCATAGACCTGAGTAACCCGAGCATCGCGCCTGATATTCAGGAACAGGGCGGCAAGATTCGTGTCGACTTCGCCAAGACCCAGTTGCCCGAGCCTCTGCGTGTGCGGCTGGACGTCAAGGATTTCGCGACCCCTGTGCAGTTCGTCAGTGCGTCGGCCACGGGCGACAAGGCCAGTATTCTGATCGAGCCGTCGGGTGCCTTCGACTACTCGGCGTTCCAGACCGAAAACAAGCTGACCATCAGTGTGCGTCCGTTGACCAACGAAGATCTGGACCGCCGCGCCGCCGACAAGCCGGTGTACACCGGTGAAAAGCTCTCGCTTAACTTCCAGGACATCGATGTGCGTTCGGTGCTGCAACTGATCGCCGACTTCACCAACCTCAATCTGGTGGCCAGTGACACGGTTCAGGGCGGCATCACCCTGCGCCTGCAGAACGTGCCCTGGGATCAGGCGCTGGACCTGGTGCTGAAAACCAAAGGCCTGGACAAGCGCAAGGTCGGCAGTGTTCTGCTGGTTGCGCCAGCGGATGAAATTGCCGCCCGCGAACGCCAGGAGCTGGAATCGCTCAAGCAGATTGCCGAACTGGCACCGCTGCGCCGCGAGCTGTTGCAGGTCAATTACGCCAAGGCCGCCGATATCGCCAAGCTGTTTCAGTCGGTGACCAGTGCCGAGTCCAAGGCTGAAGAGCGTGGCTCGATCACCGTGGACGATCGCACCAACAACATCATTGCCTACCAGACTCAGGACCGTCTCGACGAACTGCGTCGCATTGTTTCGCAACTGGATATTCCAGTGCGCCAGGTGATGATCGAGGCGCGTATCGTCGAGGCCAACGTCGATTACAACAAGCAGTTGGGTGTGCGCTGGGGTGGCTCGACCAATACCAGTCGCAACGGTAAATGGACCACCTACGGTCTGGACGACAATGGTGATGAGGGCGGTAACACGAATGCAAACCTGACCTCCAACATCCCTTTTGTTGACTTGGGTGCAGCCGATGCGACCACAGGCATTGGCTTGGGCTTCGTAACCAACAACACGCTGCTGGACCTTGAGCTGAGCGCGATGGAGAAGACCGGCAACGGTGAAATCGTCTCCCAGCCCAAAGTGGTCACATCCGACAAGGAAACCGCCAAGATCCTCAAGGGCACAGAGATTCCGTATCAGGAATCCAGCTCAAGCGGCGCCACCACCGTGAGCTTCAAGGAGGCTTCGCTGTCGCTTGAAGTCACGCCGCAGATCACGCCGGACAACCGCATCATCATGGAGGTCAAGGTCACCAAGGATGAGCCGGACTACCTGAATGCGGTGCTTGGCGTACCGCCCATCAAGAAAAACGAGGTCAACGCCAAAGTGCTGATTTCCGATGGCGAAACCATCGTGATCGGTGGTGTGTTCTCCAATACGCAAAGTAAAGTTGTCGATAAAGTGCCATTTCTTGGCGATGTACCGTATCTTGGCCGGCTTTTCAGGCGCGATGTGGTATCCGAGTCCAAATCCGAGCTGTTGGTATTTTTGACTCCGCGTATCATGAACAACCAGGCGATTTCTGTGAGTCGTTGATTTTGTGCGAAATTTAATACTTGTGGGGCCGATGGGTGCTGGCAAAAGCACCATCGGCCGCTTGCTTGCCAAAGAGTTGCGACTGCCGTTCAAGGATTCCGACAAGGAAATCGAGCTGCGCACGGGCGCCAACATCCCCTGGATCTTCGACAAGGAGGGCGAACCGGGTTTCCGGGAGCGCGAGCAGGCCATGATTGCCGAGTTGTGCGAAGCCGATGGCGTGGTTCTGGCCACTGGCGGCGGCGCAGTCATGCGCACTGAAAACCGTCAGGCGCTGCGTGCCGGTGGGCGTGTGGTGTATCTGCATGCCTCTATCGAACAGCAGGTCGGGCGCACCGCGCGTGACCGAAATCGTCCTTTGTTGCGTACTGCCGATCCGGCCCGGGTGCTGAGCGAATTGCTGGCCATCCGCGACCCGCTGTATCGGGAAATCGCCGACGTGGTGATCGAAACCGATGAGCGGCCACCCCGAATGGTGGTTCTCGAGATACTGGCGCGCCTTGCAGAGCTTCCTCCCCGTTAAAGCGCAGGCGAAAATGCGCTATCCTCGGCGACCATAAAAACAGCGACGGTGCATGGCCTTGCGTCATGACCTCCTGAAAACCGTGCAGCGGTCCAATCGGTAATCAATGTGGGGACACATGCAGACACTTAAGGTCGAGCTGGGCGAGCGCAGCTACCCGATCCATATAGGCGAAGGCCTGCTGGATCAGCCAGAGCTCCTTGCCCCGCACATTGTCGGGCGTCAGGTGGCCATCGTCTCCAACACGACGGTCGCGCCGCTGTATCTGGAGCGCCTGACTCAGACGCTGGCTGGTTACAATGTCCTGCCGATTGTTCTGCCCGATGGCGAGGCGTTCAAGAACTGGGAAACCCTGCAGACCATTTTCGATGGCCTGCTCACTGCCCGTCACGACCGTCGTACCACGGTCATTGCGCTGGGTGGCGGAGTGATTGGCGACATGGCCGGTTTCGCTGCGGCGTGTTATCAGCGCGGCGTGAATTTCATTCAGATCCCGACCACGCTGTTGTCTCAGGTGGACTCCTCGGTCGGCGGCAAGACCGGCATCAACCATCCGCTGGGCAAGAACATGGTCGGTGCGTTCTATCAGCCAAGCGTCGTGCTGATCGACACCACCTCGCTCAATACCCTGCCTGAGCGTGAGTTGTCCGCCGGGCTGGCCGAAGTCATCAAGTACGGTCTGATCTGCGACGAGCCGTTCCTGACCTGGCTCGAAGAACACGTCGACGCCCTGCGCGGGCTTGATCAGGCCGCGCTGACCGTGGCCATTGAACGCTCCTGCGCCGCGAAGGCGCTGGTGGTCGGTGCCGATGAGCGTGAGTCCGGTGTGCGCGCCACATTGAACCTGGGGCACACATTCGGCCACGCCATCGAGACGCATATGGGCTATGGTGTCTGGCTGCATGGCGAAGCGGTGGCTGCCGGTACGGTCATGGCGCTGGAAATGTCCTCGCGCCTGGGCTGGATCAGCACGCAGGAACGGGATCGCGGCATTCGCCTGTTTCAGCGCGCCGGGCTGCCGGTGGTGCCGCCGCAAGAAATGACGGAAGACAATTTTCTCGAACACATGGCGATCGACAAGAAAGTCATCGACGGTCGCTTGCGTCTGGTGCTGTTGCGCCAGATAGGTGAAGCGGTTATCACGGACGATTATCCACAAGAAGTATTACAGGCCACCCTGGTTGCGGACTATCGCGCCCTGGTGGATCAGCTTAGAGGTTAACGGAAAACCCATGACTAGTTTGCATGCCGACGAGGCCTTCCTCGGCCATTATCAGTTGAGTCATGACCCCTTTGCAGCGCGGGTACCTGGCTTCAAATTCTTTCCTGCCCAGCGCAAGCCAGTGCTGGGTCAGCTCCATCATCTGGCGCGTTACAGCCAGTTGCTGCTGGCAGTCACCGGGCCACAGGGCAGCGGCAAGACCCTGCTGCGCCAGGCGCTGGTGGCCAGCACCAACAAGCAGTCGGTGCAAAGCGTCGTGGTCTCTGCACGCGGTGCAGGCGATGCGGCGGGTGTATTGCAGCAGGTCGCCCAGGCGCTGAGTGTCGCTCAGGCCGAAATGCAGGCAATCCTGTCGCAGGTCGTTCAGCTCGGGCTGACCGGTCAGGAAGTCTACTTGCTGGTCGACGATGCGGAACAACTGGGCGATTCGGCGCTCGAAGCGTTGCTGGGTCTTGCTGCGGGCACGCCGGAAGGGCGTCCGCATGTATTCCTGTTCGGAGAGCCATCGCTGCTCGATCGTCTCGATCAGATGTGTGCCGACCTGCAGGGCGATGTCGAAGGCGAACGCTTTCACGTCATCGAGCTGCAACCCTATACGCAAGAGGAAACCCGGGAGTATCTGGCTCAGCGTCTGGAGGGTGCAGGGCAGGGAATCGCATTGTTTACTGCCGACCAGATCACCGATATTCATGAACAATCCGATGGCTGGCCTGGGGCAATCAACCAGGTGGCCCGCGATTCAATGATCGAGGCGATGATCGCGAGTCGTTCCGCGGTCAAGCGTCCAAGTGTGGGGTTCAACATGCCGAAAAAACACGTATTGGCCTTGGGTGCCGTCGTCATAGTGGCCGTGGCAGCAGCAGTGCTGATCCCGGGTCGCGGCGACAAGACAGCCACCACCGCCAATGCCCCTGCTTCCGCTCAGGCGCAATTGCCGCTGGGCGAGGGCAAGCCAACTGCTCAGCAATCGAACAACGGTAGCCCGGCCATCGAATTTGCGGGCAATTCGCAACCGATGCCGCTGCCGATGAACGGTAATTCGCAGCCGGTAATGCGCGGTCCGCTGGCTGAGGCCGCCGGTTCCAGCGATGTCGACGAAGACGCAGTGCCGACAGGTTCGCCTGCCCAGCCGCCGACCGTGACCACCACCGCGCCGCCAGCAGGCGTGCCTGCCGGTCAGGCCGCCGCTCAAACGCCACGTTCGTCGATTCCTGCGCCAACGCCTGCCGCCAAACCGACGCCAGCGCCAGCGCCGACTCAGGTTGCTGTCGCCAAGCCTGCTCCAGCGCCTGCACCGGCCGCCAAGCCTGCCGAAAAACCGGCAGCTGCGGCCGCCAAGCCAGCGGCCGGTGGCAACTGGTACAGCAGTCAGGCACCAGGCCACTACGTAGTGCAGATTCTCGGCACCAGCTCCGAAGCGACGGCTCAGGCCTATATCGCAGAGCAAGGTGGCGAGTACCGTTATTTCAAGAAAACCCTGCAGGGCAAGCCGCTGTACGTCATCACGTATGGCAACTTTCCTGACCGTGCTGCCGCTCTGGCAGCCATCAAGGTATTGCCAGCCAAGGTTCAGGCTGGTAAACCTTGGCCTCGCACTGTCGCCAGCGTCCAACAAGAGCTCGGCGCCACCCGCTGAAGTCGCAGCGGCTCTATCCGGGCCGCTTCACCCAGCCAGCCTGACTTAACCCGCATGAGCGCCACCTTATGGGTGCGCGCCTTGCTGCGTCTGCGTTACAAGCGCTTTGCAGTCTCCCGTCGCGTCAGTCAGATTCATGAAGAAATGCTTTGACTAGCACAGCGACCCGCTTTAAAACTTTCATAATTGCGACATTGATTATCAACCAGTCGTCGTTAAATTTGTGAGCCCTTGTGTCGCTGTGTACAATGACCTCCGTTTTGCCTGTCCGAAGCCGGCGTACGTTCGGCGTGACAGGTAATTGGTTGAATTAAAAGGAAATTTGCCTCGCATAGAGGCAGCCTGGTGAGAAAGTGTCTATGAAAGCAGGTCTGTACCAACCAGATGAATTCAAGGATAACTGCGGCTTCGGCCTGATCGCTCATATGCAGGGCGAGCCCAGTCATCACCTGTTGCAGACGGCCGTCCAGGCCCTGACCTGCATGACCCACCGTGGCGGTATCAACGCCGACGGCAAGACCGGCGACGGTTGTGGTCTGTTGATTCAGAAGCCCGACGGCTTCCTGCGTGCGATGGCCAGCGAGCACTTCGGTGTCGAACTGCCCCGTCAATATGCCGTGGGCATGGTGTTCCTCAATCAGGACGACACCAAGGCCAAGGCCGCACGCGAAAACATGAACCGCGAGATCCTGGCCGAGGGCCTGGAGCTTATAGGCTGGCGCCAGGTGCCGATCGATACCAGCGTGCTGGGTCAACTGGCGCTGGAGCGACTGCCGAAAATCGAGCAGGTGTACATCGGCGGCGAAGGCCTGAGTGATCAGGAGTTCGCCATCAAGCTGTTCAGTGCCCGTCGCCGTTCATCGGTTGCCAACGCTGCAGATTCGGATCACTACATCTGCAGCTTTTCGCACAAGACCATCATTTATAAAGGCCTGATGATGCCGGCCGACCTCACGGCCTTCTTCCCGGACCTGAGCGACGAGCGTCTGCAGACCGCAATCTGCGTGTTCCACCAGCGCTTTTCGACCAACACCCTGCCGAAATGGCCGCTGGCTCAGCCTTTCCGCTTTCTTGCCCACAACGGCGAGATCAACACCATCACCGGTAACCGTAACTGGGCACAGGCGCGTCGTACCAAGTTCACCAACGACCTGATGGATCTGGACGAATTGGGCCCGCTGGTCAACCGCGTGGGCTCCGACTCGTCGAGCATGGACAACATGCTTGAGCTGATGGTGACCGGCGGCATAGACCTGTTTCGTGGCGTGCGCATGATCATTCCGCCTGCGTGGCAGAACGTCGAGACCATGGACCCGGATCTACGCGCCTTCTATGAATATAACTCCATGCACATGGAACCGTGGGACGGCCCGGCCGGCATCGTGATGACCGAAGGTCGTCATGCGGTCTGCCTGCTCGACCGCAACGGCCTGCGCCCGGCGCGCTGGGTCACGACCAAGAATGGCTACATCACCCTCGCGTCGGAAATCGGCGTGTGGGACTACAAGCCCGAAGACGTCATCGCCAAGGGCCGTGTCGGTCCTGGGCAGATTTTTGCCGTGGACACCGAAACCGGCCAGATCCTCGACACCGACGCTATCGACAACCGCCTCAAGTCGCGTCATCCGTACAAGCAATGGCTGCGCAAGAATGCCCTGCGCATTCAGGCCACCATGGAAGACAACGACCACGGCTCGGCTTTCTATGACAGCGAGCAGCTCAAGCAGTACATGAAGATGTATCAGGTCACGTTCGAGGAGCGTGATCAGGTGCTGCGCCCGCTCGGCGAGCAGGGCCAGGAAGCCGTGGGCTCGATGGGTGACGACACGCCGATGGCAGTGCTGTCGCGTCGCGTGCGTTCGCCTTACGATTACTTCCGCCAGCAGTTCGCGCAGGTGACCAACCCGCCGATCGACCCGTTGCGTGAAGCCATCGTCATGTCGCTGGAGATCTGCCTCGGTGCCGAGCGCAACATCTTCCAGGAATCGCCAGAGCACGCCTCACGCGTGATCCTCAGCTCGCCGGTCATTTCGCCGGCCAAATGGCGTTCGCTGATGAACCTGGAGCGTCCGGGTTTCGAGCGCCACATCATCGACCTGAACTACGACGAAAGCCTGGGCCTTGAAGCCGCTGTGCGTAACGTCGCCGATCAGGCCGAAGAAGCGGTGCGTTCCGGGCATACCCTGATTGTGCTGAGCGACCGCCACATTGCACCGGGCAAACTGCCGGTGCACGCCTCGCTGGCCGTTGGCGCGGTTCACCACCGCCTGACCGAGCAGGGCCTGCGTTGCGACAGTAACATTCTGGTCGAAACCGCCACGGCGCGTGATCCGCATCATTTCGCTGTGCTGATCGGTTTTGGCGCTTCGGCTGTCTATCCGTTCCTGGCCTACGAAGTGCTGGGTGACCTGATCCGTACCGGCGAAGTGCTGGGCGACCTGTACGAAGTCTTCAAGAACTACCGCAAAGGCATCACCAAGGGCCTGCTCAAGATTCTGTCGAAGATGGGCATTTCGACCGTTGCGTCCTACCGTGGTGCACAACTGTTCGAAGCCATCGGCCTGTCCGAAGAAGTTTGCAACACCAGCTTCCGCGGTGTACCGAGCCGCTTGAAAGGCGCGCGTTTCGTCGATATCGAAGCCGAACAGAAGGCCCTGGCCGCCGAAGCCTGGAGCCCGCGCAAGCCGATCCAGCAGGGCGGTCTGCTCAAGTTCGTCTACGGTGGCGAATACCACGCCTACAACCCGGACGTGGTCAGCACCCTGCAAGCCGCTGTACAGCAGGGTGACTACAGCAAGTTCAAGGAATACACCGCGCTGGTGGACCAGCGTCCGGTGTCGATGATTCGTGACCTGTTGCAGGTCAAGACCCTCGACCAGCCGCTGAACATCGACGAAATCGAGCCGCTGAGCGAGATTCTCAAGCGCTTCGATTCGGCCGGTATCTCGCTGGGTGCCTTGTCGCCCGAGGCTCACGAAGCGCTGGCCGAGGCAATGAACCGCCTGGGTGCGCGCTCCAACTCCGGTGAAGGCGGTGAAGACCCGGCGCGCTACGGCACCATTCGTAGCTCGAAGATCAAACAGATTGCCACCGGCCGCTTCGGTGTAACGCCTGAGTATCTGGTCAACGCCGATGTGTTGCAGATCAAAGTCGCGCAGGGTGCCAAACCGGGTGAGGGCGGGCAACTGCCGGGCGGCAAGGTCAACGGCCTGATCGCCAAACTGCGCTATGCCGTACCGGGTGTGACGCTGATTTCGCCGCCGCCGCACCATGACATCTATTCCATCGAAGACCTGTCGCAGCTGATTTTCGACCTCAAACAGGTCAACCCGGCAGCGCTGGTCTCGGTCAAGCTGGTGGCAGAAGCGGGCGTGGGCACCATTGCCGCAGGCGTGGCCAAGGCCTATGCCGACCTGATCACCATTTCCGGCTACGACGGCGGCACCGGCGCTTCGCCGCTGACCTCCATCAAATACGCTGGCGCGCCGTGGGAACTGGGCTTGGCCGAAACGCACCAGACCCTGCGCGGCAACGACCTGCGCGGCAAGGTTCGGGTGCAGACCGACGGCGGTCTGAAAACCGGCCTCGACGTGATCAAGGCAGCTATTCTCGGTGCTGAAAGCTTCGGCTTCGGCACCGCGCCGATGATCGCGCTGGGCTGCAAATACCTGCGCATCTGCCACCTGAACAACTGCGCTACCGGCGTCGCGACGCAGAACGAAAAGCTGCGCAAAGACCACTACATCGGCACCGTCGATATGGTGATCAACTTCTTCACCTACGTGGCAGAAGAAACCCGTGAGTGGCTGGCCAGGCTGGGTGTTCGCACGCTGGAAGAGCTGATCGGTCGTACCGACCTGCTGGACATTCTGCCGGGCGAAACCGAAAAGCAACGGCATCTGGACCTCACGCCTTTGCTGGGCAGCGATCACATCCCGGCTGACAAGCCACAGTTCAGCCTGGTGGACCGCAACCCGCCGTTCGACAAAGGCCTGCTGGCAGAAAAGATGGTCGAGCTGGCCAAGCCGGCCATCGAAGCCCTCAGCGGCGGCGAGTTTGAGCTGGACATCTGTAACTGCGACCGTTCCATCGGCGCGCGGATCTCCGGCGAAATCGCCAGACTGCACGGCAATCAGGGCATGAACAAGGCGCCGATCACTTTCCGTTTCAAAGGCACTGCCGGGCAGAGCTTCGGGGTATGGAACGCTGGTGGTCTGAACATGTACCTGGAAGGCGATGCCAACGACTACGTCGGTAAAGGCATGACCGCTGGCAAGCTGGTGATCGTGCCGCCCAAGGGCAGCCCGTTCAAGACCAACGAGAGCGCCATCATCGGCAACACCTGCCTGTATGGCGCAACCGGCGGCAAGCTGTTTGCGGCGGGTACCGCGGGCGAGCGTTTCGCGGTGCGTAACTCGGGTGCCCACACGGTTGTGGAAGGCACGGGCGACCACTGCTGCGAGTACATGACCGGTGGTTTCGTCTGCGTTCTGGGCAAGACCGGTTACAACTTCGGTTCCGGCATGACCGGCGGTTTCGCTTACGTGCTCGATCAGGACAACACCTTCGTTGACCTGGTCAATCATGAACTGGTCGAGATCCAGCGCATCAGCGGCGAGTCGATGGAAGCTTATCGCACTCACCTGCAGAGCGTTCTGAACGAGTACGTCGCTGAAACCGACAGTGAATGGGGTCGTAACCTGGCGGAAAACCTGGACGATTACCTGCGTCGTTTCTGGCTGGTCAAGCCCAAGGCTGCCAACCTGAAATCGCTGCTCTCCAGCACTCGGGCGAATCCGCAATAACAGCAGCTGCTAGCGGTTAGCTTCAAGCCGCCAGTTAACGGCAGTGCGCGAATTGCCTGCGATCATGATTTTTTGCAGCTTCAAGCTTGTAGCTTGAAGCTGCCGCAAAGAGGCTCCAGAGAATGGCTGAACGTCTCAGTAACGACTTCCAGTTCATCGACGTCGGGCGTAAAGACCCGAAGAAGAAACTGCTGCGTCAACGCAAGAAAGAGTTCGTGGAAATCTACGAACCCTTCAAACCTCAGCAGTCCGCCGATCAGGCGCACCGCTGCCTGGGTTGCGGCAACCCGTATTGCGAGTGGAAGTGCCCGGTGCACAACTTCATTCCCAACTGGCTCAAGCTGGTTGCCGAGGGCAATATTCTCGCGGCGGCGGAGTTGTCCCACCAGACCAACACCCTGCCGGAAGTCTGCGGCCGCGTGTGCCCCCAGGATCGCCTGTGTGAAGGTGCCTGCACGCTGAACGACGGCTTTGGTGCGGTCACCATCGGCTCGGTCGAGAAGTACATCACCGACACCGCGTTCGCCATGGGCTGGCGTCCGGACATGTCCAGGGTCATACCGACCGGCAAGCGCGTCGCCATCATTGGCGCAGGGCCTGCGGGCCTTGGCTGTGCCGACGTGCTGGTGCGTGGCGGCGTGACCCCGGTGGTGTTCGACAAGAACCCTGAAATCGGCGGTCTGCTGACCTTCGGCATCCCCGAATTCAAGCTGGAAAAATCCGTGCTCAGCCATCGGCGTGAAGTGTTCACCGGCATGGGGATCGAGTTCCGGCTCAACACCGAAGTCGGCAAGGACGTGACCATCGACCAGTTGCTCGAAGAGTACGATGCGGTGTTCATGGGCATGGGCACCTACACCTACATGAAAGGCGGTTTTGCCGGTGAAGACCTGCCGGGCGTGCACGATGCGCTCGACTTCCTGATTGCCAACGTCAACCGTAACCTGGGCTTCGAAAAGGCGCCGGAAGACTTTGTCGACATGAAAGGCAAGCGCGTTGTCGTGCTGGGCGGCGGCGACACGGCGATGGACTGCAACCGTACTTCGATCCGTCAGGGCGCCAAATCGGTCACCTGCGCTTACCGTCGCGACGAAGAAAACATGCCGGGTTCACGCAAGGAAGTGAAGAACGCCAAGGAAGAGGGCGTGCGCTTCCTCTACAACCGCCAACCCATCGCCATTGTCGGCGAAGGCAAGGTCGAAGGCGTGAAGGTGGTCGAAACGCGCCTTGGCGAACCCGACGCCCGTGGCCGTCGCAGCCCCGAGCCGATTCCGGGTTCTGAAGAGATCATTCCGGCAGACGCCGTGGTCATCGCCTTTGGCTTCCGCCCAAGCCCGGCACCGTGGTTCGAGCAGTTCACCATCAGCACCGACAGCCAGGGCCGCGTCGTCGCCCCGGAACAGGCGCAGTACAAGCACCAGACCAGCAATCCGAAAATCTTTGCCGGTGGCGACATGGTGCGCGGCTCCGACCTGGTGGTCACTGCGATCTTCGAAGGCCGCAATGCGGCTGAAGGGATCATGGATTACCTCGGCGTCTGATCCTTGGGAGTGCGCCTTTGCAGAGGCGCACTCCTACAACAAGCGTCTACCCTTCACCTGCAACCTGCCTATCTGTCTGACATCCCCGCTGCCACTTCCTTCCTAGACTTGCTGAATTCGCTCAGGACGAGCGTTTTATCAACCAGGGAAGGACGTCATGAAACTCAAGTTTGGTCTGTTTTGCGCGCTCTCTATTGCGCCCTTTGCATTTGCATGTGCTGACGATCAGGCAAATGCGCAATTCGATGGGCCCGTTTTCGGATCGATCATCGAAACGAAGGCATCCCATTTCGAATCCAGTGTGGAGCTTCAGAAACGCTTGAGCGAAGGTAGCCTGACTTCCGCCGAGCTGGTCCACGATCTGCTCCAGCGTATCGAAGCGCTGAACAACAATGGCCCGGCGCTCAACGCTGTCATCGAAGTCAACCCCGAGGCTCGGCGGATAGCCACTCTGCTTGACAGGGAGCGCTCCAGCGGCAAGCAAAGAGGGCCGCTGCATGGCATTCCCGTACTGGTGAAAGACAATATCGATACGGCAGACAAAATGCAGACGACTGCAGGCGCACTTGCCATGGCCGGCGCGCCTGCGCAGTACGACGCTTTTGTAGTGCAGCGGCTACGCGAGGCGGGCGCGATCATTATCGGCAAGGCCAACCTCAGCGAATGGTCTAATTTCCGTGGGAGTAACGTCCCGAACGGTTGGAGCGGCCGAGGCGGGCAAACGCGTCATCCATATGACCTCGCTGCCAGTCCGCTTGGCTCCAGTTCGGGTCCGGCGGTAAGTGTTGCAGCTGGCTTTGCGCCGCTGGCAGTGGGTACCGAAACCAATGGTTCGATCATTCAGCCTGCCGCCACCAGTGGCGTCGTGGGAGTGAGGCCCACGTTGGGTCTGCTTAGCCGCTCTGGCATGATTCCGATCTCCAGTCGCCAGGACACCCCCGGTCCAATGGCGCGGACGGTCACTGATGCTGCCATCATGCTGACGGCGATGAGCGGCACTGACCCGCTCGACAAAGCCACCTACCAAGTCCCCGGCAACACCGTTAGCTACGTTGAGTACCTCAGAGCTGGAGCGTTGAGAGGCAAGCGCCTGGGTTATCCGAGCAAACTGCCTGACGGTCGATTCATGGACGACGATCCCGCGTTCCAAAAGATAAAACGTAATCTGAGGTCTGCAGGGGCGATATTGGTTCCGGTCGACGTTCCGCTTGTTTCCAGCATGGCGGAGCCTGCAATGCTCATGAATGACTTCAAGCGTGAGCTTGAAGCGTACTTGAAAACCCGTCCCGGGCTTGAGGTTCGTACGCTTGATGACATCATTGCCTTCAATGTCGCGTCTCCTGGACCGGAAGGTTACAGTCAGGACGCGTTGATTGCGGCCTCGGGCACGGTCGTAGATCAGGCGATCTATTTTTATGATGCAACCGATTTACGCCGTTCCCATCAGCAGCTGATAGACGGGCTCTTGCAACGACACTCGCTTGACGCGCTTATCGACTGGTCGGAGAGTGCTTTCGGAGCGGTTGGCGCTATTGCGGGTTACCCCGGAATGAACCTGCCTGTCGGACTCGATAATGAAGGCCTGCCCAAAGGGCTGTATTTTCTTTCCACCGCCTGGGATGAAGCTAAATTGCTGAGCTATGCCTACGCACTCGAACAGGTTCTTTTGGCTGCGCCCTCAACCTCGATCAGCACGACTGTGCCGCGGGAAGATTGATGCAAGAAGCCTTCAGGGGAGCCAGTGCGTCTGAAGGTTCCCCCCGCTTTTCTTACTTTCAAAAATATTTCGCTCTACACGTTCATCGGGAGATCGATCGCCGCATCGACACTCCCGGCACCCATGTCGCTATAAGGAAATAGCCATGTTGAAAGCAGCACCCATGGGCAAGCTTGCCCGATCCAACGAACAGAAAGCGCTCGGACCTGACCGCTTCAGCCCCAGTACGGTTGCAGTGCGTGAACACCGGGCACGTGAGCGCGCAGACCGAATGATCGACCAGTTGGTCGAGCGCTTCACGGAAAAGAATTATTTCCCTGACGATGGCGAGAGTGCCTTGTTCGCCTTGCTGGTTCAGTTGCCGGAATGGCCTGCTGAACTGATGATCAGTGTTCAAAACGAAAACGGTGAAGACCTTGCGTTGTACCTGAAAGGCAACGACCAAAGCGTTGTCGAAAACACCGTCGTGCTGATGCATGACAGTGACGATGCTTATGTCGCACCCGACGGTGTTTCTATCTCCGATGAAGAGCCCCTGTTGAATCTTGTCTTCAGCCAATTGCCTGTCAGCTCAAGGCTCGGCATGGGCGGAAACTTTCCGGGCAACAACAGTACAGCCGGCCGAATCGTCACCCTGCGCGAACAGATAGCAGGATTGGCCAGGGAACAGCGGCCGCTGTTGTTCGCGGCCTTGCTGGCTGATGAGGGCACTTGCAAAAGCCTGCTGAATGTTCGTCTGCCCAATCCCTTCCTGCCACTTTGGGATCGTAGGGACATCGAAATCTCGCCGGTTCTGGGCTGGTTGGGGGCCTTGAATCCGCAGGTTCCTGTCAGCCGTCTCGAAGAGCTGCTGGAGCGGGTGCCACTGACCGAAGAACAGCAAATCGACTTTCTGAAAAATGATGTTCTTCCGGATGAATTCGTTGAAGCGATGGAAATTTCGCTGGATGAATGGACGCGCAGCACGGCGATTGATGGCCTGTCGCGCACGCGGATCTTCAATCAGTACACCGATGAACTGGCTCGCACCGGAGCACGGGCGCTGCTGGCTGCTTCAGAGCACAATCTGGTGATCGTTGACCCCGGCATGACCAAGTACGAGCCTGCGGGACCTGACGATACCAGTATCGTCTTGTTGCACGATGGCGCCGGTAATTACAGTGCTCAGGATATAAGCAATGGTGAGATAACTGAGTTCAAGGACGGCACCGACAGTTTTTATCTGGCAATCAGTTCGCAATTGAAGGCTGAGGATCGTTTGTCGCTGGGCATGCAGTTCGAACAGGATGTAGCGGGGTTTCGCAAGGCTTTGACCCAGCGCGCAATCGAAGAAAACCGAGGCTGGTTCGATCCCGAAAAACCGACCGGAATTGAAAAGGAATTTTTGCCCGAGTGGTTCGCGAGCGCGTCCGATGACGACAAGTACGCGTGGAAGATCGCCGTACAGGATTACAGTCAGGCGGTGCTCGAAGCCCAGGCTCCTGACCTGCTTGAACCCTCCAGGTACGGAGAGCCTGATCAGCTTCGTAACTATGCTCGCGAAAAGCTGCAGGAGCGAATCCTGCTGGATCATGGTGTAGAGGTTAATCCTGACGAGATCAGCATCCTTACCGTGAGTATTGAAATCGATCCGGGCTTTATCCTGGATCTGGATTATGAGTTTGCAGGCCCTTCGGAGGTCGAGGCTAACTACGAAACGCAGCAACGCAGCCTCACGGACTTGTCCCTGGAAAATATCGCTGTTACCGATCTCAACTTTTTGCTGACCAGTCGCGCGTTAGATGCTCAGGGGCAATTGATCGGTTTTCTCAAGGCTGGTTATCTGTCCAGTCTGATCCGTGACCTGAACATTGGTGAGAATTACCCCAGGTTCCTGAGAAACGTGTTGTCGACCTCGTCTACCGGCGCATGGCATCGCCAACGCTACGCACGCGTGATGCATACGCAGATGCGCCTCGACGGGATCGAGGCAAAGATGGCAGGCGACTTTCTGGGCGACGGAAGTCTTCCCCCCGAGCGGGCGAACCGAGGTCATAAGTGGCTGACAGCCGTGCTGGACCACCCTGTCGACGATGATGACCGTGCAACTGTCGAGGGGCATCGCATTCAGGTCAGTCAGTTGTCCATTAACGGTGTGCCGTTGAGCGGCGTACTGGCGATCGGGGTTGAGGCACGTTCCAGCGTCGGCACCCTGGTGATGTTTACTCCGCAGGCACCTGACGGTAAATGTTTTCGGGAAATGAGCAGCCTGACCGAGTTTCAGCAACTGTTGCTTGAGCCTGCATTACTGGACTATCTGGTGGGCAGGGCAGCGCTCCCCTATCAGGCCGATGTGCGGCGGGCATTGACCGCTGACCGGGATGCGCTGTTCATTGACTTGCTGCCCCGCAGCGAAAACTTTCTTGAAGCGGTGTATGACTCCGAAGTCGAACGGGTGATATCGGCTGTTGATGAGCAGACCAATAGTAATTGGGAAACCAACTGGCGAAGTGCTTGGGAGATCACCCAAACCGTTGGCGACATCATCCTCACCTTCGTGCCCTTTAAAGTGCAGCTCCCGATCGCCGCTCTTCGCAGTTTTTACGCCATCTGGCAGGGCATTGGAAAGGTGGCCAGCGAACAAGGCAGTGCGCCGTTGTATTTCGCTCAGGCTGCGCTGTTGCTGGCCGATGGGCTGACGCTGCCCAAAGGGCGGCGGGTTAAACCGTATTCTCCGGCGGCGGTTGGCCGCTCTGTTCTCAATCCGAAAACAGCCGTATCAAAAACGCCCGGCGGGTTGACGGCGCGCGGCGACGGTATTTATCGGGGCATCCATGAGAAAGTTCAGGAGGGTGTGCCGAGTCGCTTTTACGCTATACAACAGGAAAAAGCCTATGCCGTCAGGTATGACGCTGATTCCGCTGTATGGCGAGTGATTGATTCGCGGCGACCGGATGCCTATTACCAACTACCGATCCAGCTGGACGGTCAAGGCGTCTGGGTGCACGCGCCGGTCGGTTTGCGTGGTGGCGGCAAACATACGGTGCCGAAACTCCCACGCGAGGAGGCTCAGGTCAATAAAGCTCGCCCGTCTGGGTACAAGATATTCATGGATGAGTTTTTCACCAGCAGCAAGTTCACAAAGGCGCAGGGTAAAATACAGGTCGATATCGAAGGCGGCCTTGAAAGCGCAGTCAATCGTGCAGTTGCCAAGTACGTCGAAGATGGCGCTGGTAGCCTGCATGCGTGGAAACACAATGGAAAATTCAATATACCCAAGGACGTACAGATGTTTACTCTGGATCTGACTACCGTCGGTAACAGTACCGGGAGAGGGGACTGGCGTCTGGTCCTCCAACAGGGGAAGGGCTTGCTTAAGCCTTGGAACATCATGAATCATAAGGATCTGAAATAGACGTCATTCGGTTCCGAAGGCGCAACGTTTTGTATAACAAATCGCCTCGATAGACAAAAGGCACGGCGCTTGCCGTGCCTTTTGCGTCGCGCTCTGAGAAAATGCGCGCACTTTTATAGCGGATGCCGACATGACTGCCCTGAAGAACGACCGTTTCCTTCGTGCTTTGCTCAAGCAACCCGTAGACGTCACGCCGGTGTGGATGATGCGTCAGGCCGGCCGCTACCTGCCGGAATACCGCGCCAGCCGGGCAAGCGCCGGGGATTTCATGAGCCTGTGCAAGAACCCGCAGTTCGCCTGTGAAGTCACGCTGCAACCGCTGGATCGTTATCCGCTGGATGCCGCGATTCTGTTTTCCGACATCCTGACCATTCCCGATGCGATGGGCCTGGGCCTGTACTTCGAGACCGGCGAAGGCCCGCGTTTCAAGAAAACCGTCAGCACACTGGCGGACATCGAAGCGCTGCCGATCCCGGATGCACAGCAAGACCTGGGTTATGTGATGGACGCGGTCAGCACCATCCGCCGCGAACTCAACGGTCGTGTGCCACTGATCGGTTTTGCCGGCAGCCCGTGGACCCTGGCGACCTATATGGTCGAAGGCGGCTCGTCCAAGGACTTCCGCAAATCCAAGGCCATGCTCTACGACAACCCGCAAGCCATGCACCTGCTGCTCGACAAGCTGGCGCAGTCGGTGACCTCGTACCTGAACGGCCAGATTCTGGCCGGTGCCCAAGCGGTGCAGATCTTCGACAGTTGGGGCGGCAGCCTTTCTTCGGCGGCTTATCAGGAATTCTCGCTGGCGTACATGCGCAAGATCGTCAACGGCCTGATTCGTGAGAACGACGGGCGCAAAGTGCCGGTCATCGTCTTCACCAAAGGCGGCGGACTGTGGCTGGAAAGCATCGCTGAGATCGGTGCCGACACCCTCGGCCTGGACTGGACCTGCGACATCGGCGAAGCGCGTCAGCGTGTCGGCAACAAGGTTTCGCTACAAGGCAACATGGACCCGACCGTGCTCTACGCTCGCCCGGAAGCCATCCGCCAGGAAGTCGCGCGCATCCTCGCCAGCTACGGCAGCGGCACCGGCCACGTCTTCAACCTCGGCCACGGCATCACCCCCGAAGTCGACCCGGCCAATGCCGGTGCGTTCATCAACGCAGTACACGAGTTGTCGGCGCAGTATCACCAGTAACTGCCAGGCTAACGATGTGTTGAGAGATCAAGACGCATCGTTCCTTTCACGCTTGATCGCCGACGCCTGCGTCGGCGTTTTTGCACCCGAAAAGCCCTCCACCATTGACCCGCTGCGAGGCAGAAATCTGCCCTGACGCTCGCCCTGCGGTTTGCCCTCGGCATAGCTCAGTTGGCCGTTTACCCAGACGCCATCAATGCCTTCTGCTGCTCGCTGAGGATCTTTGAAGTCTGCTATGTCGCGCACGGTGTGCGGGTTGAACAACACCAGATCCGCCCAGTAGCCCTCGCGGATCAGGCCGCGCTCGTGCAGGGCAAAGCGCGCTGCCGAAAGCCCGGTCATTTTGTGGACGGCGGTGTGCAAGGCAAACAGTTTTTTGTCGCGGCTGAAGTGGCCGAGCACCCGTGGGAAAGCGCCCCACAAGCGCGGATGGGGGAACGGGTCTTCCGGAAGGCCATCGGAACCGATCATCGACAGCGGGTGGGACATGATGCGTTCGACATCGCCTTCATCCATGCCGTAATACACTGCGCCTGCAGGCTGCAACTTGCGGGCGGTGTCTTGTAATGACAGCCCCCAGCCAGCGGCAATATCCTGCAGGTCCCGGCCGCCCTGATCCGGGTGCGGCGTTGACCAGGTGATAGTGATACGGAACGCGTCAGTGACCTGTTTAAGGTCCAGCGTCGAAGAACTGGCTGCATAGGGGTAACAATCGCAGCCGACCGGATGGCCCTGCGCTGCGCTCTCCAGTGCTGCCAGCAGTTGCGGGCTACGGCCCCAGTTACCTGCGCCCGCGCATTTCAGGTGGGAAATGATCACTGGCGAGCGTGCATGGCGACCGATGTCGAATGCCTCCGCCATCGCCTCCAGCACCGGCTCGAATTCGCTGCGCAAGTGAGTGGTGTAGACCGCGCCGAACGCCGTCAGCTCTTCGGCCAGTTGTTTGACTTCGCCGGTTTCGGCCGAGAAGGCCGAGGCGTAGGCAAGGCCGGTCGACAAACCCAGCGCGCCGGCTTCGAGGCTGTCGCGCAACTGCTCGCGCATGGCGGCAATTTCCGCCGGGCTGGCGCTGCGCAACAAG
Source organism: Pseudomonas sp. CFBP2511 (assembly GCF_030209255.1). NCBI lineage: Bacteria > Pseudomonadati > Pseudomonadota > Gammaproteobacteria > Pseudomonadales > Pseudomonadaceae > Pseudomonas > Pseudomonas sp. CFBP2511. The sequence continues at coordinate 57,685 of NZ_JARVSI010000016.1, read as the reverse complement.
TCATCCATGTGGTTGCTGCGCAATGCCGTGTGGCCAATCAGGGCGGCCACGTTCACCGCGGGCCGGGCGTTGTCCACCGCCGCACGGTAGTCGGCGAAACGTGGATAGACAAACGCCGCTGCGTCGCCGAGCAGGTTCATCGGGTCGGGCGGATTACCGCGCAGCGAGACCGGCGACGCGCTGATCCCGCAGTTGCCGACGATCACCGTCGTCACGCCCTGGCTGATTTTGGGCAGCATCTCGGGTTTGCGAATGACCACCGTGTCGTCGTGGGTGTGAACGTCGATAAACCCTGGAGCCAGCACGCGTCCCGCTGCATTGACCTCATCCCGCGCTCGGGCCTCGGTCAGGCTGCCGATGCGCTGAATGCGTCCGTCGCTGATCGCCACGTCGGCGCGCACTCCGGGCGTATCGCTGCCATCAATGACCAGCGCATCGCGAATGATCAAGTCGTAGAGCATGGTTCAGTCTCCCAGCGGCAGGCCGTCTTCGCCGCCGCGGTATTCATCCAGCGCAAGCTTGATTCGGCGCAGCCGCTCCTGATTGTCTTCAGGGCTCTGCAATGCCAGTTCAGTGGCCAGCACATCGATGGTCAGCAACATGCCGTAACGCGCTGCCGTGGGTTTATAGATGAAATTGGTTTCAGCAATTTGCAGCGGCAGTACCACCTCAGCCCGTTGCGCCAACGGTGAGTCAGGCAAGGTGATGGCCAGTACGCGAGTGCCATAGCTGCGCGCCAGCGTCACCGCATCGAGCAGTTCTGGCGTGCGCCCGCTGAGCGAACAGACAATCAGGCTGTGTTGCGGGCCGAGCGTGGCGGCAATCATGCGCATCATCACCGGGTCGCGGCAGGCGGCGACCGGGTAGCCGAGGCGCACCAGGCGGGTTTGCAGCTCCTCGCTGCACAGACTGGAGCAACCGCCCATGCCGAATGTATGAATCATGCTCGCGTCGGCGACACAGGCCACGGCTGCCGCAAAGCGCGATGCATCAAATCCTGCAAGGTGCTGACGCAACGTGGCTTCGATGTCGCCGACAATCCGGGTGAAGAACGCCGACTGCTCCGGAGCCTGTTCCGGGTTGAGAAAACGACTGCCCACCGCGCTGGCCTGAGCCAGTTGCAGACGCAAGTCGCGCAGATCACGGCAGCCGATGTTGCGGGCGAAGCGCGACAGCGTGGCACTGCTGACCTCGGCGCGGCTGGCCAGCTCGTCCAGGCTGGCGCTCGCGGCAAAGGCAATATCGCTGAGCAACAGTTTGGCGATCCGGCCTTCGCCCGCGCTGAATGAAGCCTGGCGGGCACGTATCTGATACAGAATGTCCACTCAGAGCACCTGCGCCAGGCCAAGCGTCAAGGCAAAGGCGACAACGGAAATCAGCGTCTCCAGTACCGTCCAGGTCTTGAATGTTTGCGCTACGGTCATGTTGAAGTATTCCTTGATAAGCCAGAAACCGCCGTCGTTGACGTGGGAAAAGATCACCGAGCCTGCGCCCGTCGCCAGCACCAGCAACTCGGGATGGGGGTAACCCAGGCCCATTGCCACAGGCGCAACGATCCCCGATGCGGTGGTCATCGCCACCGTCGCCGAGCCCGTCGCCACACGCATCAGTGCTGCGAACAGCCAGCCCATCAGCAAGGGCGACAGATGAAAGTCCTGCGCCAGACCGACGATCTGGTTGGTCACGCCGCTGTCGACCAGAATACGGTTCAAACCGCCACCGGCACCGACCAGTAAGGTGATACTGGCGGTAGGTGCCAGGCACTCATTGGTGAATTTCAGAATCGAGTCGCGATTGAATCCCTGAGCGATGCCCAGCGTCCAGAAGCTCAGCAAAGTGGCCAGCAGCAGAGCGATCACCGAGTTGCCGATGAACAACAGAAAGCCATTGAACGCGCTGCCCGGCGTGCTGATCAGGTTGGCCCAGCCGCCCAACAACATCAGCACCACCGGCAACAGGATGGTGGCCATGGTCAGGCCGAAGCTGGGCAGCTTTGCGCGGGGTTCCCGGTCGAGAAACTGCTTCGCCAGCGGGTTTTCAGCCGGCAAATGGATGCGCGGCACGATAAATTTGGCATACACGGGCCCGGCAATGATTGCTGTGGGTATGCCGATCAGAATGGCGTAAAACAGGGTCTGCCCCACCGACGCCTGATAAGCCTGAACGGCCAGCATCGCCGCAGGGTGCGGCGGCACCAGCGCGTGTACCACCGACAGACCGGCCACCATCGGCAGGCCGACCATCAGAATCGACACCCCGACACGACGCGCTACGGTAAACGCAATCGGCACCAGCAGCACAAAACCCACTTCAAAAAACAGCGGCAAGCCGACCAGGAACGCAATACAGACCATGGCCCAGTGCGCATTACGCTCACCAAAGCGGTCAATCAGCGTGCGCGCCACCTGCTCGGCCCCGCCGGACTCGGCCATCATCTTGCCAAGCATGGTGCCCAGCGCCACAACCAGCGCGATATGCCCCAGCGTTTTGCCAACCCCGGCCTCATAAGAGGCAACCACGCCACTGGCCGGCATCCCTGCAACCAGCGCCAGCCCGACCGAAACAAGCGTAATGACAATAAACGGATTGAGCCGATACCGCGCGATCAGCACGATCAAGGCAATGATTGCGACAGCGGCGTAGACCAACAGCGAAATACCGGGTGACGGCGACATAGCGACGGTTCCTTGCAGAGGCGACAGGCGAGGGCGCAACAGCAACGGCTCTGGCCGTCAGCTGGGAGGCAACCCGGGAGTACTCGGCAGGGGTGAGGCAATGAGAGAGTGCAGGGAGGTTTCAGGGCGATCACAGGCATTCATTGTTTTTATCTCTGTTTTCGTGATGAAAATAAATTACACGAAAACCAGATATAAACAAATATATGAAAATAAATTTCTTTTTGTGCTGTGCTGTGCTGTGCTGTGCAGGGTGGGGTCAGGAATGTGCGTCTGTCACGTCTCCCCGGCCCTGCTTTTCAGGAGCGGATGTCAGGACGCCAGCAACTGCTCCGCATAGCGTGCAACGACGTGGCCAAAGGCGACCTGCTTGCCGGCATCTCCTGAGCGCAAACTCTGCACCAGATGCGTCAACTCCGCCTCACTGGCGCTCAATATGAACTGGTCATCAAAAATGCCTGTGATCGCTTCCTGACGTCTTCTCGTCAGGTAGGCGATATCGAGTGCGAGTTTCTCGATCATCGTGGCGGCGGCAAGGTCTGCGGATTCAGTGTTTTGAATTTTTCCTGTCAGCAGATAGCGAAATCGCTGTTCGCAATCGTCTGCCAGTGGAGAAATGTGCAGCGTTTCATCGAACCAGTTGCTCTTGTAGCAGGCTGTTATGCAATTCGCGTTTTTGTGGGTTCTGTAAGGTTGGATAAGTGGGCATCCAGTCTTCATTTGCGCTGGCTTTCCATTCGGTAAATGACGCAGGCTCAGTTCCCTTGATGATGCGTCTCATCGTCCAATAAGCTCCTTGCGCTTGAGCAGTGCTTCGGCACCTGCGAACTCGGGTAGATCGGGGGCTTTTTTCTTTAGTGCATCAAGCTGCAGCCTGGCTTTTTCAAGTTCATTGTTTTCCAGCGTGCTGAACAGCTCATCAAGCAGCACTTCAATTTCGGGTTCGCGCTGCGGTACGCCCATGACTTCTTCCAAAATGGTGCTGGAGTCCAGGCCATAGGTTGCTCGCGGGTGAGAGCTGTCGCCATTCTTCAGCAGGATGACCTCGCCCGGTTGCAGGCTGCCAATCACTTGAGGCGAGTGGCTGGCGGCGATGAACTGGACGTTGGGGAATGCTTTTTTCAGTGCTGGAGCAATAGTGCGTTGCCAGCCGGGGTGAAGATGGATATCGAGTTCGTCGATGACGATGATCCCGTTTGTTTTGCTCAGGACATCCTTTCCCATGTGCGGGTTGAGCAGGCAGATACGTCGGGCTATATCGGCAAAGAGCGCGACCATTCCGCGTTGTCCGTCACTCAGGTCGTTGAAGGGGATTAATTTCTCTCCTAGATCGACAACCAAGCCTCGAAGCTCCATGTCGTACTCTATCCCCTTGGAATCGGGTAATGCACACTGGATTGCTGAATTTATCCAGGTCAGCTCATCGTCGAAACCCCCGTTATGGCGGGCCCGTGACATCCTTTGTAAGCGCTCCAGCGTTTTGCCTATGAGCCAGTTTTCAAAACTCTCTAAATTAGAGGCTGCGTCAAACCAGCCGGTGTAGGCGTTCAGTCTTGATGGTTTGCTTTGCGCTGCCTGCTCGGGGGTCACAGGAGATGCTAGCCAGCGTCGATTGGCTTTATAGAAAGCGAACACCGGTAAATCAGTCGGGAGAGTCGCATCCAGTATGCGTAGCTTCTCCTGAAGTTTTAGGCTTATAGGCACGCTGTAGCTAGGTATGGGGCTGTTACGCTCGAATGATACGTCCCATTCAGGGAAGTCAAATGCATCACCGTTGGCCGAAATTTTAATAGGGAAGTTGCGCTCAAAACGAAGTCTGTCCTCAAATTTCACAATAGTGAATCTGGCGTCAGTCTCCGTGATAAGAGAATGATTTGGTGAGTAACTTGTCTCCATCGTTTGCAGAAAGTTTCTGAAACAACAAGCCACCCCCAACAGCAGCGACGTCTTCCCACTCCCATTAACCCCCACCACCAGATTGAAACCCGGCTGGAAGTCAAAATGAGCATCTTCGTAACAACGAAAATTCTGCAGGTGGAGGTGGTCGAGGCGCATGTCGGTTTCCTTTACCAGAGCGGGCGGATGCGCCAGTGTACCTTGGCTCACCCGATGCGCCATCGCCCGATGTGTGACTAAACCCTCGCCCCCAACGGCTGCAACCTCGCCAACCTCAACGCCACGCCCAGCGCCATCAGTAACAGTGCCCCGATAAACAGCCCGATGCCGTTCCAGCCCGCGTAATGCCAGAACACGCCACCGCCGGTTCCGGCTACGCTTGAGCCTGCGTAATAGCAGAACAGGTACAGCGACGCAGCCTGACCTCTTGCCGTTGTGGCCCTGCGGCCTACCCAGCTGCTGGCCACTGAATGCGCGCCGAAGAAGCCGAAGGTGAAGATCAATACACCGGGGATAACCAAGGCCAGTGGTGTGAACAGCGTCATGATCAAGCCCGCCAGCATCATCACGATCACGGCCCAGAGCACTTTCCGACGACCCAGCCGGTCGGCCAGCGAGCCGATCTTCGCCGAACTGTAGATGCCCGACAGGTACACCACGGAAAACACGCCGACCACGGCCTGGCTGAGGTTGTAGGGCTCGCTCAACAAGCGGTAGGCGATGTAATTGAACAGTGTGACGAAGGCGCCCATCAGCAGAAAGCCAATCAGAAACAACAGCGGTAACCCTGCGTCTTTGAACTGCACCACAAAGCCGTCCAGCAGGCTGCGCGGGTGCAGCGAGCGGGGGCGGAAGTTGCGTGACTCCGGGAGGATTTTCCAGAACACCACAGCGGCGATCAGCGCCAGCCCGCCGACCACCAGCATTGCTGCGTGCCAGCTCACATAATCGATCATGACCCCGACAATCAGCCGCCCGCTCATTCCGCCGACCGCGCTGCCACCGATATACAGCCCCATCGCCAGACCCAGATGAGTGGGGTGTATTTCCTCGCTCAGGTAGGTCATCGCCACTGCCGCCAGCCCGCTCAGCGACAGGCCCACCAGTGCCCGTGTGATGAGCACGCCTTCCCAACTGGGCATCAACGCGCTGGCGATGGTGAACAGCGACGCGCAGAACAGCGCCATGACCATCACCGACTTGCGCCCGAGCCGGTCGGATATCGGCCCGGTGATTAGCAGGCCGATGGCGAGCATCGCTGTGGCAACTGACAGAATCAGGCTGCTCTGGGCGGCCGAGAGGGAGAACTCGGTGGACAGCGTCGGCATCATCGGCTGGACGCAATACAGCAGTGTGAACGTCGAGAACCCACCCGCGAACAGCGCCAACGCGGTGCGTTTGAACAGCGGCGTGTTCTTTTCGATGTAGCTGTCGCCAGACGGTTTAGCGGACGTATTCAGGTCGGTGGTGGGCGGGGCGACGGCAGGATTCAAGGGAGACCTCGGAGCACGGTTGGGCTGGCATTGAAAAAATCATATAGCCCGTCAATCATTCCATCCAATATATTGTTCGACCTGTTTGATAGGTAAAACGTCTTAATGGAGGCCGCATGGAATTGCGCCATCTGCGTTACTTCATCGCAGTTGCCGAAGAGCTGCATTTCGGCCGTGCAGCACTGGCGCTGGGCATTTCTCAGCCGCCACTCAGCCAGCAGATTCAGGCGCTGGAGCAGGAACTGGGTACGCGTCTGTTCGAGCGCACCAACCGGCGCGTTGAGTTGAGCGAATCCGGGCGGCTGTTTCTTGATGAGGCGCGTCTGGTGTTGGCCCAGGTTGATAAAGCCACTGATGTCGCCCGACGCGCGCAACTGGGTGAAATCGGTGAGCTGAAGATCGGCTTTACATCGTCTGCGCCGTTCACTTCCAGCATTCCGCAGGCGATCTTTGCGTTCCGCCAGGCCTACCCCGACGTGCACCTGACCCTGACCGAAATCACCAGCCAGGAAGTGGCCGCAGGGCTTGAAGACAAGACCATACAGGTCGGCATCATGCGCCCGCTGGCGTTGCCTGATTCACTGGTGGTGTTTGAATTGCTGAACGAACCGCTGGTAGCCATCATGCGTGCCGACCATCCGCTGGCGGCCAGCACCGAGGACGGAATCTACATGGCAGCGCTGGCCGCCGAGCCCTTTGTGTTCTTTCCACGCACCTATGGCAGTGGCATCTACGCACAGGTCCTGAGCCTGGCCCGCGCCGCAGGGTTCAGCCCGTTGATCACTCAGGAAGCAGGGGAAGTGATGACCATCATCGGCCTGGTCGCAGCCGGCTTGGGCGTGACGGTGTTGCCTGCGTCCTACCGCCGAATGCGCATTGACAGCGTGGTCTACCGCAACGTCCTCGACCCCGGCGCGACCAGCGCGGTGTGGCTGGTGCAGCGCAAGGACGAACAGTCACCTATGGCCAAGGCGTTTACCGAACTCTTGACGCGGAGCGTCGCACGGTAGTGCGGTTATCGTGCCTCACGCCCCGGAGATTGAGGTCTTAACCCCAACGCTTGAAGATCAGGGAGGTATTCACCCCGCCAAAGGCAAAGTTGTTGTTCATCACGTATTCATTGCTCATCTGCCGGGGTTCGCCGAGGATGTAGTCCAGTTCGCCGCAGTGTGGGTCTACATCGACCAGGTTCAGCGTGTGGATGTAGCGATCACTGTTGAGCATTTCGATGCTGAACCACGACTCCAGTGCGCCGCAGGCACCCAATGTGTGACCAAGAAAACTTTTTTGTGAGCTGAGCGGCATGCGTGGGCCGAACAGGCTGCTGGTGGCGAGGGTTTCGGCGATGTCGCCTTGTTCCGTAGCCGTGCCGTGGCCGTTGACGTAGCCGATGGCTTCGGGAGGCAAACCGGCGTCTTCCAGCGCCAGTTCCATCGCGCGGCGCATGGTGGCCTGTTCCGGGCGAGTGCTGTGCGCGCCGTCGGCGTTGCTGCCAAAGCCGACGATCTCGGCATAGATGTGCGCGCCACGCGCCTGGGCGTGTTCAAGTTCTTCGAGCACCAGCATGCCGCCGCCTTCGCCGATCACCAGCCCGTCGCGTCCGCTGTCGTAGGGCCGTGGCGTGGTGTGCGGTGAGTCGTTTTTCAGGCTGGTTGCATACAGAGCATCAAAGACCATCGCTTCGGTCGGGCACAGTTCTTCGGCGCCGCCCGCGAGCATCAGCGGCAGACGCCCGAACTTGATCGCCTCGTAGGCGTATCCGATACCCTGACTGCCACTGGTGCAAGCGCTGGACGTCGGGATCAAGCGTCCGGTCAGGCCGAAGAAGATACTGAGGTTAGCCGCCGTCGTGTGCGGCATCATCCGCACGTACGAGTTGGCGTTGAGGTTCAGCGCCACCGAGTTGATCAGCATGTTGCCGAACGCCTTGATCTCGTCGGTACTGCCGGTGGACGAGCCGCAGGCAGTGCCCATGCGGCCGTCACGAATGATCGGATCATTCAGCAGCCCGGCGTCGATCAGCGCCTGTTCTCCAGCCCCGACCGCCAGCCGCGATACACGGCCCATGCTGCGCAATTGCTTGCGCGTCCAGTGCGCGGGCACGGCGAAATCATCGATGGGCCCCGCAAGCCGGGTGTTCAGCTCGATGAAACGGTCCCACTCGTCCATCCGCCGAATACCACTACGGTTTGCCGTGAAGCTCGCATTGATGGTGGCCCAGTCGCTGCCCACCGAGGTAATGCCGGACATGCCGGTAACCACCACACGCTTCATCAGCACAACCCTCCATTGACGGCCAGCACCTGACGGGTGATGTAGCTGGCTTCCGCCGACATCAGGAAATTCACTGCGCCTGCAACTTCTTCGGGAGTGCCCATGCGCTGCGCCGGGATCATTTTCATCAGTTCATCTACGGGAACGTTCTCGTCGAGCATCGCGGTGTCGATCAGCCCTGGCGCTACGCAATTGACGGTGATCTTGCGTTTGCCCAGTTCGATGGCCAGCGCTTTGGCTGCACCGATCAGGCCCGCTTTGGACGCGCTGTAGTTCACCTGGCCGCGGTTGCCGATCAGGCCTGAAACCGAAGTGATACAGACGATACGCCCCGCCGCGCGACGACGGATCATCGGCATGGTCAGCGGGTGCAGCACGTTGTAGAAGCCATCAAGGTTGGTGCGCAGCACCTGATCCCAGTCGTCGTCGCTCAGTGCCGGAAATGCGCCGTCGCGGGTCAGGCCGGCATTGAGCACCACGCCGTAATACGCGCCGTGGGTTTCTACGTCATCTTCCAGAATCGCCTTGCAGGCGACGCGGTCCGAGACGTCGAATTGCAGCACCCGCGCCTGACGGCCCAGCGCGATGATTTCGGCTTGCACCGCTTCTGCTTCGCTGCGACCGGTGCGGCAGTGCAGGACCAGGTCGTAGCCAGCGCGGGCCAGACGCAAGGCAATGGCGCGGCCGATGCCACGGCTGGAGCCGGTGACCAGTATCGATTCAGTCATGCCGGGGCTCCTTCAGCCAGGTAGTCAGCAGTGTTGGGTGGGCAATATACATTGAGGCGGGCAAACGCTGTGATGTCCGGGCCGGTGAGGGTGCATTCGAACACACCCATACCGCTGTCGTCCTGCAGGGAGCGGATGGCATGAATGTGCAGTTCGCTGCCAGCCGGGAAGCGCGCCACGTTGCAGTCGAACTTGCGGCTGCCGAGCAAAAAGCCCAGCTTGACCGCTTCGCCCTTGCTGCGCGCCTGACAGCCTGCGTAGGCCGCCACGCTTTGCGCCATCAGCTCGATGCCGAGCCAGGCGGGCAGGCTGCCGTCCGGCTGGTTGAACAGACCATCGGCGCGCACGGTCAGGCGGGTGTTGATCTGCTCTTCGTCGAAATTCAGCACCTGATCGATGAGGATCATGTCGCCAGCATGGGGGATGAGTTCGGCGAGCTGCCACTCGATCATGGGGCATCTCCGATAATCAGGCTGATGTTGTTGCCACCGAAAGCAAAGGAATTGCTCATCATGTAGCGCGTGTCGGCAGCGGCCAGGCGTGCGCCCGGCACGGTCCAGTGCAGCGCGGGTAACAGCGGGTCGGCGGCGCCATCCCACACCTGCGGGGGCAGGGCGTGTTCAGTGTTTTGCGGCACCAGACTCAGCCAGCAAAAGGCGATTTCCAGCGCCCCTGCCGCGCCCAGCGTGTGGCCGCTGAGTGATTTGGTCGAGGAGCAGGGCACGCCCTCCGGGAACACCGCCTGTACCGCCAGGCTTTCCATGGCATCGTTGAGTTGCGTCGCGGTGCCGTGCAGGTTCAGGTAGCTGATCTGCGCAGCCTCAAGTCGGGCGTTGCTCAAGGCTTGCAGCATGGCATCCCGCGCACCGCGCCCGCTGGGTTCAGGGGCGGAGATATGGTGAGCGTCGCAATTGGCACCTGCGCCCAGCAGCGCAATCGAGTGCGTGCTGCCAGCCTCGCGGGTCATGAGAAACAGCGCCGCCGCCTCGCCAATGTTGATCCCGTTGCGATTGAGGGAAAACGGGTTGCACAGCTGTGGCGACATGGCTTCAAGTGCCGAGAAACCGTTCAGGGTCAGTTTGCACAGGCTGTCGACGCCGCCGCACAGCACCGCATCGCACAGGCCCATGTCCAGCGCCCGGCGCGCACTGAGCAGCGCCCGCGCGCTGGAGGTGCAGGCGGTTGAAATCACATAGGCCGGACCGCTCAATTGCAGCCAGGTGGCCAGAAAGTTAGCGGGTGCACCGAGTTCCTGCTGCCGATAGTCGTAATCGGCGGGGAAGGTCTGGTCGCGTAGCCAACTGGCCATGCTGCTGCTCGCTTCATCGATGCCCGACGTACTGGTGCCGATGATCACGCCAATGCGCCCGGCACCGTATTGCTCGATAGCCTGACCAATCTCGTCTTTGATTTGTAGGGCCGCGGCCAGCAGCAATTGATTATTGCGGCTGTGCTGCGAACGCATGGCAGGCGGCATGGCGGGCAGTGCACCCTTGACCGCGCCCACCGGCAATGCCCGCTCCGGCACCCAGCCGCTTTCGACCACCATGCCCGAGCTGTCGCCTGCGAACAGCCTGCGCGCGACTTCTTCGCGGCTGTCACCCAGCGCGCAGATCACGCCCAGCGCATTGAGGTAGGCGGTCATTGCGCGCGCTCGTCGTTCAGCGGTGTGACCTGGTAGCTCAGCCCGTCCTTGAGACGAATGGTGAAGGCGTTCGCCGATTGATACTCAACCAGCCAGCGATCATCCAGGCGGCGTTGCATACCCTGGCGGTAAGCGCTGGGATAGCGGCCATGCATTTCCATGTCCGGAGTCATGGCGAACATCAGCGCCGCAAACAGCTCGCGGGCTTCAGGGTTGGGCGGCAGCAGGCCGTCGGCTTGCCATTGCCCGTTGATCAGCAACTGGCGGGCCTGAGGAATGCCCAGCGGGTCCATCATCGACCAGCGCAGCCCGGCGTTTTCTCGCTGAATGACCAGCATCCAGTCCTGACGCTGATCGGTTTGCCGACGTTCGATGTGCAGTTGCATCGGCAAGTTCAGGGTCGGTGCAGTGGTCGGCAGCGGTGCCTGCGCAGCGCAGCCGCCGAGCAGCAGAAAAACCACGAACAATAGGCGAATCATGAGGCGTCACCTCGCAGCGGCTTGCGGGCCACGACATTGACCAGGGTTTCTTCGCGCTGGCCGAATGGCTTGGGCTTTTGCAGCTTCAAGGCTTCGAGCAGGCCGAAGTCTCTGGCGCGGCTCCACCACAGATAAGGGTAGGAAACATTGCCGGCATCGAACTCGAAACCTTGCTCGCGGATCATCTGCAGATAGTCGGCGGCGCTCTTCTGTACGTGCATCGGGTGGCGGAACAGCCAGCGGATTACCCACGTGTCGATGTAGGCCTCGGTGGACTCGGCAAACAGCAGATAGCCGCCCGGTTTGAGCACCCGGTAGAACTCGGCGAGCGCCTGTTGCTGCTCGACCAGATGATGAAAGGTCTGGTGACAGAACAGCACATCGACGCTGGCGTCCGGCAGGTGCAGGGCTGCGCAATCGCTGCCGATCAACTCGACATCGATGCCGCGGGCCTGCGCTTCGAGGCGACTCATTTCAAGGCTGTCCGGGTCTGCATCGACGCCGATCAGTTTCGACGGGGAAAAAACCTTGCTCAGGTGCTGGAACGACTTGCCCTGCCCGCAACCTGCATCCAGCAGCACGGGTGCCGTCGGTGGCGGGCTGGCGAACAGGCTGCGTAAATCGTTTATAGCAACGCGCAACACCCGGTATTGCCAGATGTGGCTGCGCAGAAACCACAGACCAAAGCGGGTTTCCTCGACGTAGCTGTCACTCATAAACGGACGACTCATGAGCCGCCGTCCGCACAGATTTCCGACAGCATGCGCAGGCGGCGTTTTGGCTCGCTGACGAACGGGTTGCGCTCGTCCCAGGCATAACCGGCCAGAATCGCACTGATCATACGGCGAATATCCGGGGTGCTTTCGGGGTAGAAAATCACGCTCTGGAACGTGCCGTTGTACCAGCCTTCGACGTAGGCCCGAAAGGTATCGACGCCGCGTTTCAAGGGGATGGCGAACTCGGTTTCCCAGTCCACGTTTTCGCCCTGCAACTGTCGGTTCAGCACGCCGGCGGCCATGCTCGCCGAGCGCATGGCGATGGTCACGCCCGAGGAGAATACCGGGTCGAGAAACTCCGCCGCATTACCCAGCAGCGCAAAGCCCTTGCCGTGCAGGGTTTTGACGTTCGCCGAGTAGCCACCGATGGTCCGCGCAGGCGTGTCCCAGACTGCATTTTTCAGCACGCTGGCCAACTGCGGCGTTTCATCGATAAAGGCGCGCAGGCAGGCGTCCAGATCGTCGGGCTTGCCTTTGAAGCGCTCGGCCGAGGCCACGACGCCCACTGAGCAGCGGCCCTCGCTGAACGGGATCGACCAGAACCATACGTCGCTGTGCTGCGGATGGATGCTGACGAGGATCTTCTGGCGGTCGAAAGGCGGGCTTTCGATGCGGTCTTCGATGTGCGTAAACACCGCCTGACGCAGCGGAAAGCCTGAGGGCGCTTCCAGGTCCAGCAAGCGCGGCAGCACGCGGCCGTAACCGCTGGCGTCCAGCACAAAGGTCGCATGCACGCTGTATTCGCTGCCGTCTTCGCGCCTTACCTGCAAAACCGGCTGCGGGCCGTCGAAGTCGGCACTGATGATTTCCTGCTGATAGCGGATATCCACGCCCTGCAACTCGGCCTGATCGGCCAGCAGTTTGTCGAACTCGCTGCGCTGCACCTGAAACGTGGTGGTTTTGCCGTTGCTGAACGTGTCGCCAAAGTCGAAATCGCTGTACTGCTCGCCGCGTGCAAACGCTGCACCGTTCTTGCGCTGAAAGCCGGCGGCGTTCACCGCATCGAGCATCCCCGCTTCTTCGACGAAGTCCAGGCAGTGGCAGAGCAGGCTTTCGCCGATCGAGAAGCGCGGGAACAGTTGGCGCTCGATGATCAGCACGTCGTGGCCCTGGCGTTTGAGCAAGGCAGCAGCGATTGACCCGGCAGGGCCGGCACCGATGACGACGACCTGACGAATTTCCCTATCAGTGATGGGCACAGGTATTCCTTTCCGGTTTGGCGGTTGCAAGGGAGGGCTGCACGGTAACGCGACCCATGCCGGTGAGTGCCGGCAACAGCGTCGCGAGCAGGCCCATCAGCATCAGGGCGAAATACAGCGCCGGGCTGATGAGTTGCTGTTGCAGCAGCAGATTGAGGAAAACGATTTCGCTCAAGCCACGAATATTCAGCAGCACGCTTTCACGCCAGCGGCTGGCCCCGGCGAACGACGGCGGGGCCCAGCGTAGGCCAATCCAGTTGCCGAGCAGCTTGCTGACAATCGGCAGCACGATCAGCACGGCCAGTTGCAGTGCGCTGAGTTCGCCGAGGGCGCTGTGTACGTTGATCTGCACGATGCCGAAGGTCAGCAGCAGCGGGATGGCCAGGCGGTTTTGCACAAAGCCCCGCTGTGCGGCGCTCAGCGGCGGCACCCAGGCCTGGCCGAGGCGCGCCATGCACAGCAGATACCCAATACCGAAAATCAGCGCGTTGAGCCGGTAATGCTCAGCGACCATCAGCAGAATGAAAAACGTCAGGCTGTAAAGCAGCGGCTGGCGCAAACGCAGCAAGCTGAACAGCAGCGGCACGCAGGCACCCAGCAAGGGTAACAACAGGCTGCTCAGGTGCAGGCTGCCCTGAGCGATGGCGAACAGGCTCCAGCAGGTCAGGTCGATAAGAATCGCGGTCTGCACGAGGCGGCGAGTGGCGGCAGGCGGGTAATCGATGTGCTGCAGATACAGGTAAAGCACCGGGATCGCGGTGATGGCGAACACTAGCCCGATGGCCAGCGAACTGATCCACGCTTGCTCCGGCAGCAGCCATGCGGCACAGGCCAGCCCGCTCAGAAATGGCACCAGAAAGCTCGGCACGGCGATTTTCAGGCTTTGGCGGTCAAGTCTCAGGTCGATCACATCGCTGAGAATCTGCCCCAGCACGATGGCAAACGCCAGGCCGTACAGGCTTTTCAGCCAGACGGGAGACACCAGTTGCGCGCCGCTGAGTTGCCAGTGGGGTTCTATCCAGAACAGCATCAGCAGCGGCAAACCGAAGGTTGCCAGCAGCAGTTGGCTGACGATAGGGATCAGGCCCAATTGCCGACCTGCCCAAGTGGCCAGCGCGAACAAGGCCAGCGCCATCAGCCAGAACGCCACCACCATCATGCGTGCGGCTCCCCGGAGTTGACCTGCGTGCGAGCAGTTTTTCGCGGGCTTGCCCACGGTGCCAGCAGAAAACTGAAGGCCAGCCCCAGGCTGACCGACAGGCCGAAATTGCTGATCGCTGGCGTGCCGGAAATGGCCAGCAACCCGAACGATAGCCAAGTGGTGACCGCCGCCAGCAGGGTGCCCAGCAGGCTGACCGCCGCACCGCCGATCTGCTCGCGCATCAGAATCGCGTAATCGACACTGATCGCCGTGACCAGCAGCAGGCCGAACAGGCTGAACAGGGTCAGTGGCTGGCCGAGCCAACCCAGGCTGGCAAGGCTGCACAAGGCGGCGAGCAAGGGCAGGGCGACGACGCGTAACGCGCCGTTGAAGCCGAACGGTGCGATCAGCAGCAGAACGATCAGCACGCACGAGGCTAGCTTCAATTCGGCTGCGCTGATTTGTGTGTGGGCGAACACATCGTTGAGTTCACCCAGGCGGTCCACCAGTTGCACACCTTCCAGGCCGATGGCTTGCACACGCAGCAACGCCATGCTGTTCAGGCCGCGCAGGCTGACGATGCTGGCTACCTGAGCGTCGCCTTCGGCATCTTCGCTGGCGCCCAGCCAGAGCGTGCGCCACGGTTCGCTGAGCGGGCCTTGAAGCGCCTGATCAATGTCTTGCGTCGGCAGTGCCTGCAATTGAGCGAGTTCGGTTTTCAAGGCGCTGGCCGGAACGCCGAGCTGCACCAGTGGTGTCCAGTATTGCGCCAATTTGCCCAGTGCATCACGGGTCGCCTGTTGTTCGGCTGGCGAATCGAGCAGCTGATTGATCGCCATGTAGCCTTGCAGCTTGTCCATGCTGACCAATTGATCGAGACGCTGGGTCAGCGCCGACTGGCGGTCGAGCAACTGCTGTTGGTCTTTGCCGCGCACCAGAAAAAACTGGCTGGTGGGCTGATAGCCGGTAATTCGCGCGATGGCTTGTGCTTCGTCGGTCAGCGCCTGAGGTGCCGAGACCCATTGGCGAATATCGTTCTTGGTGGTCAGGTGCCAGAGCCCGCCGCCACAGAAGGCCAGCAGCAGCGCGAGCAGGATCGGCGTGTTGATGCGCTGCAACAATGCGGCGCGGCAATCGAGCATCTGTTGCGCCAGTTTCAGCGGCCATTGCGCGGGACGAATTTCTACCCTGGCGAGCAATGCAGGCAACAGGCAGACGGCTGTCAGGTACGCACCGATCAGCCCCGCTGCCGAGAACACGGCAATTTGCGTCAGTGCCGGGAACGGCGTCCAGGCCAGGGCGAGATAGCCAATGCAACTGGTGATCAGGCTCAGGCTCAGCCCCGGCAGGGTCAGGCGCAGGGCGGGCCAGCTGCGCCAGGGCTTCATGCTCCAGCTTTTCGACAGGTAATGCAGCGGGTAATCCACCGCCACGCCGATCAGGCTGGAACCCAGCACCAGCGTCATGACGTGCATGCTGGCAAACAGCGCCACGCAGGCCACCGCACCAAACAGCATGCCGACCACCACCGGGACAAAGGCCAGCAATACACTCCAGCGCCGGAAGGCCAGCAACAGCAGCAATAGAATGCCAACCGTTGCGCCACCGCCCACCCAGGTGATCTCGCGACTGGCCTGTTTCTGGCCGTCTGCGGCGTACAACAGGCCGCTGGCTGCCAGCAACTGACCACCCGCCTGAGCGGCCTGCCCCCGCGCTTTTGCCAGCAGGTCGGCGACCTGACCGGGCAAGCGCATGTCGAACGCATCGCTGCGGGTTCGCGAGCGCAGCAGCACCCAGCTTTTGCCTTCGGCGGTCGCAATCAGCGCGCCGCTGGCCAGGTCCGCCTCGACCGAGCCCTGTTTCGGCAGCCCGTTCTGAATACGTCCGGTCAGGCCCAGCCAGTCATCCTGGCCCGGCACCAGGCTGAAACCGGCAAACGGGTCGAACAGGGTTTGCACGCGCTGCTCGATGAAGGCCTTCGGGTCGTCGATCAGCAGCGTGCGGTCCACAGCTGGCAACATCGCGATTCGGCCTTGCAGCAACTGGGTGCGCAGCGCGGGCAGATCGGCCTGCAGCGACCACTGGACCTTTTCGAACGGGCCACTGGCCTGCCATTGCTCGGCCAGCGTGCGCGCCAGCTCGACGGCTTGCTGGCGATCAGCGTGACCGACCAGCACCAGCATTTCGCGATTAAGCGGCGCCTGCATGCGCTTTTCGGCACTCGTTACCAGCGCGTCATTGTCAGTGCCCGGCACCAGCTCCATGAGGTTGGCCGACAACGGCGAGCGGTCGTGCCACTGCCAGCCGGCCAGCGCCAGTACGCCCGCCAGAATCAGCAGGAACAGCCTCGGCAGCAGCCGCTCAGTTGTTGAAGTCATTACGCTGCGCATCGGTCAGGGTAGGGGCGCTGTTGCTGTCGATCATTTTCAGGACCGTGCTGTCGCCCTGGGTTTCCAGCAGTTCAATGCGCTGGACCAGCTCGCCGCCATCGATGTTGATCTGCCTGAACACCTGTTGCAGCAACAGCGAGCGCGGTGTCAGCGTGAGGTGCCAGGCGTTCGCTTCGCCCTTGAGCTGCAAGTCGAAATCCCGTTGCAGGCCGCTGCTGTCGCCTTGCAGCACGGCCAGAAACAAGCGGTTCTGCTCGGCGCCGGCATTTTTGTTTGGCACCGGTTTCCAGGTACTGACATCGCCGACGGTTTCGCGACGGGCAATGCCGGTGGCGTTGATGCGGTAATCCTGTTTCAGCGGTGTTTCCAGCAGCCAGAGCAGCCCGAAATCCTTGGCGAGCACGAAGCGGCCTTTGCTCAGCAGCGGCTGCGGCAGGGCGCGCAGGTGTTTTTCCTGAATGAAACGGCCTTGCACCACCGCAGGTTTGGCCAGTTGGTCGCTCAGTTGTTGCAGATCGAAAGCCTGCGCCAGTGAAGACAGGCACAGCAAACCCAGCAGCATCAAGGCTCGGCACAGACGGTTCATGGCAACGCTCTCTTTACGGCATCGATAAAGACCTGGGGCGAGGCCAGCTGCATTTCGTGGCTGTCGCGGTCAACTGCGACCTGCACGGTGCTGGCACGGGTCAGGCGCTCGCCGGTGTCGGCGTCGGTGATCAGATAGTTGATTTTCAAGCGGTTCTCCCACTCCACCAGACTGGCGCGCACGTTAAGCTTCTGGCCGAACACGGCACTGCGCACATAGCGCAATTGCAGGTCGATCACCGGCCAACCATAACCGGATTCGAGCATTTGCATGTAGTTATGGCCAATGTGGTCGAGCAGCGCGCAACGCGCCACTTCCAGGTATTTGACGTAATGCCCGTGCCAGACGATGTTCATCATGTCGACGTCGAAAAACGGCACCACGATTTCAGTGTTCAGGTGCAGAAAACCCTTACTGCGCATGCAACCTCCAGCGGCGGTTGGCGATGTGTTTCAGGCACAGACGCAGTTCGCTTTCCAGTGCACGGTCTTCGATGACCGGAGCAAAGTCTTCGCCCAGTTCTGCGTGCATGCTGGCCAGCGCCGGTGGCAGCGGGCGCGCATCGGCGCCCTTGCTGCGCAGCCAGACACCCTGATTGGCGGCGATCAGCGTGGCCGCGGCGACCTGTTCGGTCAGCTCCAGCACACGAATGGCGTCACGCGCAGCGATTGTGCCCATGCTTACCTTGTCCTGATTGTGGCATTCGGTGGAACGTGAGAACACACTGGCCGGCATGGTGTTTTTCAGCGCTTCGGCGGTCCACGCGCTGGTGCCGATCTGCACTGCCTTGAAGCCATGATTGAGCATCGCCCGCTCGGCGCTGGCACCCGACAGGTTGCTCGGCAAGCCGTGGTTGTAGCGCTCGTCCACCAACAGCGCCAGTTGCCGGTCGAGCAAGTCCGCGACGTTGGCCACCAGGGTTTTCAGGCTGTCCATTGCAAAGGCGATATGCCCGCCGTAAAAATGCCCGCCGTGCAACACGCGCTCGGCTTCGGCATCGATAATAGGGTTGTCATTGGCGCTGTTCAGCTCGATCTCGATGAACGAACGCAGCCAGTTCAGGCTGTCGGCCAGCACGCCCAGCACATGCGGTGCGCAACGCAGCGAATAGCGATCCTGCAAACGGTGCAGCGGAGCGGTTGGCGCGTCGATGGCCAGGTCCTGACGCAGCCACGCCGCCACTTGCATCTGGCCCGGGTGCGGCTTGGCGGCGAACAGGCGCTCGTCGAAGTGCTCCGGATTGCCTTGCAGCGCCACCACATTCATCGCGGTGATGCGGGTGGCCAGTTGCAGCAGGTAATCGGCGCGGGCGAAGGCCAGGCAGGCGATGCCGGTCATGACAGCGGTGCCGTTCATCAGCGCCAGTGCTTCCTTGGGGCGCAGCACCAGCGGCGTCCAGCCCAGTTCGCGATGCACATCGCTGGCCAAACGGCGCTCGCCACGGAACATCACCTCGCGCTCACCGGACAGGGTCGCGGCCACGTACGACAGTGGCGTCAGATCACCGCTGGCACCCACCGAGCCTTCTTCCGGGATCAACGGCAGCACGTCCTGATGGATAAATGCCTGCAAACGCTCGAGCAGTTCGACCCGCACCCCGGAAACGCCCTGACACAACGACTGCAAGCGCGCCGCCAACACTGCGCGGGTGGCCTGGGCGTCGAGCAGTTTGCCCAGCCCGCAACCGTGAAACGTGTACAGATAACGCGGTAGCGCCTCGACATGCTCCAGCGGCACCGCCACCACGCAGGAATCCCCGTAACCGGTGGTGACGCCGTAGATCACGCCTTCCTTGCTCAGCAACGAATCGAGAAACTGCGCGCCCCTGGCGATGCGTGCGCGAAATTCATCGTCGCCTTGCAGCGCGCTCGGTGCCTGACGATTGGCCAGGGCCAGCACGTCTTCGATACACAGGGCGCGTTCGCCGAACATGATCGGGTCAGGAACTTGATTCGTCATCGGACTTCCAGAATGGGTAGAAATTGAACCACTGCTGTGGCGCTTCAAGGCAGTAATGACCCAGGCGCTCGGCATAGCGCGTGGCCCAGTGGGCGATCACCTGAGTGCGGTCGCTGCGACGCCATTCGATGGCGTCGGCGAACGGTTCGAGAATCACCCGATAGCCCTTCGGGCCCTTGAGGCAGAAAAACAGATTGACCGGGCACTTGAGCAGACCGGCCAGCAGCCACGGGCCTTGCGGGAACGTCGCGGGCTGGCCGAGAAAGTCGACCCGCACGTTGCGCCCGCCATGCAGCGCAACGCGGTCGCCAGCAATGGCCAGCCACTCGCCTTCGTCCAGACGCTGACTCAGTTGCAGCATGATCGCCGGGTCCAGCTCGCTGACCTGAATCAGCCGCAGGTTGGTTGCCCCGGCTTCACCGAGCAGGCGATTGAAGCGTTCGGCATGCTTGGTGTGTACCAGCACGTTCATGGTGATCTTCTCGCCGAGTTCGGCCAGCGCGCGGCACACCTCAAGGTTGCCCAAGTGCGCGCCCACCAGCATCTGCCCGCGTGCGCCACGCAGGCTCTGGCGCAGCAATGCCGGGTCGATGATCTCGATCTGCTCGATGCCCAGCCTGCCGTTCCACACGTCGAGTTTGTCGAGCAGCGCCTCGGCAAATGCCATGAACTGGCCGAACACCCGCCGTTGGCTTGGGCGCAGCTCAGGCCGGGCGCTCCAGTCCGCCAGGCGCTGCTGGTATTCCCAAATGCTGTGCCGGGCACGACGGCCGAACACAAAGAAATACAGCACGATGCCATACAGCACAGGGGTGAGCAGGCGACGGCCGAGCACGCGCATGCCCCAGGCAGTGAGCTTCATGAGCATGAAGCTGCCGCGCTCCTGGTGGCTGGCCCAATGCTCCCTGGGCGATTTGTCGATGCTCATGAGCGCCACCGTCGCCAGAGGATCAGCGGCAGGCGCATCAGCATGCCAAAGAACAGTTTGGCGTGCATGGTCGAGATCAGCGCGTTGTCGTGAAACAGGCGGAAATGCGACAGGCCGTCCTGTGGATAATGAACGCGGGTCGGCAGCCAGCGCATCGCCTGACCGCGCCACGCCAGGCGCACGAGGATCTCCGAATCAAAATCCATGCGCTTGCCGATCCGCACCGCGTCGATCAGCACGAGCACCGGCGCCAGCGGGTACAGGCGAAAGCCGCACATCGAGTCGCGAATCTGCAATGACAGGGTGTTGATCCATACCCACACGTGAGTGAGATAGCGGGCGTACAGGCGGCCTTTCGGCACGCTTTCGTCGTACTGCGGATAGCCGCAGATCAGCGCTTCGGGGTACTGACGCGACTGCTCCAGAAACACCGGAATATCGCTCAGGTCATGCTGGCCGTCGGCATCGACCTGCAAGGCATGACTGAACCCCAGCCGCGCTGCCTCCCTGAACCCGGCCATGACCGCGCCGCCCTTGCCTTGGTTGACCGGCAGGCACACCAGATAGATTTCGTCGCCTTGGGCGAGCTGTCGCAGCACGGCGGCGCAGGCCGGGCTGCTGGCGTCGTCCACCAACACGCAGGGCAGCCCGGCGGCGCGCACGGCCTTGACGACGTCGGGCACGGCCAGCTCGTGGTCGAACACCGGAATGATCACGCAAGGCTTATGCATGCGCACCTTCCAGCACAACCCGACCGCTGGAGCACGGTGCGTTTTCGCTGTTGTGAAAGGCGAAATGCAGCTTGGCGCGTGTAGCATCGAAGCGCAGGGTCAGTTTCAGTCGGTCACCGGGGCGCACCAATTGCTGAAATTTGAGCACTTCCATGCCGGCAAAATCGGGTGGCAGGTCGAGCAATTGTTGGCCCAAATTGATTGCCCATTGCACCTGAAGCACGCCGGGCAAGACCGGTGCCTTGGGGAAGTGGCCGCTGAAAAAAGCCAGGTCGGGCGGGACCATCAGGTTCAGGTGCCACTCGCCATCAACCATTTGTTGGTCGAGTACTTCCGGCTGTTTGGGGCGTGGCGCCATGAGCAGTGCCTGAACGTCCGTCTGCGCCAGTTTGCCCTGGGTATTGAGGGGCATTTGCCGCAATAGACGCCAGCGGCGCGGCAGGGCGATGGTTTCGCAATGCGGTCGCAGATGCTCGCGTAAGGCTTCGGTGAGTGCGCGACGGCCCTGATTACGCAGGGCCAGCAAGCCGCTGTCGCTCAGCACCAGCAGAGCGCCGAGTGACGCACGATTTTCCTGCACCACACCCAGGCGCGCTTCGCTGACCCAGCCATGGCTGGCAAGCGCTTGCTCGATCAGCGGCAATGACACGCGCTTTTCTTCCAGTTTGACGATACGGTCCAGCCTGCCCAGCAGCTCGAATCGCCCGTCATCGCCAATCAGCACGGCATCGGCGGTTTGCTCGACATGGCCGGATGGCAGGTAAGGCGAACGGATGCGCAACGCACCTTCGCTGTCCTGACTCAGTTCGATGCCGTCGAAAGCCTGCCAGCGCTGTTCGCCCTGACGCCAGGCGATACCACCGGTTTCCGAGCTGCCGAGAATTTCCGTTGGCCATTGTCCCAGACGCTGATGCAGGCTTTGCGCAGCCTCGCCAGGCAGGGCGCCACCGGATGAAAACACCCGGCGCACGCTGCTCAGGCTGTTCCAGTCGAGGTTGTCGCCCATGCGCTTGAGCAGTGCCGGGCTGGCGACCCAGGCAAAGGACGGGTATTGGCGGCTGGCCCGTTGCAGGTCTTCGGCAAATGGCAACTGGCGACGCACGAACGGGCGCGCCGCGCACAGCGGCCATAGCAGTCGGAACAGCAAGCCATAAATGTGCTGGGTCGCGACGCTGCCGATCATGCACGCCGAGCCAAGCTGCGCGCCCCACAGCTGCTCCAGCCCGCAGACTTCGTTGGCCAGTTGGCGCAGACGCTTTTCAATCAGTTTGGGTTCGCCGCTGGAACCCGAGGTGCACAGGCTCAACCGGCACTGGTCGAGGTCCAGCGTGGCCGCTGCGAGAGGCGCAGCCTGTAAATCGCTCAGTTGAGCGTCGCCCGGCAGGTCGGTCAGCCACAGATCGACCTGGCTCGCCCAGCGCTCGCGGGTCTGGCCCTGCAAATCGGCGGGCAACAACACATGCACGCCCGCGCGCCAGGCACCGAACAGCGCGACTGCCAGCTCGGCGGCATCTTCAAGGTGCAGCGCAAGGTTTTTGATACCACGGGCTTGCAGCCCTGCCGCCACGCTTAACGACTGCTCACAAAATTGCGCGTGATCCAGCGCAGGGGTCTGGGTCAGCAGCCGGTCGGGCAGGGCGTCGAGCAGCAGGTCTTGCAGATTCAACCAGTTCATGCGATCCATTTCACTTGCCGTCCGTAGCGGGTGGGCGAGCTATCCATTCAGCAGCGAACAGCAGCCCCATCAATCCATAGGAAATCAGGCCGGTGTACAGCGCCCACCACGACAACGGTGCCCACAGCGTAAGCATCGCTGCAGTCAGGCCATTGGCCAGAAAGAACAGGCACCAGATCTGTGTGACTTTGCGGGTGTAGCAGATGCCGGATTCGGGCAGTTGCGGGCGGGTGATGCGCGCCATTCTTTCCACGATCGGCGGACCGTAGATCAGGCTCGAGCCAAACAGACCGAGCATGAACGTGCTGACCAGCACCGGGTACCAGCGCAGCATCAAATGGCTGTCGAGCACACCGAGCACCACGCAAAAGGCCAGGGCCACACTCGCCATCGCCAGGCTGCCGGGTTTGCGTTCGCCGGTCAGCGCACGCGCCGCCCACAGGCTGCCAAGCAGCAGCGCGAACTGCCACGGGGCGAAGTGCTCGGTGCCCCAGTAGACGGCAAACGGATACAGCACACCGGCCAGTACCAGAATCAGGCCAATCAGCCGCTTCATTCGGCTGCGTTGACCAGGCGGTAGACGGCCTCGACCACGTCGTCGACGGTTCTGACCGACTTGAATTCTTCTGCAGCAATCTTTTTGCCGGTCTTGCGTTTGATGTGGTCGATCAGGTCCACGGCATCGATGCTGTCGATTTCCAGGTCCTGATACAGGTTGGCGTCCAGCGTGACCCTTTCAGGCTCCAGTTCGAACAGTTCCACCATCGCGGCGCGGAGGATTTCGAAGATGTCTTCACGGGTTTGCATGTTCAATTCTCAGGCCGGTTGTCTGGCGCTGACGAAGGCCGCAAGGCTGTCGACGCTGGCGAAATGGTTACGGGTGTCCTTTGCATCGGCGTCTATCTTGATGCCGTAGCGTTTCTGGATGGCCAGGCCCAGTTCCAGTGCATCAACCGAATCCAGGCCCAGTCCTTCGCCGAACAGGGTCATGTCGTTGCCGATGTCTTCGGGGGTGATGTCTTCGAGGCCCAGGGCATCGATGATCAGCAATTTAATGTCCTGGTGCAGATCGCTCATCTGAGGCGAGCTCCTTGGTGAAATAGTCATGCAGGTAATCGTTGAGCTTGCGGGACGCTACGGGCGGTGGCCCGAGCGCACTGAAGGCATTGGGGTCTATATCGGCGCCGACGCACAAACTGAAGTGCACACGGCGCTGGGGAATGCGATACCAGGGTTCGGCCTTGGTCAGGGTTGTCGGATGGACCTTGATGGTCACCGGCGTGATCATGCTCGCGCCCCGCAGCGCAATGGCCGCCGCGCCACGGTGAAAGACCGGCGGCTGGCCGGGCTGGGTGCGCGTGCCCTCGGGGAAGATGATCAATGTCTGGCCGCTTTGCAGGCGCTCCACGGCGGCGTCGAGCATATCCATGCTGCCGTCGTTGCTTATGTAGCCGGTCGAGCGCACCGGGCCGCGGGTAAACGGGTTTTCCCAGAGGCTGCGCTTGACCACGCAGTTGGCGTCACGCACCAGCCCGATCAGGAACACCACATCGATCAGCGACGGGTGATTGGCGATGATCATCTGGCCGGGACGTCCCAGCTTTTCTGCGCCCCGAACCTCGTAGGTCAGCACGCCCATGCGCGCCATTATGCGGATGAAGCGCCAGAACAGTCGGCTGATGGTGCGCCGGGCGCGGCATTGATGACTGGCGGCGCTGCCGGGCAGGCAATCGAGTACCGGAAAAACGAACAGTCGCAGGCACAGGCCGCTCATCCCGAACAGGGCAAAGCTGATGCCGGTTGCCAGCAGCCGCCAGTAATAAGCGTCACGGCCTTTCTTCAGTGGTTGCGTTGCCAGTTCCATAACCGGTTATTCCAGGGGTGCAGGCAGGCGGATTGATCAGTGTGCAAGGCTTGCAGCAGGTTCAGCGCATGGGGCCACTGAGTCCGCTCTGTGCCTTGCGTATCGGTGTTCAGAGACAATTGCCATTCATTGCCGGGCGTCAGCAGTAAGCCGACGGCGTAAGGGAACGGCACGTCATCAATCCATTGGGCATAGGCTTGCGGTGGTTGCTCTTCTGTCACCACCAGCAGCACGGCTTCGGCTCCTTCAGCCAGCAGCGCCGCTGCCTCGAATGCTCCATATTCCAGGCCATCGCCTGCGGCTGCCAACGCCGTCATTTCACTGGTTTCGCCACGCATGATCGACCACAGACCAATCACTGCGTTATGTACCGACAAACTGAATTGCGTGGGTGAAAGCGGTTCTTCTGCGGCCAGGTCACGCAGAATTTCGAATGTTCTCGGGGTTTCGCCGTGGCGCGAGACGAACACCAGCGGCACGCGCCCGTAGCCTTCGGTCAATGGCCAGCCCACCGCAAACGCCATGCGCGCCATGCGACCAAGCCGTCGGCGTTGCATGGCGGGAAGAAAAGACACGTCCGGCGCTTCGTCACTGGTTTCCAGCAGCGTCGGGGTCAGGCTCCATTGTCGCCAGTCGTCCGCGCTCGCCAGGCCCGGTGCCCAGGCTTGCCATCGTGCAATATTGAAGGTGATCAAGACTTCTCTTCCCGCCCCTGCGGGCATGTTTCTCACTACATCGATATCAGGTCGATATCAGCCTGGGTGCGGTAATTGACTGAGTGCGCGCATTATCCCGATGGGGCTCGTTACTAGCAAATTTGTTACATAAAAACCGTTTACAGACGTGTATTTTAAGGTTCAAGTCGCATTTTTGATGACAAACAGGCAGAGGTGCTTTGCTGTAACCTCACGGTTGTCATCTGCAGTGCCTAGACTCGACCGATCCTGAGGTCTTTATCGGCCACTCCTGCTGTTTCTTCATCTTTCAAGGAATCCAAAGCATGCGTCGCGTGGTATTCAATCAGAAGGGCGGTGTCGGCAAATCGAGCATCGCCTGCAATCTGGCTGCAGTCAGCGCTCACGAAGGCTATCGGACGCTGTTGATCGACCTCGATGCCCAGGCCAACTCGACTCAGTACCTCACGGGCCTCACGGGCGACGACATTCCGATGGGCATCGCCGAGTTCTTCAAGAACACGCTGTCGGCGGCACCGTTTGCCAAGAAAAACCACGTCGATATCTATGAAACACCTTTCGACAACCTGCACGTGGTGACCGCCACCGCCGAGCTGGCTGATCTGCAGCCCAAGCTTGAGGCCAAGCACAAGATCAACAAACTGCGCAAATTGCTGGACGAGCTGAGCGAAGATTACGAGCGGATTTACCTGGATACGCCGCCAGCATTGAATTTCTATGCGGTTTCGGCGTTGATTGCTTCAGATCGCGTCCTGATCCCGTTTGACTGCGACAGCTTCTCCCGGCAGGCGCTGTATGGGCTGATGCGCGAGATCGAAGAGCTGAAAGAAGATCACAACGAGGATCTTCAGGTTGAAGGCATCATCGTCAACCAGTTCCAGCCCAGGGCCAGCCTGCCGCAGCAGATGCTCGACGAACTGATCGCCGAGGGCCTGCCGGTACTGCCGGTCTACCTCAACGCATCGGTGAAAATGCGCGAGTCGCATCAGGCCAACCTGCCCCTGATCCACCTCGACCCACGGCACAAGCTGACACAGCAGTTCGTTGACCTGCACCACTTGCTGGAGACCAATGCCCATCCGTGATGGGTATGTACCGCGCTTAGCGTCGCACGATAGTTGAGATTAGATGAGCTGGACGCGGAGCACTGGCCAGAAATCATCGCGGCCGGAGCACCTCGGGCGTGTAGCTGCCGTCTCTGAGTGAGCAGGCCAGATGCTCGGCATGCAGCCGCGCCGCCAAGGCAAGTTCGGTGGAGATGGTGACAGCAGCGTCCATGTCGGCGTGGACGTGTTCCTGCGAGGCGCTCAGGCGGTTGCTGCCGGGTTTGCAGCCGCACTCCACTGCATGTCCCTGCGTGGCAACCGCCACCAGATCGTCGACATACGTCGGGTTGCCCTGAGCAATGAAACCGATGCTCGTGCACATCGGGCACCACACCGGATCACCCATGCGGGCAACGCGGCGCTGGTCGATGACTTCGCTTGAAGACCCGCTCAGCACAAACCCGCCGGTGGTGGTTGGATCGCCTTCCCTGACTATGAACGACATGGCAGTGCTTCCTGTGGGTTCTGGAAGCCTGAAGGCTAGGCGAGAATCGGCTGCCCGATTGTGCAAAAGCCCTGTTAAAGACCGGTCCTACGCAAACATCAGCAGGGCGTTTCGCAAATGTTACGCAGTCCGGCAAAAAATGATCACATTCCCCATCGTTACTCCAGCCGTAATGATCCGTCTCGCTGCTTGATTGATGCCTGCCGCTATCGCTCCTAAGGTGGCCCTCGACAGCAAAATCGTGGAGCGATCATGACAACAACAACTTCCCCCGACGCACGCTGGACACGTCGTCGCACCGAGAAACAGCGGCGTCTGGAGCAAGTACGGGCGCTTGCCGATGGCGTGGTGTTGCCGACCGATAAAATCGTCGCGGCGCTTGAGGCCTTGCTGGTTTCCGGTGATCGGGTGGTGCTTGAGGGCAATAACCAGAAACAGGCGGATTTTCTGTCCCGCGCGCTGGCCAAGGTCGATCCGGGCAAGGTGCATGACCTGCACATGATCATGCCCAGCGTGGGCCGCGCCGAGCACCTGGACCTTTTCGAGCAAGGCATCGCACGCAAACTGGACTTCTCGTTTGCCGGCACGCAAAGCCTGCGCATCAGCCAGTTGCTGGAAGACGGTTTGCTGGAAATCGGTGCGATACACACCTACATCGAACTGTATTCGCGGCTGGTGGTGGACCTGATTCCCAACGTGGTGCTGGCCGCAGGCTTCATGGCCGACCGGGCCGGCAACATCTACACCGGCCCGAGCACCGAAGACACCCCCGCGTTGATCGAACCGGCCGCCTTCAGCGATGGCATCGTTATCGTTCAGGTCAATCAACTGGTGGATGACGTCAGCGAGCTGCCCAGGGTGGACATTCCTGCCTCGTGGGTCGACTTCGTGGTCGTGGCCGACAAGCCGTTCTACATCGAGCCGCTGTTCACCCGCGACCCGCGCCACATCAAGCCGGTCCACGTGCTGATGGCGATGATGGCGATTCGCGGCATCTACGAAAAACACAACGTTCAGTCGCTGAACCACGGCATCGGTTTCAACACGGCCGCCATCGAACTGATCCTGCCGACCTACGGCGAGTCGCTGGGGCTCAAAGGCAAAATCTGCCGCAACTGGACGCTCAACCCGCACCCGACCCTGATCCCGGCCATTGAAAGCGGCTGGGTCGAGAGCGTGCATTGTTTCGGCACCGAACTGGGCATGGAAAACTACATCGCCGCCCGCCCGGACGTGTTCTTCACCGGGCGCGACGGCTCGCTGCGTTCCAACCGGCAACTCTGCCAACTGGCTGGCCAGTACGCCGTTGACCTGTTCATCGGCGCGACCCTGCAGGTCGATGGCGAGGGGCATTCCTCGACCGTCACCCGTGGGCGCCTGGCAGGTTTCGGTGGCGCGCCGAACATGGGTCATGACCCGCGTGGCCGCCGCCATGCGACCCCGGCCTGGCTGGACATGCGCCAACAGACCGAAGACGGCCCGGCTGCCTATCTGGAGCGCGGCAAAAAACTCGTGGTGCAGATGGTCGAGACGTTTCAGGAGGGCGGCAAACCGACCTTCGTCGAAACCCTTGATGCGGTCGAAGTGGCGAAGAAAAGCGGCATGCCGCTGGCACCCATCATGATCTACGGCGACGACGTCACCCATTTGCTGACCGAAGAAGGCATCGCCTATCTCTACAAGGCGCGCAGCCTGGAAGAGCGTCAGGCGATGATCGCCGCCGTGGCGGGCGTGACCGTGATCGGCTTGCGCCATAACCCGAAAGACACCGCGCGCATGCGCCGTGAGGGGCTGATTGCGCTGCCCGAAGACCTCGGTATCCGGCGTACCGACGCCAGCCGCGAACTGCTGGCCGCCAAGAGCATTGCCGACCTGGTTCAGTGGTCCGGCGGCCTCTACAACCCGCCTGCCAAATTCAGGAGCTGGTGATGAGCGCACTTCAACGGACACCGCAACCCGCTTCGCTGGCCGAACGACTGGCCGATCTGGCCGTCGATGCGTTGATCGACGAAGCCGATCTGTCGCCCAAGCCCGCGCTTGTGGACCGCTGCAGCAATGGTGCGCACACCGATTTGCACCTGGGGCTGATGCATTCTTCGGCGCTGTCGCTGTGGCCGACCTTCAAGTTGATGGCCGACGCCGCCGCGCAATTCCAGGCAGTGGGCGAGCCATTGCGGGAGGCGCTGGGGCGTCTCGGTCGTGAAGGTGAAGCCACGATGCTGCGCACCACATCAGGCGTGAATACCCACCGCGGTGCGATCTGGGCGCTGGGCCTGCTGGTGACCGCCGCAGCGCTCGACCCGCAAGACTGTGGGCCTGACGCAGTCTGCCAGCGCGCTGCCAGTCTGGCGTTGATCAAGGATCGGCAGGTGCTTG
The DNA here is from genome assembly GCF_030209255.1 of Pseudomonas sp. CFBP2511. NCBI lineage: Bacteria > Pseudomonadati > Pseudomonadota > Gammaproteobacteria > Pseudomonadales > Pseudomonadaceae > Pseudomonas > Pseudomonas sp. CFBP2511. The sequence goes on along the minus strand of NZ_JARVSI010000016.1, from coordinate 28,624 downwards.
CGCAAAACAGCCATGGCAGTGAAGTGGTGCGTCGTTATGGTGTCATGGGCGCCCGCGAGCAGGCCCAGCACGGCTTTCCTGCCGTTATCCGGTGTGCCTTGCCGCAATTGCAACGCAGCCGCGCAGCCGGCAGCGGCGAGCAGAACGCCCGGCTGGATGCGCTATTGGCAATCATGACCACCCTGGCCGACACCTGCGTGCTGCATCGCGCCGGTCTTGAAGGCCTGCAGACCATGCAGAACGGCGCACAGCGCGTGCTGGACGCTGGCGGCAGTGCCAGCCTGGCCGGTCGTCGCGCGCTGAACCAACTGGATCAGCAACTGCTGGCCCTCAACGCCTCGCCTGGCGGAGCGGCTGATCTGCTCGCCGCCTGCCTGTTTATCGACGGCCTGGAGCCTGCGCTCGGCCCTGTTTCGAGGAGTGCCTGAAATGGAAACCCTGTCTTTTGAATTCCCCGCCGGACAGCCGCCCAAAGGCCGTGCGCTGGTGGGCGTGGTCGGTTCCGGTGATCTGGAAGTACTGCTGGAGCCTGGTCAGCCAGGCAAATTGTCGATTCAGGTGGTGACCTCGGTCAACGGTGCCTCGCTGCGCTGGAAACATCTTTTCGAGCGCATGTTCGATGGCCAGACCCCGCCCGCGCTGAGCATCGACATTCATGACTTCGGCGCAACGCCTGGCGTGGTGCGCCTGCGTCTGGAGCAGGGTTTCGAGGAGATCGGTCATGACTGATAACGCACGTTTGCTGAGCCAGCACAGCTTTATCGAACTCGATGCCCGCCAGCGCGCCCGCGCCTTGCTGGATGCCGGCAGCTTTCGGGAATTGCTCGGCCCGTTTGATCGCGTCATGTCGCCCTGGCTGGCCATGCAAGGTGTCGTGCCGCAGGCCGATGACGGCGTGGTGGTTGCCAAGGGCACCGTTGATGGCCTGCCGGTAGTGATCGCCGCCATCGAAGGCTCTTTTCAGGGCGGCAGCATGGGCGAAGTGGGCGGCGCGAAAATGGCCGGTGCGCTGGAACTGGCCGCTGAAGACAACCGCAACGGCATCCCTACTGCCGCCATCGTGCTGCTGGAGACAGGTGGCGTGCGTTTGCAGGAAGCCAATCTGGGCCTGGCGGCGATTGCCGAGATTCATGCTGCGATGGTCGATCTGCGTCAGTACCAGCCGGTGATCGGTGTGGTGGCGGGCAGTGTCGGCTGTTTTGGCGGGATGTCCATTGCCGCCGGTTTGTGCAGCTATTTATTGGTGACTCAGGAAGCCCGGCTCGGCCTGAACGGACCGCAGGTGATCGAGCAGGAAGCGGGCATTGAAGAGTACGACTCACGCGACCGGCCCTTTATCTGGAGCCTGACCGGTGGCGAACAGCGTTTTGCCAGCGATCTGGTAGACGGCTTTGCTGCCGACGATGTGGCCGACATCCGCCAACAGGTCAGCGGCTGGCTCAAGCAGGGCGTGCCGGCAACGCATCGCAGCGGTCAGTACGCGCTGTTCCTGCAACGCCTGGCCAGTCTCGACATCGAGCCACAAATCGATCCGCAGAGCGTACGCACTCTCTATCAAGGAGCCCGGCCATGAGCCATTCACAACGGGGTTTGAACTGGTTCAACGCGCTGAGCGCAGACGCGAGCGAAGTGACCGGTCTACCTGCTTCGCTCAAAGTGGCCGATGGCTTGCTGGGTGAGCAGCCGGTGCGCTTTGTGGCGGTGATTGCCGACACCAACAACCGCTTTCCTCGGGCGCGTCAGGGTGAAGTCGGCTTGTTGGAAGGCTGGGGTCTTGCCAAGGCGGTGGACGATGCCATCGAACAGGATCGCGAGCGCGCCGAAAAACGTGCGCTGATTGCGATTGTCGATGTGCCGAGCCAGGCGTATGGCCGTCGCGAGGAAGCGCTCGGCATCCATCAGGCGCTGGCCGGCGCGGTAGACAGTTACGCGCGGGCGCGGTTGGCCGGGCATCCGGTGATTGGCCTGTTGGTTGGCAAGGCGATGTCCGGCGCATTCCTGGCTCACGGCTATCAAGCCAATCGGTTGATTGCGTTGCGCGACCCTGGCGTGATGGTGCACGCGATGGGCAAGGCCTCGGCCGCCCGCGTTACCCAGCGCAGTGTCGATGACCTGGAAAAGCTCGCCGCCAGCATTGCGCCCATGGCTTACGACATCGACAGCTACGCCAGCCTCGGCCTGCTGTGGGAAACCCTGTCGGTCAGCCAGATCGAACAGCCCGCTGTGGACGACCTGACCCAGGTCCGCCAGGTGCTGAGCAGCGCGATCAAGGACGTGCAGGCCAGCGGTGTCGACCTGAGCAGTCGTCTGGGTGCCAGCAACCGTAAAGCCTCGGCGCACGTGCGCCAGTTGTTGCGGGCGCAGTGGTGATCGACAGCGCTTTCGCAGTGCTGCCCCATGATTTGTTGTGGGGCATGCCGCTGTCTGCCTTGCCGGACGATGCGCCCCAATGGGTGTTCGATACGCTGCTGGCCGGGCAGCCGGTGGTAGTGCGCCGCCAGGCCATGCCAGCCGGTCAGGTGGCCGTGGGGTTGCGCGGCCGTGGGCGTGAGCAGCGCTATGCCGCGAGCATGTGGCTGACGGATGTCTATCGCCGGGTGACTCCCGAGCAACTGATCGATTGCCCGAGCGAGCATATTCAGGACTGGCCAGCGCTGCGTGCCTTGCGCCAGGTCCGCCCGGTGATGGATGCGCTGGAGCGGGTCTGGGGTGTCGGCGGCAGTGCCGGATTCGAATTGGCCAGCGGCATTGCCGCGCTGAATCAGGACAGCGATCTGGACCTGATTCTGCGCACGCCTGCGCCGTTCAGTCGCCGCTGTGCCGCCGAGCTGGTTGAAGCGCTGGCAGCATCGGTCTGCCGGGTGGATGTCCAGTTACAGCTTGATCAAGGCGCCGTGGCGCTGCGCGAATGGGCGCGGCCATCGGGAAGGGTACTGCTCAAGACCGCCAGCGGCGCGCGACTGGTGAGTGACCCGTGGCATCTGGCCGAGGTGTGCGCATGAGCAGCCTGTGGGTGTTTCCAGGTCAGGGCGCGCAGCAGGCGGGCATGCTGCATCAGTTGCCGGATGACCCTGTGGTTCGCGATTGCCTGCAAGACGCTGCGGATGCGTTGGGTGAGGACGTACTGGCGCTGGACACTCCTCAGGCGCTGCAAGCGACCCGCGCCGTTCAGCTGTGTCTGCTGATCGCCGGAGTCGCCTGCGCCCGGCTGTTGCAGGCGCGCGGCTGTGTGCCGGATTACGTCGCAGGGCTGTCCATCGGTGCCTATCCGGCAGCTGTCATCTGTGACGCGCTGGCCTTCGACGATGCCGTGCGGCTGGTCGCGCTGCGCGGCGAACTGATGCAGGACGCCTGGCCCGAAGGTTATGGCATGACCGCTGTCATCGGTCTGGATCAGACCCAGGTCGAGGCGCTGATCGGCCGGGTACACAGCCCGGGTTCGCCGGTGTTTCTCGCCAATATCAACGCCGATAACCAGATGGTGATCTCGGGCAGCAACGAGGCCATGCGGCAGGTCGGGCTACTGGCCAAAGCGGCTGGCGCTGCCGCCATCAAGCGCCTCGCAGTCAGCGTGCCATCGCATTGCGCCTTGCTGCAAGCGCCAGCGCAGCAACTGGCCGAGGCTTTTTCCAGCATCGAGCTGAAAGCGCCGAAGGTGCGCTACCTCAGCGGCAGCACGGCGCGCCCAGTGCTGAACGCCGAAAAGCTGCGTGACGACCTGGCGTTCAACATGTGCCGGGTCATCGACTGGCGCAGCGCCGTGGAAACCGCCTACGAGCGCGGTGTGCGCCTGCACATCGAGCTACCACCCGGTGCCGTGTTGACCGGCCTGGCGCGCAAGGTCTTCCAGCAAGGAACGGCGCTGGCTTTTCAGGCTGCGCGGCTGGACAGTCTTGTCGCGTTGTCGCGTGAGGAGGGTCGCCGCAGCCCATAGAGCCGCCGTGCAGCTGCTATGAAGGACAAAAACAACAACTTCAGCAATGCAAACAGAGGAATAACAACAATGATTATCTACGGTGTTGCACTACTGGCCATCTGCACGCTTGCGGGCGTGATTCTCGGTGACATGCTCGGCGTTCTGCTGGGTGTCAAATCCAACGTAGGCGGGGTCGGGATCGCCATGATTCTGTTGATCTGCGCACGCCTGTGGATGGAGAAAAACGGCGGCATGAGCAAAGACTGTGAAATGGGCGTCGGTTTCTGGGGGGCGCTGTATATCCCGGTGGTGGTCGCGATGGCTGCGCAACAGAATGTCGTCACCGCGCTGAAGGGCGGGCCTGTTGCCGTTCTGGCCGCTGTCGGTTCGGTGGTGTTGTGTGCCTGCACCATCGCCGTGATCAGCCGTACCAACCGGGGCGAGCCATTGCCCAGGGAAGAGCCGCTGCTGAGCCCGGTGATCCCTGAAATCACTCCGGCTGGAGGTCGCTGACATGTGGGATCTCATCGAAAAAGGACTGGAACACAACGGCCTGATCACCGCCTTCGCCTTCGTCGGCATCATTATGTGGGTGTCGGTGGTGCTGTCAAAACGGCTGACGTTTGGCCGCGTGCACGGCTCGGCCATCGCGATTGTCATCGGGCTGATCCTGGCCTGGGTCGGCGGCACCTTGACCGGTGGCCAGAAGGGGCTGGCCGATATCACCCTGTTCTCCGGCATCGGCCTGATGGGCGGGGCGATGCTGCGTGATTTCGCCATCGTGGCGACGGCCTTTGAAGTGCAGGCCACCGAAGCCCGCAAGGCCGGGCTGATCGGTGTGATCGCCTTGCTGTTGGGCACGATTCTGCCGTTTATCGTGGGTGCGAGCATTGCCTGGCTGTTTGGCTATCGCGATGCAATCAGCATGACCACCATCGGCGCAGGCGCGGTGACCTATATTGTTGGCCCGGTGACGGGTGCTGCCTTGGGCGCGACCTCTGACGTCATGGCGCTGTCGATTGCCACCGGCCTGATCAAGGCGATTCTGGTGATGGTCGGCACTCCCATGGCTGCGCGCTGGATGGGGCTGGACAACCCGCGCTCGGCGATGGTCTTCGGCGGTCTGGCCGGCACCGTCAGCGGCGTGACTGCCGGGCTGGCGGCTACGGATCGGCGTCTGGTGCCTTATGGCGCGCTGACTGCAACGTTCCACACCGGGCTGGGCTGCTTGCTTGGCCCTTCGGTGTTGTATTTCATCGTGCGCGCTATCGTCGGTTAGTCCATGCCCGTCAGGTCGCCTGTTCCAGCAGGCGATTCGCGTACATCCGGCACTCGGCCAGCAGCGCCAGCAGGTTGGGATCGCGCTCTTTGGATTTGAGAAAGACCACGCCAATGTGTTGCTGCATCCGGTAGCGGCTTTGCAGCGGAATCAGGCGCACGCGGTTTTCATAGACCGCTGCTATGCGCCCCGGCAGCAGCGCATAGCCGACGCCGGAGCTGACCATGCTCAGCAGAGTGAAGATGTCATTCACCTGCATCGCCACCTTGGGTTCGAACCCTGCCTGCTGAAAAACCCGTACGCCGTCGCGATGGGTCGCAAAGCCTTGGGTGAGGGTGATAAACGTCGCCTCGCGCAGGTCGCTCAAGTCCACTTCGTGGTGCTCGGCAAAGGGCGAGTCGGTGGGCACGGCGAGGAAGATATCGTCGGAAAACAGCGCCAGATGCTCGCAATCCGGGTCATTGGTGCTCTCGTCCAGCGACACCAGCATGGCATCGACTTCCATGTTCTTGAGCTTGTAGAGCAGGTCGATGTTCGAGCCCAGAATCAAGTCGATGTTCAGCTCGCTGCGGCGGATCTTCAGGCCCATGATCAACTGCGGCACCGTCTTGACCGTCAGCGAATACAAGGCTCCGAGCCGGAATCGCGCCGCCGAAAAGCCCGCCGCCTGACGGGTCAATTCAACCGTTGTGAGCACATCCTGCACCAGTTTCTGCGCACGCTCTTCCAGCACATAAGCGCTTTCCAGCGGCGTCAGATTGCGCCCTTCGTGCTTGAACAGCGGGCAGCGCAGGGCGCTTTCCAGTGAATGAATGGCGCGGTGCACGCTGACGTTGCTGGTCTGCAACTCTTCTGCCGCACGGGCCAGATTGCCGGTGCGCATGAAGGCCAGGAAGATTTCGAGTTTCTTGAGCGTGAGTTCGTCATCGATCTGCATGTCGTGGCGCTTGTTGTTGGTGTGAACTGATTGTGCCCTGTAATGACAGATACGTTGCTCTTTGTTTCAATAAGCCGGAGCCTCTGCAATCAGGGTTTTCTCTAGACGAGGGCAATAAGCGGATGTATTACGGAGAAAAATTCAACGCCTGGTCTCATTTGGTGGGCGCAGTGCTCGCCACCGTCGGTGCGATCTGGTTATTGGTGATAGCCAGCCTGCAGGGCGACGTCTGGAAAGTGGTCAGCATGGCCATTTATGGCGCGTGTCTGGTGACGCTGTACAGCGTCTCGACGGTGTACCACAGCGTCAAAGGCCGCTCGAAATCGATCATGCAGAAGGTCGATCACTTTTCGATCTACCTGATGATCGCTGGCAGTTACACGCCGTTCTGCCTCGTGACACTGCGCGGTGCGTGGGGCTGGACGTTGTTCGGTATCGTCTGGGGGCTGGCGCTGATCGGCATTTTGCAGGAGATAAAACCCCGTTCCGAAGCGCGCATCATGTCCATCGTGATCTACGCGGTGATGGGCTGGATCGTGCTGGTGGCCGTGAAACCGTTGATCGCTGCGCTCGGCCTGGCGGGCTTCATCTGGCTGGCAGGCGGCGGCGTGCTGTACACCGTCGGCATCCTGTTCTTCGCCTACGACCAGATCCGCCACTTTCACGGCATCTGGCACCTGTTCGTGATTGGCGGCAGCTTGATGCACTTCGTGGCGATTTGTTTTTATGTGCTGTGAAAGTGGCCAGGTTCAGGCCTCAATGGCTGGGTAGATGCAAATCCTTGTGGGAGCGAGCTCGCTCCCTCCCCGCCGGTGTCTGACTCTGAGCGTGCAGCGCGTTTGAGGACGCATCAAATGATCAGAAATCGCCCCACAACTGCTGCGCCACGCTGAGCGCAACCACCGGGGCGGTTTCGGTACGCAGGACTCTCGGGCCGAGGCGGGCGGCGTGGAAGCCAGCGTTTTGTGCCTGATCGACTTCTGCGTCATTCAAGCCACCTTCCGGGCCGATCAGAAAGGCCAGGCTGGCGGGTTTGGCATGGCTGGTCAGCGGTTCGGCCACCGGGTGCAGCACCAGTTTCAGGTCGGCCTCGGTGAGCTTGATCCAGTCGGCCAGCGGCATCGGTGGGTGAATGACCGGCACCACCGAGCGACCGCATTGCTCGCACGCGCTGATTGCGATCTGCTGCCAGTGCGCCTGGCGCTTCTCGGCGCGCTCGTCCTTGAGGCGCACTTCGCAACGCTCGCTGACAATTGGCGTGATCTCGCTGACGCCCAGCTCGGTCGCCTTCTGAATCGCCCAGTCCATGCGCTCGCCACGCGACAAGCCCTGACCCAGATGAATGCGCAAACCTGATTCAACCTGCCCGGCAAAGCGTTCAGTCAGTTGCACACGCACGCGTTTCTTGCCGACCTCCAGCAGCGTGCCGCGAAACTCCTGGCCTGAGCCATCGAACAGTTGCAGGGCATCGCCCTCGGTCATGCGCAGCACACGGCTGATGTAATGCGCCTGGGCTTCAGGCAGTTCGTGCTCGCCCAGGCTCAGCGGCGTTTCAGTGAAAAAGCGGGACAGTCTCATGGTGTGTCTCGGTTCCGGTGTTTGTTCTGTGATGACGCTGTCGCGGACAAGCGAAGCGTCGCCCGGTCCGCTCGTGGGAGCGGACTTGTCCGCGAAGAAGTCAGTCGCGACGCCGCAAATTCCAGCCCTAGCCCGGATCCCTGAAATCCGGATGAAAATTCTCGCGCACCGCCACACTGATGCTGCTGCGCGTCGCGATATCAATACCTTCAGTGGCCACTTCTGCGAGAAAGTCGATCTGCTCCGGCGTAATCACATACGGCGGCAGGAAATACACCACGCTGCCTAGCGGCCGCAGCAATGCGCCACGCTCCAGCGCATGCTGAAAGACCTTCATGCCCCGGCGTTCCTGCCACGGGTAGGCAGTCTTGGTGGCCTTGTCCTGAACCATCTCGATAGCGATGGCCATGCCGGTCTGGCGTACTTCCGCCACATGCGGGTGATCCACCAGGTGCGCCGTCGCCGTTGCCATGCGCTGCGCCAGCGCCTTGTTGTTCTCGATGACGTTGTCCTGCTCGAAAATATCCAGCGTCGCCAGCGCCGCAGCACAGGCCAGCGGGTTGCCGGTGTAACTGTGCGAATGCAGGAAGGCGCGCAGCGTGGGGTAGTCGTCGTAGAACGCGTCGTACACGTCGTCTGTGGTCACGCAGGCCGCCAGCGGCAGGTAGCCACCGGTCAGCGCCTTGGACAGGCACAGAAAATCCGGACGGATGCCCGCCTGTTCGCAGGCAAACATGGTCCCGGTACGGCCGAAGCCCACGGCGATCTCATCGTGGATCAGGTGCACGCCGTAGCGGTCACAGGCTTCGCGCAGCAGCTTGAGGTAGATCGGGTGATACATGCGCATGCCGCCCGCGCCCTGAATCAGCGGCTCGACGATCACGGCTGCGACGCTGGCGTGATGCTCGGCCAGGGTCTGCTCCATGGCCGCAAACATGTTGCGCGAATGCTCTTCCCAGCCCATGCCATCGGGGCGGTGATAGCAGTCGGGGCTTGGCACCTTGATGGTGTCGAGCAGCAGCGCCTTGTAGGTTTCAGTAAACAGCGGCACGTCACCGACCGACATCGCCGCCATGGTTTCGCCGTGGTAACTGTTGGTCAGGGTGACGAAACGCTTCTTGGCCGGCTGGCCGCGATTGAGCCAATAGTGAAAGCTCATCTTCAACGCGACTTCGATGCACGAAGAACCGTTGTCGGCATAGAAGCAACGCGTCAGACCTTCCGGTGTGAGCTTGACTAGCCGCTCGGACAGCTCGATCACCGGCTGATGGCTGAAACCGGCGAGAATCACGTGCTCCAGCTGGTCGACCTGGTCCTTGATGCGCTGGTTGATGCGCGGGTTGGCATGGCCGAATACGTTGACCCACCAGGAGCTGACAGCGTCCAGATAACGCTTGCCTTCGAAGTCTTCAAGCCACACGCCTTCGCCACGCTTGATGGGTATCAACGGCAGATTTTCGTGGTCTTTCATCTGGGTGCAGGGGTGCCACAGTACCTTGAGGTCACGCTGCATCCACTGGTCATTGAGGCCCATTTGCAATCTCCGGGTAGCGACTCGCTTGATGCGAGGACGAACAATCGCGCAAGCCTATGCAATGCCCGGCTGCGGGACAACCTCTGATGCCGTTTTAACGGCTGATGGACATTGCTGGCGGCTATTTGATGGCTCGCGTATCCTGCGCAGCGAGTCGATCCTTCTGGCTGACTTGCCCAATCTTTCCTACGTTTTTTCGGAGTTCGCCGAATGCTTTCTGGGTGGCTGCGCGCGTGTGCGCTGATAGTTGCAGGGCTGGTCAGCGTTTCTACGCTCGCCGACGAAAAACAACGCACGGCGATCGTCGTCGGCGGTGGCCTGGCGGGCCTGACCGCTGCCTATGAGCTGCAAACCAAGGGCTGGCAGGTCACGCTGCTGGAGGCCAAACCTGCGCTGGGTGGTCGCTCCGGCCTGGCCACCAGCGAGTGGGTCGGCAACACCAAGGCCCAGCCGGTGCTGAACCGCTACCTGGACAGTTTCAAGCTGGCGACCGTGCCCGCGCCTGAATTTGTGCGCACGCCCAGCTACCTGATCGACGGCGTTTACTTCACCCAAGCTGATCTGGCGCTCAAACAGCCTGCGACCGCCGAAGCCATCAAGCGCTACAACGAGACGCTGGACAACCTGGCGCGCTCCGTTGATGACCCGCAAAACCCGGCGGCCAATAGCACATTGTTCGCCCTGGACCAGATCAACGTCGCCAACTGGCTTGACCGTCTGAGCCTGTCGACCACGGCGCGTCAGTTGATCAATCAGCAGATTCGTACACGCTACGACGAGCCTTCGCGCTTGTCGCTGCTGTATTTCGCCCAGCAATCGCGGGTTTACCGTTCGGTTGACGAGCGTGATTTACGCGCCTCGCGCCTGCCCGGTGGCAGCGCGGTGTTGACTCAGGCGTTCGTCAAACAGCTAAAGACCGTCAAGACCAACTCGCCGGTGACGGCCGTTGTTCAAGACAAGGACAAAGTCACCGTTCAGGCTGGCGCAACCAGTTACAGCGCTGATTACGTGGTCATGGCCGTGCCGCTGCGTTCGTTGGGCAAGATCCAGATGACGCCCGCGCTGGATGCGCAGCACATGGGCGCGATCAAGAGCACCAACTACGGCTGGCGCGACCAGATCATGCTCAAGTTCAAGACCCCGGTCTGGGACAGCAAGGCGCGCATGTCCGGTGAAGTGTTCAGTAACACCGGCCTGGGCATGCTGTGGGTAGAACCGGCCCTCAAGGGTGGTGCCAATGTGGTGATCAACCTGTCCGGCGACAACGCACGCATCATGCAGGCCTTTGGTGACAAGCAGATCGTCGATCAGGTGCTGATCCGCCTGCACGCGTTCTATCCCGAGGCGCGCGGGGCCTACACCGGCTACGAAATCCGCCGTTACAGCGTTGACCCGTCCACGGGTGGCTCCTATCTGGCGTTCGGCCCTGGCCAGATCAGCAAGTACTGGCGCTTGTGGGAAAGGCCGATTCTGCGAGTAGCCTTTGCTGGCGAGCACACCGACACCCTGTACCCTGGCACGCTGGAAGGCGCCTTGCGCAGCGGTCAGCGTGCGGCCAGCCAGGTGCAGGATCTGGCGGCTGGCAAATCGTTTGAGCCCGTCAAGGTTGCTCCGCCGAAAGCGCCGGCACCGGCTTCGCAGAAATCCGAAGGCAATTTCTTCAGCAACCTGTTTGGTGGCGGTTCTGCCGACAAACCGGCTGAGCCGACCACGCCGCAGGCCAGCAAGCCAGGCTTCTTCTCGCGTCTGTTTGGTGGTGCTCAAGAGCCAGCTCCAGCCCCTGCTCCGGTAGAGAAGGCCCCGGAACCTGCTCAGGCCCCCGCGCCTGTTGCTGCCCCGGTGCCAGTGGTTGCGCCGGTGGTTCAGCCAGCCAAACCGCCGGTAAAAGCAGAATCTGCGAAAAAGCCTGCAGCCAAGGCTGACGCGGCGAAAAAACCGCAGCCCTCGGAAGCCGCGAAGAAAGAAGCTGCCAGGAAGGAAGCGGCAAAGAAAGAAGCCGCGAAAAAAGAGGCGGCAAAAAAAGCTCAGGCCAAACCGGCTCCGGCCAAGGCGCCCGCTGAAAAAGCCCCCGCAGACGTCAGTAACTGACCGAGCGCGAGCTGACTGAAAAGGGACGCGGTTGATACCGCGTCCCTTTTTTTTGTGCCTGCTGAATTCGTTCTGGGTATGAGGACCGACCACATCGAGACGGATCATGCCGTTCATCGGCATCGAACGGCCGATGGTCATTGCAAAGTGTTACTGACTTTGATTTATCGGGATGCTGTTGCTGCAAGGGTGGTAGGCGTTGGCTTTGCCGACGTAATCGGAACACTGGTCATTGAAATGACTGATCGTATTGTTCGATACATCCGAGCGAAAATTTGCGCTTTCATTCGATAGATAAAAAGCTAGTCTGGTAACACTTCTGACAAGGTATTGGGAATGCAGCTACGTAATTCATCCTCTCGCTACGGTCTGGTCAGCATGGTGCTGCACTGGGGTGTGGCTGCTGTCGTGTTTGGAATGTTCGCGCTGGGGCTGTGGATGGTCGGGCTGGATTACTACGATACGTGGCGCAAGGCCGGCCCTGATCTGCACAAGAGCATCGGCATCACCCTGTTTGCGGTCATGTTGATCCGTGTGGTCTGGCGCTTGCTCAGCCCGCCACCGCCGCCGTTGACCAGCTACAGTAAGTTGACGCGCATCGGTGCTGCGTTCGGCCACTTGTTTCTGTATGTGGCGCTGTTTGCCGTGATGTTCGCCGGTTATCTGATATCCACCGCCGATGGCGTGGGCATCCCGATATTCGGCTTGTTCGATGTGCCTGCGCTGGTTTCGGGCCTTCCTGAACAAGCAGAAACGGCTGGCTGGATTCACCTTTACCTGGCCTGGGTCATCGTGATTTTTGCGGGGCTCCATGGTCTGGCAGCATTGAAACACCACTTCATCGATCGCGATGTGACCCTCAAGCGTATGCTGGGTCGTCATTGATTGTTCAACCAAAACGGGAATAAAAGCATGTTGAAGAAGTCTCTCGCCGCTCTGGCTCTGGGTACCGCACTGTTGTCTGCTGGCCAGGCCATGGCTGCCGACTACGTTATCGACAAGGAAGGCCAACACGCATTCGTTGACTTCAAGATCAGCCACCTGGGCTACAGCTTCATCCACGGTACATTCAAGGACTGGGACGGCACGTTCAGCTTTGACGCTGCCAAGCCTGAAGCCAGCAAAATCAATGTCGAGCTGAAAACCGCCAGCCTGTTTACCAACCACGCTGAACGCGACAAGCACATCTCCAGCAAAGACTTCCTGGACGTTGCCAAATACCCTGAAGCGAAGTTCGTCTCTACCGCTGTCAAATCGACCGGCGAGAAAACTGCTGATGTGACCGGCGACCTGACCCTGCACGGCGTGACCAAGCCCATCGTGATCAAGGCAACCTTCAACGGCGAAGGCAAGGACCCGTGGGGCGGCTACCGTGCCGGCTTCAACGGTACTTCGACGCTGAACCTGAACGACTTCGGCATCAAAGGCCCTGGCCCGACGTCGCAGACCCTGGACCTGGACATCACCTTCGAAGGCGTACAGAAGAAGTAAGTGCACGCTTGATCGACAAAACGCCGGCCTTAGGGTCGGCGTTTTTGTTTGGGTTCTGCTTTGTGGGGAAGGTGTATGACTATCGTGCCAATGCTCCGCGTTGGCATGCATTTCGTGACGCTCTGCGTCACAGATCGGCGCCGCGCTAGCGCCTCAAGATCGGACGCGGAGCGTGGGAGCGATGATCAACATCCTCCAGGCCCACAAACAAAAACGCCCCGAACAGGTCGGGGCGTTTTGTTGTTGCCGGGCTATCAGCTGTCGCGGTTGCGGGTCAGCAGGGCCGGTTTTTCACCGCGTGGGCGTGCTGGCAACTGGTCCAGTTGCTCGGCAGACGGGAAGCGGTCGATCTTGGACTCTTTGTGCACGATCTTTGGCTGAGGCTGGCCGTCGCGTGGGGCGCGTACAGCGGGCTCCTGGCCTTCGCGCGGCAAGGGTTGATCTTCGCGTGCCGGGCGACGACCGCGCGGCTGGCTGTCGCGCGAGCGCGGCGCCGAAGAACCCGAACCATTGCGCTTCGGTGCACCAGCACCAGAACCGGTACGTGGCGCGCCACCCGCAGGGCGGCCCGAATTGGCCGGACGTGCAGCGCCGCCGGCCGCCGGTGCAGCGCCAGGCGCAGCAGCAGGGCGACGGCCACGGTTTTGGCCTTTACCCTGATAAGGGCTTACGTAGTCAGCACGATTGCCGAAGTTATCGACTTCGTCGTCGCGAAACTCGTCCGGGGCACGATCTGATGCCTGACGCGGAGTTGAAGGCTGCACTGCACGCTGTTCGCTACGAGGCGTGCCCTCACGGGGCTTTTTTTCGCGTGGCGGCCGGGCTGGGCGTTCGCCTGTAGCCGCCGCAGCGGCAGGTTTGTCCTTACCTTTATCCTTGCCCTTGTCGCGACGACCACCGTTGTTCTTGTCGCCATCGGCACGCGCAGGACGTGCGCCGCGCGAGTTGCGAACATCGGGACGCTCACGCACTTCAGGCTTCTCGGCCTCAACTGCAGTGATATCGAAGCCCATTAGATCGCCGTCGGCAATCTTCTGTTTGGTCATGCGCTCGATACTTTTGAGCAGCTTCTCTTCGTCCGGTGCAACCAGCGAGATAGCTTCGCCGGAGCGACCTGCACGGCCGGTACGACCGATACGGTGCACGTAGTCTTCATCGACGTTAGGCAGCTCGAAGTTGACTACATGCGGCAACTGATCGATATCCAGACCGCGCGCGGCGATATCGGTAGCCACCATGATGCGCACATCACCGGCCTTGAAATCGGCCAGCGCTTTGGTACGTGCGTTCTGGCTCTTGTTGCCGTGGATCGCTACCGCCGCAAGGCCGTGTTTGTCCAGGTACTCGGCGAGACGGTTGGCACCGTGCTTGGTGCGCGTGAACACCAGCACCTGTTCCCAGGCGCCCACGGTGATCAGATGCGCCAGCAGCGAACGCTTGTGGTTGGCAGCCAGACGGAAAACCCGTTGCTCGATGCGCTCGACCGTGGTGTTCGGCGGCGTGACTTCGATACGCTCCGGGTTGTGCAGCAGCTTGCCGGCCAGGGACGTGATGTCATTGGAGAAGGTCGCTGAGAACAGCAGGTTCTGACGCTTGGCCGGCAAACGTGCCAGGACCTTTTTGACGTCATGGACGAAGCCCATGTCGAGCATCCGGTCTGCTTCATCGAGCACCAGAATTTCGACGTGGGACAGATCGACGCTGCCTTGACCGGCCAGATCGAGCAGGCGGCCAGGGCAGGCCACCAGTACGTCTACACCACGGGACATGGCCTGAACCTGTGGGTTCATGCCGACGCCGCCGAAGATGCAGGCACTGACGAACTTGAGGTCGCGGGCATAGAGCTTGAAGCTCTCGTGCACTTGCGCGGCCAGTTCGCGAGTCGGGGTCAGGACCAGTACGCGGGGTTGGCGCGGGCCGTGACGCTGGGATTTGTCCGGAACACCATTGGGAAACAGCCGCTCCAGAATAGGGAGGGCGAAACCACCGGTTTTACCCGTACCGGTCTGTGCCGCAACCATCAGGTCGCGACCTTGCAACACGGCGGGGATGGCCCGCTGTTGCACTGGGGTAGGCTGGGTGTAGCCCGCTGCCTCGATGGCGCGGACTAAAGCCTCGGAGAGACCGAGGGAAGCAAAGGACATGAGTAATCCTGTTCTGTTGGAGCTTAAGCTCAAGGGATGTCTTGCCTGGCGCGAATGGCGTGTAAAGACAACGCGATCCCGTCCGGTCCTGCCGGGTCTTCAGTACATCTCGTGACGTCTGCGCTTGATGAAAAGTGCGCTGATGGCGTGAACGAGTGACGATTGCAAGACCGAGCGTCCGGGCGTAAGCCTGGCGGGAAGGCTGGAGTATAACAGAGCGAGCGCAATACGCTGCTTTCATGCTGCCCAACGGTGTATCAGGCCGCGATCTGTGGGGAAGCGCCCGACAGATCGCGGCTTTACAGGGTTATCAGCGTGGCAATTGCAGATTGTTCCACACCGCCAGGCTCGGTTCTGCCTGGTTCAGCGTGTAGAAGTGCAGGCCCGGGGCGCCACCCTCCAGCAGGCGTTCACACATCTGCGTGATGACGTCTTCGCCAAACGCCTGAATGCTCTGCACATCATCGCCATAGGCTTCCAGCTGCTTGCGGATCCAGCGCGGGATTTCCGCACCGCAGGCATCGGAGAAACGCGCCAGCTTGCTGTAGTTGGTGATCGGCATGATGCCCGGCACGATCGGAATGCTCACGCCCATCTTCTCTACACGTTCGACGAAGTTGAAATAACTGTCGGCGTTGAAGAAGTACTGGGTGATCGCACTGTCGGCACCGGCGTTGGCCTTGGTGACGAAGTGCTTGAGGTCATCCTCGAAATTGCGCGCCTGCGGATGCATTTCCGGGTAGGCGGCGACTTCGATGTGGAAGTGGCTGCCGGTTTCTTCACGGATGAATGCCACCAAGTCATTGGCGTGACGCAGCTCACCGCTGGCCATGCCCATACCGGAAGGCAGGTCGCCGCGCAGGGCAACGATGCGTCTGATACCCGCATCCTTGTACTGGGCAAGCAGGCTGCGCAAGTCTTCCTTGCTGTCCCCAACGCACGACAAATGCGGCGCGGCGGGCACTTTTACTTCGTTCTCCAGCTGAAGCACGGTATTGAGCGTGCGGTCGCGGGTAGAACCACCGGCACCGTAAGTGCAGGAGAAAAAATCGGGGTTGTACGTAGCGAGCTGACGAGCAACGGTCAGCAGCTTTTCATGTCCAGCGTCGGTCTTGGTAGGAAAGAACTCGAAGCTGAAGCGGCGTTCTTGAGACATGGGGGAGGAGACCTCCAGCTTTTAGCTGCAAGTTGCAAGCTGCAAGAGGGCTGTATGCCTGGCTCCGCAGTCTTACGCTTGCCGCTCACGGCTGTTTAGTAACGATAAAGAAACGAGCTTAAAGCCCAAGCTGCAAACAAGAAAAGCGCACTTGCTTGCAGCTTGAAACTTACCGCTTACAGCTATCAATCAATAGCGATAAGCGTCTGGCTTGAACGGACCTTCGACGGTCACGCCGATGTAGTCGGCCTGGGTCTTGGTCAGTTTGGTCACAACACCGCCGAAACCGCGGACCATTTCCAGGGCCACTTCTTCGTCGAGTTTCTTCGGCAGTACTTCAACGGTCAGACGCTCGGCTTTCTTGGCAGGTGCCAGGTCAGCGTACTTCTGATCGAACAGGAAGATCTGCGCCAGCACCTGGTTGGCGAACGAGCCGTCCATAATGCGGCTTGGGTGGCCAGTGGCGTTGCCCAGGTTGACCAGACGGCCTTCGGCCAGCAGGATCAGATAGTCGTCGTTCTGTGCGTCGAACGCGCCAGCACCGGTGCGGTGAATCTTGTGCACCTGTGGCTTCACTTCTTCCCATGCCCAGTTCTTGCGCATGAAAGCGGTGTCGATTTCGTTGTCGAAGTGGCCGATGTTGCACACGACAGCGCGTTTTTTCAGCGCCTTGAGCATGTTCGAGTCACAGACATTGACGTTGCCGGTGGTGGTCACGATCAGGTCGATCTTGCCCAGCAGCGCTTTGTCGATGCTCGCTTCGGTGCCATCGTTTTCGCCGTCGATGAATGGGGAAACCAGCTCGAAACCGTCCATGCAGGCCTGCATGGCGCAGATCGGGTCGACTTCAGTCACTTTGACGATCATGCCTTCCTGACGCAGCGACTGGGCCGAGCCCTTGCCCACGTCACCGTAGCCGATCACCAGTGCCTGCTTGCCGGACAGCAAGTGGTCGGTGCCGCGCTTGATGGCGTCGTTCAGGCTGTGACGGCAGCCGTACTTGTTGTCGTTCTTGCTCTTGGTCACCGAGTCGTTGACGTTGATGGCCGGGATTTTCAGCTCGCCCTTGGCCAGCATGTCCAGCAGACGGTGAACGCCGGTGGTGGTTTCTTCGGTCACGCCGTGGATCTTGTCCAGCATCGCCGGGTATTTCTTGTGGATGATCTCGGTCAGGTCGCCGCCGTCGTCGAGGATCATGTTGGCGTCCCATGGCTGGCCATCCTTGAGGATGGTCTGCTCGATGCACCACTCGTATTCTTCTTCGGTTTCGCCTTTCCAGGCGTACACGGCAATACCGGCGGCGGCGATGGCAGCAGCGGCCTGGTCCTGCGTGGAGAAGATGTTGCACGACGACCAGCGTACTTCGGCACCCAGGGCAACCAGGGTTTCGATCAGCACGGCGGTCTGAATGGTCATGTGGATGCAGCCGAGGATTTTCGCGCCTTTGAGCGGCTGCTCAGCGGCATACTTGCGGCGCAGACCCATCAGGGCAGGCATTTCGGATTCAGCGATGATGGTTTCGCGACGACCCCAGGCAGCCAGGGAAATGTCGGCAACCTTGTAGTCGTTAAATTCTGCAGGCGTGATTACAGCACTCATTGAGAGTCTCCATTCCATAAAAATGCGAATGGGCGCCGTTGTGCGTTTAAGGCTTGCCGGTTGTGATCAACCTGACAAACAACGCCCCATCCGAGCCTGACAGGGTAAACCTGCTGCAGCGCCCCTCGGACAGGTGGCGGGAACGGTATCAAGCGTAGATGACCGTTTTGAAACGGTTGGCAGTATAGCTGTGCTGGCGATTCTTCCCAAGGCTTTCTGTCGGGTAACTGGCCACCCTATTGCCATCTGGCTGTAATCGGGTGGATGCACAATTGCAATGACGCAGGCATGGGCGTTGGCCGCCGGCTCTGCCATCATGCTCGTCTCTACCGGCCAGACGCTCAGGAGTGAACATGAATTTCCACACCCGCAAATGGGTCAAGCCCGAAGACCTCAACCCCAACGGCACGTTATTCGGCGGTAGCCTGCTGCGCTGGATCGATGAGGAGGCGGCGATTTACGCGATTGTCCAGCTGGGCAATCAGCGCGTGGTGACCAAGTACATTTCCGAGATCAACTTCGTCAGCGCTTCGCGTCAGGGCGACATCATCGAGCTGGGTATCACCGCCACCGAGTTCGGTCGCACCTCGATCACCCTCAAATGCCAGGTGCGCAACAAGATCACCCGCAAGAGCATTCTGACGGTCGAGAAGATCGTCTTCGTCAACCTCGACGAAGACGGCCAGCCCGCCCCGCACGGCCGGACTGAAATCCGCTACATCAAGGACCAGTTCGACGTAGAGGATTGATCCATCTTCCAAGACCGGACGCGGAGCGTCCAGAACGGCATGCGACGCGGAGCGTCGCACGATAGTCGTGTAGAGCGGACAGGGCGACGCTTCGCTTGTCCGCGATCTGACGGGAACCGGCAGCAAAACCGGTGTATGCGGTACATCAGGCGCAACCAAAGTCGTCTGGTTTAGGGCCGCTTCGCAACCCATCGCGGACAAGTCCACTCCCACAAAAGCCAAGCTTTTCGGGCTCTTTCAGAGTTGCGTATGACGCTGAGCGCTCAGTTCAGCCCTTCGCCTGCAACGCCCGCAACCACGCCAACCCTTCGCTGGTGTCGCCTTTGGGGCGGTATTCACAGCCTATCCAGCCGGTATAGCCCAGCTCGTCGATGACGTTGAACAGGTGTTCGTAATTCAGCTCGCCCAGGTTCGGTTCATGGCGATCCGGTACCCCTGCAATCTGAATGTGGCCAATACCCGCAAAGTCGCGGCGCAGTTTGCTGGTCAGGTCGCCTTCGACGATCTGACAGTGATAGCAGTCAAATTGCACCTTCAGGTTATCTGCACCCACCTGCTTGCAGATGGCCTGCGCCTGATCCTGACGGTTGAGAAAGAAGCCCGGCATGTCGCGGGTGTTGATCGGTTCGATCAGAATCGTGACGCCAGCTGACTTCGCCTGCTCGGCCGCAAACGCCAGGTTTTCCAGATAAACCGCTTGATGGCGCTCACGCAAAGCTTCGCTGGGCAGCAGACCGGCCATCACGTGCACACGGTCGTTGCCCAGCACCTGCGCATATTCCAGCGCACGTTCGATGCCGCTGCGAAACTCCGCTTCGCGGCCCGGCAGCGTGGCGATCCCGCGCTCGCAGTTATCCCAGTCGCCCGGCGGGGCGTTGAACAGCGCCTGCACCAGACCGTTGTCGCTCAGGCGTTGTTTGAGTTCCTGCGGCGTGTAGGCGTAAGGAAACAGGTACTCGACCGCGCCGAAACCATCGGCGGCGGCTGCG
The DNA here is from genome assembly GCF_030209255.1 of Pseudomonas sp. CFBP2511. Classification (NCBI taxonomy): domain Bacteria; kingdom Pseudomonadati; phylum Pseudomonadota; class Gammaproteobacteria; order Pseudomonadales; family Pseudomonadaceae; genus Pseudomonas; species Pseudomonas sp. CFBP2511. Next base: position 9,164 of record NZ_JARVSI010000016.1, on the reverse strand, counting down.
GCAAAGCGCTCAAGAAAATCATGCTGCGGGTACAGCATGCTGAGGTTGGCGGCAAAACGAGGCATGTTAACTCCAGTCTTCAAAGGGTCAGACGAATGGCCAAAGCAGCAGGGTGATCACAAAGCCCAGTGTGCCGAGCAGCGTGACCAGTACGGTCCAGGTGCGCAAGCCGTCGGCGACGTTGAGGCCCGCCAGCTTGGTGAACATCCAGTAACCGGCATCGTTGATGTGCGACATGGCCAGACCGCCACCGCCCATCGCCAGACACAACAGAGCCAAGTGGTTGGCGCTCAGGTCCAGCGTGGCGATCAGCGGGCTGAGAATGCCGGCAGTGGTCACCAGCGCAACGGTGGTCGAGCCCTGCACCGCGCGCAGCAACAGCGTCAGCAGAAAGCCCAGCGCCAGCACCGGCAAACCGGTATTGCGCAACGCCTCGGAAACCACCGCACCGATACCGGTATCCACCAGCACCTTGCCGAACACGCCACCGGCACCGGCAATCAGGATAACCATCGCCACACCCGGCAAGGCAGAGCCGATTACGTCGGACACCTGCGTGCGGCTCCAGCCACGACGCGAACCCAGCAGCCAGGCGCACAGCAGTGTGTCGATCAGCAGCGCCACCAGAGGCGCGCCGAGAACCGTCAGCATTGCACGCAGCGTGGACGTCGCAGGCAGCAAGGTGGTGGCCAGCGTGCCCATCAGAATCAGCACGATCGGCAGCAGAATCAGCGCAATGATCAGCCCGAAACCCGGTGCAGGCGCTGGAGGCAGTTTGCTCGCCAGGCTGCTGGCGCTTTCTTCCGCGCCCAGGGTTTTGGTTTCGGTGGCTTCACGCACGCCGGAATAATCGTTGCGCGCCCAGGCTTCCAGGTCTTCGTTGGTGACATGCGGGCCGTAGACTTCGGCGCGAATATCATCGGTCATCGGGTAGGTCTTGCGAGTCATGCGGCCTGCCACGAAGTAGCCGATCATGCACAGCACCGCGACAATCGGGATACCCAGCATCAACACACGACCCAGGTCCGCGCCCAACTGGCTGGCCGCAGCAACGGCGCCAGGGTGTGGCGGCAGGAACGCATGCACCGCCAGCAACGCAGCACACATCGGCAGCGCGAAAATCAGCAGCGGCTTGCGCGCGGCACGGGCCACGCCGTAGGCCAATGGCATGAGAATGATCACGCCGACCTCGAAGAACACCGGAATACCCACCATGAAGCCGGCAACGGTCAGCGCCAGCGGCGTGCGCCTGTTGCCGAAACGGTTGATCAGCGTCCTGGCCAGTGCTTCGGCCCCGCCCGACAGCTCGATGATGCGTCCGATCATCGCGCCCAGGGCGATGATGATCGCGATGTGGCCGAGGGTCTTGCCCATGCCGCCTTCAATGGTTGCCACCAGATCTGCCGGCTTAACACCGGCGACCAGCGCCACGATGATGCTGACCAGCATCAACGCAACGAACGGCTGAAATTTATACTTGAGCACCAGAAACAACAGCAGTGCGATGCCCGCACCGGCCACGACCATCAACATGAGCGGCGTCATGCCCGTGCACTCCGGTCAATGGCAGTAAAGAGTGACAACGAAACAGCGGGGTAAGGGTGAGTCATGCTCTCGATTCCTGTTGTTATTGTTTTTCGGCCGCGAGGCGCAGTGCGCCCCTCGATCAATGTGTGTCCGTTACCACTTCGCGCCGAACACCTGACGCAATTCTTCCAGCGCCGCCGGGGCCAGCGGTGCAGGTTTAGGGTTGCTTATCAGCCACAGACGGGCGGTTTCTTCCAGCTCTTCCAGGGCGTAACAAGCCTTGGCCACCGAGCTTTCCCAGACCACCGGGCCGAGCCGCTCAAGCATCACGCCGCGTACGCTGTTGGCCAGCTCCGCCACGCGCTCGGCGACTTTCGGCGAGCCCGGACGCTCGTAGGGGATCAACGGGATGTGCCCGACTTTCATGACTTGATAGGGCGTCAGTGGCGGCAGGATGTCATCTTCACGCCACACGCCGGCCAGGGTCAGCGCCACCAGATGCGTCGAGTGGGTGTGCACCACGCCGCCGACTTCCGGGTTGCGGTCATAAACTTCGCGGTGCAGCGCCAATGTCTTGGACGGCTTGCTGCCGGACACCCATTCACCGGCCAGATTGACTTTGGCGATGTCTGCCGGGTCCATGCGGCCCAGGCAGGCGTCGGTCGGGGTGATCAGCCAGCCGTCATCAAGACGTGCGCTGATGTTGCCCGCGCTGCCGACCGTGTAGCCACGGCCATACAACAGCCGGCCGACGTCGCAGATTTCCTGACGCAGGGCGTTTTCATCAATCATCAGGCTTCTCCCGCCAATTGCTTGAGGGCCTTGGCGAAGAAGTCGCGTGCGCCGAAGTTGCCGGATTTCAGCGCCAGTGCCAGCGGTTGCGCGCCGCTGCTGACGGTGGCCGGAACGCCCGGATCGATCTGTGCGCCGATCTGCAGCAACTGCACGCCCAGCGCCTGAACGACAGCCCCGGAGGTTTCGCCGCCAGCGACCACAAAGCGGCGCACACCCGCGTCCAGCAGCCCTTTGGCGATTTCGCCCAACGCGGCTTCGACCATCGCCCCGGAGCGCTCGACGCCCAGCTCGTTCTGTACGGCTTTGACTTCATCCGGCGTGCTGGTGGCGTAAATCAACACGGTTTGCCCGGCGTCTCTGGCAAACGCCAGCGCCTGCTCGACCACCGGCTTGCCTGCGGCCAGATCCAGCGGATTGATGCGCAGGGCAGGGCGATTGGCTTCCAGCCAGGCCGCGACCTGGCCGTTGGTGGCAACCGAAGCGCTGCCTGCCAGCACCACTTCGCCGCCGCTGATCGCAATCTGTTTGGCCGCGTCTATGTCGCGCAGCTTGCCCGCCTTGCGGAAGTTGCCCGGCAGGCCCAACGCCAGCCCCGAACCACCGGTCAGCAGTGGCAGGTCGGCGCAGGCTTCGCCCAGTGTGTACAAATCGGCGTCCGACAGCGCATCGGCAATCGCCATACGCACACCTTCAGCGCGCAGTTCGGCAATTCTGTTGCGCACGCCCTCGACACCTTGGGCAATGCTGTCGTAGCGCAACAGGCCGACTTTGCCGGTGGTCTGCGCTTGCAGCACGCGCACCAGATTGGCGTCGGTCATTGGCGTCAGCGGGTGGTTCTGCATGCCCGATTCGCTGAGCAACTGGTCCTGTACGAACAAATGACCGCGGAAAATCGTGCGGCCGTTTTCCGGAAAGGCCGGGCAGGCCAGGGTGAAGTCGCTGCCCAGTTGTTCCAGCAGTGCCTCGCTGACCTGACCGATGTTGCCGGCGGCAGTCGAATCGAAGGTCGAGCAATACTTGAAGAAGATCTGCTCGCACCCGCGCTCGCGCAGCCATTCCAGCGCAGCGAGGGATTCAGCCACGGCGTCGGCGCTTGGCGTGGTGCGCGATTTCAGGGCAATGACAATCGCATCGGCGTCCAGGCCTGCAGCCATCTCGGCGCTAGGGATGCCGATGCTCTGCACGGTGCGCATGCCGCCGCGCACCAGCATGTTGGCCAGGTCGGTCGCGCCGGTGAAATCGTCAGCAATGCAGCCCAGCAGCGGGCGAGCGTTATTCAGGCTCATCAGTCGCTCCTCAGGCTTTTTCAGGCTTGGCTTTCGGCAATTCGATGCCCGGGAAAATCTTGATCACCGCCGAGTCGTCTTCGCGGCCGAAACCGGCACTGGAGGCCTGCATGAACATCTGGTGCGCAGTGGCCGACAGTGGCAGCGGGAATTTGCTGCTGCGTGCGGTATCCAGCACCAGGCCCAGGTCCTTGACGAAGATATCCACAGCCGACAGCGGCGTGTAATCGGCATTGAGGATGTGCGGCACGCGGTTTTCGAACATCCACGAGTTACCGGCACTGTTGGTGATCACTTCGTACAGCGCGTCCGCATCGACGCCTTCACGCAGGCCGAGCGCCATCGCTTCGGCACTGGCAGCAATGTGCACGCCGGCCAGCAACTGGTTGATGATTTTGACTTTCGAGCCCAGCCCGTGAACATCGCCCAAGCGGTAGACCTTGCCGGCCATGCCAGTGAGGATGGCTTCGGCCTTGGCGTAGGACTCGTTCGGGCCGGAGGTCATCATGGTCATCTGGCCGGAAGCGGCCTTGGCTGCGCCGCCGGAGATCGGGGCGTCGAGGTACAGCAGGTTCTGCGCGGCCAGGCGTTCACCCAGCTCGACAGCGAAAGTCGGCGCCACGGTGGCGCAGCCGATCACCAGGCTGCCCGGACGCAGGGCCGCGATGGCGCCGTTTTCACCAAACAGGACAGTTTCAGTCTGCTCGGCATTGACCACAACGGTAATGATCACGTCGCAGGCAGCGGCCATGCTGGCTGGGGATTGGCAGGCAACACCGCCTTCCTGGGCGAACGCTTCGGTCACGCTGGTGCGCACATCGCAGGCATGCACAGTGAAGCCGCTGCGCAGCAACGAGCGGGCAATGCCCAGACCCATTGCACCCAGGCCGATAACGCCGACATTTTTGCTGTTCATGCAGTAATCCTCAAAGTCAGTGCCGATGCCTGTGTTGCCGGCATTCGAGCGTTTATTGTTCTGATCTGTGAATCCGATAGTGAATCAATGACTAGATAATGTGAAGTATTTTTATTTTTCACAAAATTTAACATCGATAGGGTTTCTCCATCAGGCTTTTCCATCGCCCACAAAAAAGCCCCTGATAGGGGCTTGATTGGAACCGTTCGGTCAGCAACGTAGAGCATCGCTTGCTACACGATCAGAATTTCGGCACCGGTGCGCTGGTGGCGTTGCGCAGCGAGCCGCTTTCCTGACGTACAACCTCTTTGGGCTTGTAGGCACAAAAGCCTGGGCGCGGTCCGATTTTCGGATGGTTGCGGCAGGTGTCCGGGCGCTTTTCATAGATGGTGCACAGGCGGCTTTTGCGATCCAGGTACAGGCAGTCATTGTTGCTCATGCGCTGCAACGTGAAGATTTCCGACTTCTGGTTGTAACGCTCAACGATGCCTTCCTTCTGCAGACGCTTGGCGATGTTCTTCGCCGGGTCGCCACGCTCGAACTCATCGACGATGCCGATGCGGATCAGGTCCTTGATCTTCACTTCTACCGGCAACGTGCAGCAGCTGGAGATACAGCCCCCGCACATATGGCTGGAGTACTTGGCCCAGGTGTCGATGCGATCGAGTTCTGCGGCGGCGATCAAGGTGGGTTTCATTTTATTTCAGAATTCCGGGTGTATCGGGGCGCGCGATCATACCGGTCCGCGGCCATTTGCAGTAAGTAAAAATTGTCGAGGCGACTGTCGGTATTGCCCGTATCACCGGTTGCGAGCGCCACGCCTGCCGAAAGTACTCAGTCAGCAGGCGTGGTCATGCAGGCGGCTGACTCAGGACTTGAGCTTGTCGTCGGCCCTGAACATGCTGCGGATCCCGCGCACGGCCTGGCGGATGCGGTCCTGATTCTCGATCAGCGCGAAACGCACGTGATCGTCGCCGTATTCACCAAAACCGATGCCCGGCGAAACACAGACCTTGGCTTCGGCCAGCAGCTTCTTGGCGAACTCCAGCGAACCCAGGTGCGCGTAGGCTTCGGGAATCTTTGCCCAGACGTACATCGACGCCTTGGGGTTTTCGACCATCCAGCCCAGTTCGTGCAAGCCTTTGACCAGCACGTTGCGGCGCTGGCGATACTGCTCGGCGATGTCGAGCACGCACTGCTGATCGCCTTCCAGCGCGGCAATGGCGGCGACCTGCAACGGCGTGAAGGTGCCGTAGTCGTGGTAACTCTTGATCCGCGCCAGCGCGTTCACCAGCTCGGGGTTACCAACCATGAAGCCGATCCGCCAGCCCGCCATGTTGTAGCTCTTGGACAGGGTGAAAAACTCGACGGCAATGTCCTTGGCGCCCGGCACCTGCATGATCGACGGGGCTTTCCAGCCGTCGTAGACGATGTCGGCGTACGCCAGGTCGTGAATCACCAGCACGTCGTACTGTTTGGCCAGCGCCACCACACGCTCGAAGAAATCCAGCTCCACGCATTGCGCGGTTGGGTTCGATGGGAAGCCGAGAATCATCATCTTCGGTTTGGGAATCGAGCCGCGAATGGCCTTTTCCAGCTCGGCGAAGAAGTCCACGCCCGGCACCAGTGGCACCGACCGCACCTGGGCGCCGGCAATCACGGCACCGTAGATGTGGATCGGGTAACTGGGGTTTGGCACCAGCACGGTATCGCCCTGATCCAGCGTGGCGAGCATCAAGTGCGCCAGGCCTTCCTTTGAGCCGATGGTCACGATGGCTTCGCTTTCAGGGTCGATATCGACCTCGTAGCGTTTCTTGTACCAGTTGGAAATGGCCCGGCGCAGGCGCGGAATGCCGCGTGAGGTGGAGTAACCGTGGGTGTCTTCGCGCTGGGCGACGGTGACCAGTTTTTCGACGATGTGCGGCGGCGTGGCCCCGTCGGGGTTGCCCATGCTCAGGTCGATAATGTCTTCACCACGACGACGCGCAGCCATCTTCAGCTCGGCGGTGATGTTGAACACGTAAGGGGGGAGTCGATCTATGCGCGCAAAGCGGCGCGGCGAACCTTGGTCAGCCATGAGTGTCTCGCAAACGTAAGCGCCCGGAACCGTCCGAGCGACGTGGCCACATGAGGCGGCCTGCTGCGCAAGATAAGGGGGGCGATGGCGTTTTGTCCACAGGGTTTTTCAGCCAGGCACCGCCCGCGACATTCGGCCCCCACCAAACGGTAGCGGCGGTGTAGAATCGCGCTATTCATCGCCATTCATCCCCCGGCGGGTTTATGAGCTCAGGCCGAGTACACGGTGATCCCGTGGTGTTCGGTTTCTTCGCTGCCTGTGGTCACTGCCGCTCGCCCGCGACGTCAATAGAAGCTCACTCCCTACCCTGATCAGCCCTAGTTTTGCCGGAGTGCTCCAATGCCTGATTACCGCTCGAAAACGTCCACCCACGGCCGCAACATGGCCGGCGCCCGTGCCCTGTGGCGCGCAACGGGCATGAAGGACGAAGATTTCAAGAAACCGATCATCGCCATCGCCAACTCCTTCACCCAGTTCGTACCGGGCCACGTCCACCTCAAGGACATGGGCCAACTGGTCGCCCGTGAAGTCGAACGCGCCGGTGGCGTGGCCAAGGAATTCAACACCATTGCGGTCGATGACGGCATTGCGATGGGCCATGACGGCATGCTGTATTCGCTGCCAAGCCGCGAGATCATCGCCGACTCGGTCGAATATATGGTCAACGCGCATTGCGCCGACGCCATCGTGTGCATTTCCAACTGCGACAAGATCACCCCCGGCATGCTGATGGCGGCACTGCGCCTCAATATCCCGGTGGTTTTCGTGTCTGGCGGGCCGATGGAAGCGGGCAAGACCAAACTGGCCAGCCACGGCCTGGACCTGGTCGATGCAATGGTGATCGCTGCCGACTCCACCGCCAGCGACGAAAAAGTTGCCGAATACGAGCGCAGCGCCTGCCCAACGTGCGGTTCGTGCTCGGGCATGTTCACCGCCAACTCGATGAACTGCCTGACCGAAGCGCTGGGCCTGGCCCTGCCGGGCAACGGTTCTGCACTGGCCACCCACAGCGATCGCGAGCAACTGTTCCTGCAGGCTGGCCGCACCATCGTTGACCTGTGCCGACAGTACTACAAGGAAAACGACGATTCGGTGTTGCCGCGCAACATCGCCAACTTCAAGGCGTTCGAAAACGCCATGACGCTGGACATCGCCATGGGCGGTTCGACCAACACCATCCTGCACTTGCTGGCGGCTGCTCAGGAAGCCGAGATCGACTTCGACCTGCACCACATCGACCGTCTGTCACGCAAGGTTCCACAGTTGTGCAAGGTCGCGCCTAACATCCAGAAGTACCACATGGAAGACGTACACCGCGCGGGCGGGATCTTCAGCATCCTCGGCGAGCTGGCACGCGGCGGTTTGCTGCACACCGACCTGCCGACCGTGCACAGCAAAACCATGGCCGAAGGCATCGCCAAATGGGACATCACCCAGACTGACGACGAAGCGGTGCACACCTTCTTCAAGGCAGGCCCGGCCGGCATCCCGACGCAGACCGCGTTCAGCCAGTCGACCCGTTGGGAAAGCCTGGACGACGACCGTGAAAACGGCTGCATCCGCAGCGTCGAGCATGCCTACTCTCAGGAAGGCGGCCTGGCCGTGCTGTACGGCAACATCGCGCTGGATGGCTGCGTGGTGAAAACCGCCGGTGTCGATGAGTCGATCCACGTCTTTGAAGGCAACGCCAAGATCTTCGAAAGCCAGGACAGCGCCGTGCGCGGGATTCTCGCTGACGAAGTGAAGGCGGGCGACATCGTCATCATTCGTTACGAAGGCCCGAAAGGCGGTCCGGGCATGCAGGAAATGCTCTACCCGACCTCGTACCTGAAGTCCAAAGGGCTGGGTAAAGACTGTGCGCTGCTCACTGATGGCCGTTTCTCGGGCGGTACCTCTGGCCTGTCCATCGGCCACGCCTCGCCGGAAGCAGCAGCGGGTGGTGCGATTGGTCTGGTGCGCGATGGTGACAAAGTGCTGATCGACATCCCGAACCGCTCGATCAACCTGATGATCGACGACGCCGAGATGGCCGAACGTCGCGCTGAACAGGACAAGAAAGGCTGGAAACCGGTCGAGCCGCGTCCACGTAAAGTGACCACCGCACTCAAGGCCTACGCCCTACTGGCGACCAGCGCCGACAAGGGCGCTGTGCGTGACAAGGCATTGCTGGACAAATTGGTGCCTTGATTTGCCCGATCAAAAAAAGCCCTGACGTTCACTAGTCGGGGCTTTTCTTTATTTAACACAGCCCCCTCTTTTCAAGCCCGACGCCTTAAGCCAACGTTGCGGGCCGCAGTCTGATTACTCCGCTCATTACTCTGTAAGAAATGAGCGACAGCCTCTTATGAATTAGCCGACGCGCCCGTTGGCCATCTTGTACTACTTCAACGCCGTATCAGTAGTAACGTTGCTCGACGACCTGATCCGGCAATTTGATGGTGTAAGCTCGGAAAGAAGCGTATAGACTCCCGCCCTCTCTATATCAGCACTCTTCATCAAAAGAGGGCTGGTTTTATATCGGAGCAACAATGTTAAAGGATCTAACGGCTGTATTCGCGCCACA
>NZ_JARVSI010000009.1:0-209785 GCF_030209255.1 Pseudomonas sp. CFBP2511 | reverse complement strand
TGGTGCCATCCGGCATCAGGCCTTTGCCTTGGGTCGAACGGATCGCCTGACACAGGTTGGTCTTCCCCGACCGGCAGAATTTGCACTGACGGCATTCCGGGGTGTACAGCGGAATGACGTGATCACCGACCGCCACAGAGGTCACGCCCTCGCCGATGGCTTCGACAATCGCGCCGCCTTCATGGCCGAGAATCGACGGGAAGATCCCCTCAGGGTCGGCGCCGGAAAGCGTGTACGCATCGGTATGGCAGACGCCGGATGCCACTACTTTGAGCAGCACTTCTCCCGCTTTGGGCATGGCGACATCGACTTCAACGATCTCCAGTGGCTTTTTGGCTTCAAAGGCGACAGCGGCGCGTGACTTGATCATCAATCTTCTCCGACGAGTAAAAACAAGGTTTGCAGTGTAGTACAGTGCCAATTGACGAGTAATACGACCAAAAGCAAAACATTAATGCTGTACAGGGATAATCGATGTACACCAATCGTTGGGAAGGTCTGGACGAGTTTGTCGCGGTCGCTGAATGCGGGCAGTTCACGGCCGCAGCGCTACGGCTGGGCGTTTCTTCGTCGCACGTCAGCCGCCAGATCGTGCGTCTTGAAGAACGCTTGCAGACTCGCCTGCTGTATCGCAGCACACGCAAGGTGGCACTGACCGAGGCGGGCCAGACCTTTCTGCATCACTGTCAGCGCCTGCAGGACGGTCGCGAAGAAGCCCTGCGCGCGGTCGGTGATCTGGCCAGCGAGCCGAAAGGCCTGTTACGCATGACCTGCGCAGTGGCGTATGGCGAGCGCTTTATCACGCCCTTGGTGACCCGCTTCATGGAGCTGTATCCGCAGCTGCGCGTGGATATCGAACTGAGCAATGACACGCTGGATCTGGTTCATGAGGGCATGGACCTGGCGATTCGTCTGGGCCGACTGCAGGATTCGCGTATGGTCGCGACGCGCCTTGCGCCACGGCAAATGTACCTGTGCGCATCGCCTTCCTATCTCGAACGCTATGGACGACCGCACAGCCTGTCGGAACTGAGCCGCCATAATTGCCTGATCGGGGGCAGCGATACCTGGCAGTTGCAACAGAACGGCCGCGAGTTTTCCCAACGAGTACAAGGCAACTGGCGCTGCAACAGCGGGCAGGCCGTGCTGGATGCCGCATTGCAAGGGGTCGGGCTGTGTCAACTGCCCGATTATTACGTGCAAAAGCACCTCAAAGAAGGAGCGTTGGTGTCATTGCTGGAAGCGCATCAACCACCCAACACGGCCGTGTGGGCGCTTTACCCGCAACAACGTCACCTGTCGCCCAAAGTGCGCAAGCTGGTGGATTATCTGAAAGAAGGGCTGGCGATGCAGGATGAATATCGCCAGTAGCGGTCGCTAACGGCCGAATTCGCTGCGACGCTGGCGCAGCCATTCCAGGTCTTCGGGGCGAGTGACCTTGATATTGTCCGAACGCCCTTCGATCAAACGTGGCGACTGCCCTGCCCACTCGATGGCCGACGCCTCGTCGGTGATGCTGACATTCGACACCAGGCTGTCAGCCAAGGCTCGGTGCAAGGCACCCAGACGAAACATCTGCGGCGTGAACGCCTGCCAGATCAGGCTTCGGTCAACGGTCTCAACCACCCGGCCATCGCTGTCGGCACGCTTGAGGGTGTCGCGCGCCGGCACGGCCAACAGCCCTCCGACCGGGTCGTCTGCCAACTGACCGAGCAGGTTGTCCAGGTCACTGCGCGCCAGATTCGGGCGCGCAGCGTCATGCACCAGCACCCAGTCGTCATCACTTGCCCCCTGCGCATGCAGGTGCAGCAGCGCGTTGAGCACCGAGCCGGAACGCTCGCGCCCGCCGTCTACCCGCTGGATACGCGAATCATGCGCGCAGGGCAATGCAGCCCAGTATGGATCGTCCACAGCCAGGCTGATCACCAGGCCCTTGAGCCTTGGATGATCGAGAAAGCAAAGCAGGCTGTGTTCAAGAATTGTCAGGCCGCCCAGTTGCAGGTATTGCTTGGGACGGTCAGCTGCCATGCGAGCACCGATGCCCGCCGCAGGTATCACTGCCCAGAAGGCAGGAAGAAAGTCAGTCATCGCACCCACTTGATCATTGCGCGAGCTGGTAAAGGGTTTCGCCCTCTTTAACCATGCCCAGTTCGTGCCGGGCGCGCTCTTCGACGGTTTCCAGGCCTTTTTTCAATTCCATGACCTCGGCATCGAGCACACGGTTGCGCTCCAGCAGCACCTGATTTTCAGCATGCTGGTCGGCAATCTGCTGAGTCAGGCTGGCCACTTGCGCAAGGCTTCCGTTACCAACCCAAAGGCGGTACTGCAAGCCAGCCAGCAACAAGAGCAGGATAAGGAACAACCAGTTAGGACTGCGCATTGAAATATCAGGTACCCAGTAAAAAAGACAGCAGAGCCAACGTGAAGAACAAATGACCGAGGGCATTGAGCCTGATATAAGCCAGGCTCAATCACTCCAGATTACCGCGGAGCGTCAGCATCGCAGCTGCAAGGGCGAACCATGAAGCCCGACCTGGTGCAGCACTCTGCGTCTTTTACCATCTATGGCTCAGCCGCGAAACTCGGCACGACCACGATACACAGCTTTGGAGCCCAATTGCTCCTCGATGCGCAGCAGTTGGTTGTACTTGGAAACACGGTCGGAACGGCACAGCGACCCGGTCTTGATCTGACCGGCAGAGGTGCCCACAGCCAGGTCGGCGATGGTCGAATCTTCGGTTTCACCGGAGCGGTGGGAGATGATGGCCGTGTAACCGGCAGCCTTGGCCATTTGAATGGCTTCCAGCGTTTCGGTCAAGGTGCCGATCTGGTTGAACTTGATCAGGATCGAGTTGGCAATGTTCTTGTCTATGCCCTCTTTCAGGATCTTGGTGTTGGTCACGAACAGGTCGTCGCCGACCAGCTGGATCTTCTCGCCGATCTTCTCGGTGAGGACTTTCCAGCCGTCCCAATCGGACTCGTCCAGACCGTCTTCGATGGAGATGATCGGGTGCTTGCGCGTCAGTTCGGCAAGGTATTCGGCAAACTCGGCAGAGCTGTACTCGCCTTCTTCGCTGAGTGTGTACTTGCCGTTCTTGTAGAACTCGCTCGCCGCGCAGTCCAGCGCCAGGGTCACGTCAGTGCCCAGCGTGTAACCTGCATTGGCAACGGCCTCGGCGATAGCGTCGAGTGCTTCTTTGTTGGATGCCAGGTTCGGGGCGAAACCACCTTCATCACCGACCGCGGTGTTCAGGCCACGCGCCTTGAGCACGGCCTTGAGGTGATGGAAAATCTCGGTGCCCCAACGCAGCGCTTCAGCGAAGCTTTCGGCGCCGACCGGCTGGATCATGAATTCCTGGATGTCGATGTTGTTATCGGCATGCTCGCCACCGTTGATGATGTTCATCATCGGAACCGGCATGGAATAAACGCCCGGGGTGCCATTGAGGTTGGCGATGTGCGCATACAGCGGCAGGTCCTGATCCTGTGCAGCCGCCTTGGCCGCCGCCAGGGAGACGGCGAGGATCGCGTTGGCGCCCAGGCTTGCCTTGTTCTCGGTAGCGTCCAGCGCGATCATCGCGTGATCCAGCGCTTTCTGGTCAACCGGGTCTTTGCCCAGCAGCAGATCACGGATAGGACCGTTGATATTCGCAACAGCCTTCAGAACACCCTTGCCCATGTAACGGCTCTTGTCGCCATCACGCAGCTCCAGCGCTTCGCGCGAGCCGGTTGAAGCACCGGACGGCGCGCAGGCGCTGCCGATGATGCCATTATCGAGGAGCACATCTGCTTCCACGGTGGGATTGCCACGGGAGTCGAGAACTTCACGACCTTTGATGTCGACGATTTTTGCCATTGTTGTAAACACTCCAAGATTGACGAAAACGACGCAGCTGGGGAAACAATACTCGCAGTCAGGCGCAGAAAAAGGCAGGCCCGAATGCGACAACCCCGTCACGGATGACGGGGAACGCACTTTACCGGAGAACCCTGATCAAGCGGTCTCTACGATCGGAAAACTTTTCACAAGTTCATCCAGTGACTTGAGTTGGGCCAGGAACGGCTCCAGCTTGTCCAGACGCAAGGCACATGGGCCATCGCACTTGGCGTTGTCAGGATCGGGATGCGCTTCAAGGAACAAACCGGCCAGGTTCTGGCTGATGCCGGCCTTGGCCAGATCCAGCACCTGGGCACGACGACCACCGGCAGAATCGGAGCGACCACCCGGCATCTGCAGGGCGTGGGTCACGTCGAACAGCACCGGGTACTCGAACTGCTTCATGATGCCGAAGCCGAGCATGTCCACCACCAGGTTGTTGTAACCAAAGCTGGAACCACGCTCGCAGAGAATCAACTGATCGTTACCCGCCTCTTCACACTTGGTCAGGATATGTTTCATTTCCTGCGGTGCGAGAAACTGGGCTTTCTTGATATTGATGATTGCGCCGGTCTTGGCCATCGCAACGACTAGGTCGGTCTGACGCGACAGAAACGCCGGCAGCTGGATGATGTCGCACACTTCGGCCACCACGGCGGCCTGATGAGGCTCGTGCACATCGGTGATCAGCGGCACGTTGAAGGTGCGCCTGATCTCTTCGAAAATACGCATGCCTTCTTCAAGGCCCGGCCCGCGGTAGGAATTAACCGAAGAGCGGTTGGCCTTGTCGAAGCTGGCCTTGAACACGTAAGGGATACCGAGCTTTTCGGTCACCCTTACGTACTCTTCACAGACCTGCATGGCCATATCCCGGGATTCGAGTACGTTCATGCCGCCGAACACCACCATCGGCTTGTCGTTGGCGATCTCGATCGAACCTGTGCGGATGATTTTCTGAGCCATGTGTGAAGTCCCTGTCAGGAATTTTTCTGATGTTGAGCCAGCGCCGCCTTGACGAAGCCGCTGAACAGCGGATGTCCGTCACGTGGCGTGGAGGTGAATTCCGGGTGGAACTGGCACGCGACGAACCACGGATGATCCGGCGCTTCGACCACTTCAACCAGCGCGCCGTCGCCGGAGCGACCGGAAATCTTCAGGCCAGCCTCGATCAGTTGCGGCAACAGGTTGTTGTTCACTTCGTAGCGATGACGATGACGCTCGACAATCACGTCCTTGCGGTAGCAATCGTGCACCAGCGAACCGGCTTCAAGCTGGCAATCCTGTGCACCCAGACGCATGGTGCCGCCCAGATCAGAGCTTTCGGTACGGGTTTCGACTGCGCCGGTGGCATCTTCCCACTCGGTGATCAGGCCAACCACGGCGTGCGCGCTGGTGCGGTCGAATTCAGTGGAGTTGGCGTCTTTCCAGCCCAGCACGTTACGGGCGAACTCGATGACCGCCACTTGCATGCCCAGGCAGATGCCCAGGTACGGAACCTTGTTTTCACGTGCAAACTGTACAGCGGTGATCTTGCCTTCAACGCCGCGCAGACCGAAGCCGCCTGGAACCAGAATCGCATCCACGCCTTCAAGCAGGCCGGTGCCCTGGTTTTCGATGTCTTCGGAGTCGATGTAACGCAGGTTCACCTTGGTGCGATTGGTGATACCGGCGTGGCTCATGGCTTCGATCAACGACTTGTAGGCGTCGAGCAGTTCCATGTACTTGCCGACCATCGCGATGGTGACTTCGTGTTCCGGGTTGAGCTTGGCGTCGACCACCTTGTCCCACTCGGACAGGTCGGCACCGCCGCACTGCAGGCCGAAGCGCTCGACGACAAAATCGTCCAGCCCCTGCGAATGCAGAATGCCCGGGATCTTGTAGATGGTGTCGGCGTCTTCAAGGGCAATGACTGCGCGCTCTTCGACGTTAGTGAACTGAGCGATCTTGCGGCGCGAGGAAATGTCGATCGGGTGATCGGAGCGGCAGACCAGTACATCCGGCTGCAGACCGATGGAACGCAATTCCTTGACCGAATGCTGAGTCGGCTTGGTCTTGGTCTCGCCGGCCGTAGCGATGTACGGCACCAGTGTCAGATGCATGAGCATCGCGCGGCGTGCGCCGACTTCAAAACGCAACTGGCGGATGGCTTCAAGAAACGGCTGCGACTCGATGTCACCGACCGTACCGCCGATTTCGACCAGGGCCACATCGGCATCGCCAGCACCCTTGATGATGCGGCGCTTGATTTCGTCGGTGATGTGCGGAATGACCTGAATGGTCGCGCCCAGATAATCACCGCGGCGCTCTTTGCGCAGGACGTGTTCGTACACACGGCCAGTGGTGAAATTGTTGTTCTGGGTCATGGTGGTGCGGATAAACCGCTCGTAGTGACCAAGGTCGAGGTCGGTTTCAGCGCCGTCGTGGGTGACAAACACCTCACCGTGCTGGAACGGACTCATGGTGCCTGGGTCCACGTTGATATAGGGGTCCAGTTTCAGCATGGTGACCTTGAGTCCCCGCGCCTCCAGGATGGCCGCCAGTGAAGCCGAGGCAATGCCTTTCCCCAATGAAGAAACAACACCGCCCGTGACGAAGATGTAGCGCGTCATGAAAAACCCTAGAAGTCTGCGTTAAAGCGGTCAGAGCCGCCGGGGAAAGCGAAGGAAGGCCGAAGCCCCCGATTACCGACAAAATTCACGGTGCACTCCCGAAACTGCTGCGTTGAAACCGACCGGCCGAAGCCAGCGAGGTGTGCGCTACATTTTAAGAATTACCCAGTAAACACTGGTTGGTAATCGGCAACTTGCGTTGTTTCAAAAGAACCAACAGAAGTTGTATCAAGAAGGGAGCGTAGTCTACCGGAAAGGGGCTTTCAGCTCAAACTTTGGTCGCCGGTCGGTGCAACCCAGCGCAAACGCCAGCGTTCATTGGGCGAACCGTCCAGTCCAGGCAGGTTGGCGACAGCCAGCAGCTCGTCATCGCGGTACAGCAGCGGCAATCTGCCGCGCAGAAATGCCGGCACCGCCTGCTCGTTGAGCAGCCGCTTGAGATCACGACGGCCACGCCCGCTGAGATGCATCACCTCAGCGCCCTGACGATAGCGAACACTCAGGTCGCCCAACGGCGCTTCACCTTCCAGGCTCACCTGACCGTTTTCGGGAAGGTCCAGCGGCGCACGCGGGTCGGCCCAGTTCACTGCCTCGCTGCACGTCCGCTCCCAGCCAGCGGGCAGCCACCAGATACACCCCTGCGCCCGGTGCAGCGCACCATCGGCCAGCCGCCACAATGGACGAGCATCCTGAGCAGCGTCGCGCAATGCCTCCCAGCCGGCCCAGTGATCGCTGTCCGGCAGGCGGGTCAGCGGCGCGAGCCAGTGACGCATGACGTTGCGTTGCCGCGCGCCAGACAACCAGGCAATCGGCCCCAGGTTCAGCACTGGCAAACCAAGCCAGGCAAACGGCGTCGTCGCCTGAGCATTGGCAACGTCCTGCGCCGCGAGTTCGTCCAGCAGTTGCTGTGCCTCTCCGAGATGGCCAGCGGTGCGCGCCAGACTGGCAGTCGCATGCGGCCATCTGGACGTCAGCAGTGGCAGCACCTGGCTGCGCAGAAAATTGCGCGAGAACTGCTGATCGTCATTGCTGGGGTCTTCAACCCATCTCAGGCCCTGCCGGCGGGCGTAGCTTTCCAGCTCGACTCGCGACACCCCCAGCAGCGGCCTTGCCAGATGCCCACGACCAAGCCTGCGCTGCTCGGGCATGGCCGCCAGACCGCGCACCCCGGCACCGCGCAGCAGGCGGAACAACAGGGTTTCAGCCTGATCGTCACGGTGCTGGCCGGTCAGCAATACATCGCCCTCGCCCAGCCTCTCGGTAAACGCGGCGTAACGCGCCTGTCGGGCGGCCTGCTCGACGCTTGCACCGGGCTCGACCTTCACCCGAACCGATTCAAACGCCACACCCAGCGCCTGACAAACCTGGCGACAATGCTCCGGCCACGCGTCGGCAATGGCCTGCAGGCCGTGATGAACGTGGATGGCGTGTAAGGCAGGGAGGTTTGCGCGCTTGGCGAGTTCAGCCAGAAGATGCAGCAGCACGGTGGAATCCAGGCCGCCAGAGAAACCGACGTACCAGGTTGACGCAGTGCGCCAAGGCGCCAAGGCTTGCAGAAGCCTGGCGGGAAGGTCATGACCGTTGGGTGTGGAGGTGGTCATTGGTGTTTTCACCGGGCTTCGCTGATTCACACACTGAATGCTCCAGTGCTCAAGCCGGCC
Source organism: Pseudomonas sp. CFBP2511 (assembly GCF_030209255.1). Taxonomy (NCBI): domain Bacteria; kingdom Pseudomonadati; phylum Pseudomonadota; class Gammaproteobacteria; order Pseudomonadales; family Pseudomonadaceae; genus Pseudomonas; species Pseudomonas sp. CFBP2511. Next base: position 201,638 of record NZ_JARVSI010000009.1, on the reverse strand, counting down.
CTTTCGCGAAAAAACGAAGCGTCGCGCGGTTCGCTCCCACGTCCTACGGGCAGAAGCCCGCAACGCGTGGGAACAATCGGAGCGATGCGGCTTAGAGCCCGTAGCTCATCAGGCGATCATAACGGCGGGCCAGCAGCGCGTCGTTATCAAATGCCTTGAGCATCGCCAGCTGACTGCTCAGCTCTTCACGAATCAACGCAGCGGCGGCAACCGGGTCGCGATGCGCGCCGCCCAGTGGCTCGGCGATGACCTTGTCGACAATGCCCAGGCCTTTCAGGCGGTCCGCCGTGATGCCCATGGCTTCAGCAGCATCGGGCGCCTTTTCGGCGGTTTTCCACAGAATCGACGCGCAGCCTTCAGGGGAGATCACGGCGTAAGTCGAGTACTGCAGCATGTTCAACTGGTCGCAGACGCCAATGGCCAATGCACCACCGGAACCGCCCTCACCGATAACGGTGGCGATGATCGGGGTTTTCAGTCGCGCCATGACGCGCAGGTTCCAGGCAATCGCCTCGCTCTGGTTGCGCTCTTCCGCGTCGATACCCGGATAAGCGCCCGGGGTGTCGATGAACGTCAGGATCGGCATCTTGAAGCGCTCTGCCATCTCCATCAGACGGCAGGCCTTGCGGTAGCCTTCAGGGCGCGGCATGCCGAAATTGCGGCGAACCTTTTCGCGTACTTCACGGCCTTTCTGGTGGCCGATGATCATCACCGGCTGGTTATCCAGACGGGCAATGCCGCCGACGATGGCAGCGTCATCGGAGAAGTGACGGTCGCCGTGCAACTCATCGAACTCGGTAAAGATGTTTTCGATGTAGTCCAGCGTGTACGGACGACGCGGATGACGCGCCATGCGCGCGATCTGCCAACTGGTCAGGTTGCCGAAAATGCTTTCGGTAAGCGTCTTGCTCTTGTCTTGCAGCCGGGAGATCTCGTCGCCGATGTTCAGCGAGTTGTCATTGCCCACCAAGCGCAGTTCTTCGATTTTGGCCTGCAAGTCAGCGATAGGCTGTTCGAAATCAAGAAAATTCGGGTTCATAGGCATCCGTCTTGGGTCGACGGCCAAGAGGCCGGCCGGTTGATCCGTCTGCGCCTTTCCTGTTCGGAACAGGCGCGGTCAGGTCGAAATTAAAATTCAGGGTTGAGCGCAGATCAAGCCTGCGGCGTTCAACGATACTGGAGAAAGACGTTCTCACGTCCGAACTGGTCACGCAGAGCTTGAATCAAGCTGTCTGCGGGATCAATACGCCAGGCTTCTCCCAATTGCAGCAATGCCCGGGCGTCCTGCCCGGTGTAATCCACGGTGATCGGACAGGCACCGCGATGGCGCTTGCACAGATCGCCGAGCCAGCGCAGTCGATCGCCCTTGAGCGCATCGGTATGCACCGTCACGCGCAGGCTCTCGGCCAGATTGGTGCGTGCATCTTCGATGCTCATCACCCGTTTGGCACGCAACCGCAGGCCACCGGAAAAGTCATCGTTACTGACTTCGCCCTCGACCACAACCATAGCATCGGTCTGCAACAGTGACTGAGCCGAGTGGAACGCTTCGGCAAACAAGGACGCTTCGATACGCGCCGAGCGGTCATCCAGGGTGATGAACCCCATCTTGTCGCCCTTCTTGTTTTTCATCACGCGCAGGGCAATGATCAGACCCGCAACCGTCTGGGTGTCCCTGGCGGGCTTGAGGTCGATGATTCGCTGCCGGGCAAAGCGGCGGATCTCGCCTTCGTATTCATCGATCGGGTGCCCGGTCAGGTAAAGCCCCAGGGTTTCCTTCTCGCCGCGCAGACGATCCTTGAGGCTCAGCTCGCGGGTCTTGCGATGATTGGCGTAAACGTCGGCATCCGCTTCGACGAACAGGCCGCCAAACAGGTCCGAATGGCCGCTGTCGTGGCTTCGGGCAGTCTGCTCGGCCGCTTGAATGGCCTCTTCCAGCGCGGCCAGCAATACCGAACGGTTACGGTCGATACTGGCCTGATAGGCCTTGGGCTCCAGTTCGAAGTACGGGCCGAGACGGTCCAGCGCGCCACTGCGAATCAGGCCGTCCAGCGTTCGTTTGTTGATTCTTTTGAGGTCGACACGCGCACAAAAATCGAACAGGTCCTTGAACGGCCCCTTTTGACGCGCATCGGTAATGGCTTCGACCGGCCCCTCACCCACCCCCTTGATTGCACCCAGCCCGTAGAGAATACGGCCGTCGTCGCTTACGGTGAACTTGAACTCCGAGGTGTTCACGTCCGGTGCGTCGAGGCGCAGCTTCATCGTGCGCACTTCTTCGATCAAGGTCACGACCTTGTCGGTGTTGTGCATGTCCGCCGACAACACGGCGGCCATGAACGGCGCCGGGTAGTGGGTTTTCAGCCAGGCCGTCTGGTACGACACCAGCCCGTAGGCTGCCGAGTGAGACTTGTTGAAACCGTAACCGGCGAATTTTTCCACCAGGTCGAAAATGTTACCGGCCAGATCAGGCTCGATGTTGTTCGACTTGCAGCCGTCAATGAAACCGCCACGCTGCTTGGCCATTTCCTCGGGCTTTTTCTTGCCCATCGCACGGCGCAGCATGTCCGCACCACCGAGGGTGTAACCGGCCATGACCTGAGCGATCTGCATCACCTGTTCCTGATACAGAATGATGCCGTAGGTCGGCGCCAGTACTGGCTTGAGGCCTTCGTACTGGTAGTCGACGTGCGGGTAGGACAACTCGGCGCGACCGTGTTTGCGGTTGATGAAGTCGTCTACCATGCCCGATTGCAGCGGGCCGGGGCGAAACAGCGCCACCAGTGCGATAAGGTCTTCCAGGCAGTCGGGCTTGAGCTTTTTGATCAGCTCTTTCATGCCGCGCGACTCAAGCTGGAACACCGCCGTGGTTTCGGCGCGCTGCAACAACTGGTAGGTCGGCAGGTCGTCGAGCGGGATAAACGCGATGTCCAGCGGCGCTTCGTCGACCTTGGCGCGATCGCGATTGATAGTCTTGAGTGCCCAGTCGATGATGGTCAGGGTGCGCAGACCGAGGAAGTCGAACTTCACCAGCCCCGCTGCCTCGACATCGTCCTTGTCGAACTGGGTTACCAGACCGTCACCGGCCTCGTCGCAATAGATCGGCGAGAAGTCGGTCAGCTTGGTCGGGGCGATTACCACGCCCCCGGCGTGCTTGCCCACGTTACGCACAATGCCTTCAAGCTTGCGCGCCATTTCCCAGATTTCGGCGGCCTCTTCATCGACCTTGAGAAAGTCGCGAAGAATCTCTTCCTGCTCGTACGCCTTTTCGAGGGTCATACCGACCTCGAACGGGATCATCTTCGACAGACGATCCGCCAGCCCATAGGACTTGCCCTGCACCCGCGCCACGTCGCGCACCACCGCCTTGGCCGCCATGGAACCGAACGTGATGATCTGGCTGACCGCATTGCGCCCGTACTTTTCGGCCACGTATTCGATGACCCGATCACGACCGTCCATGCAGAAGTCGACGTCGAAGTCGGGCATGGAAACCCGTTCCGGGTTCAGGAAACGTTCGAACAGCAGGTCGTATTCCAGTGGATCAAGGTCGGTGATCTTCTGCACATAAGCCACCAGCGACCCGGCACCCGATCCACGGCCTGGCCCCACCGGGACGCCGTTGCTCTTGGCCCACTGAATGAAGTCCATCACGATCAGGAAGTAACCGGGAAACCCCATCTGGATGATGATATCCAGCTCGAAATTCAGCCGATCGACATACACCTGACGTTTGGTTTCGTAATCTTCAGTGGTGTCCCTGGGCATCAGGACGGCAAGCCGCTCCTCCAGACCGTCGAAAGACACCTTGCGGAAATACTCATCGATGGTCATGCCATCGGGGATCGGAAAGTTGGGCAGGAAGTGAGTGCCCAGCTTGACGTCGATGTTGCAACGCTTGGCAATCTCGACGGAGTTTTCCAGCGCCTCGGGCAGATCGCTGAACAGTTCGGCCATTTCTTCCGGGCTTTTCAGGTACTGCTGGTCGCTGTAGTTGTGCGAGCGCCGAGGATCGTCCAGCGCCCGGCCTTCGCCGATGCACACGCGGGTCTCGTGCGCCTCGAAATCAGCCTGGTTGATAAAGCGCACATCGTTGGTCGCGACCAGCGGTGCACCGTGGCGCTCGGCCAGGGCAACCGCGGCGTGCAGATGCTCTTCATCATTGGCGCGATTGGTACGCTGCACTTCTATGTAGAAGCGGTCAGGAAACACGGCCAGCCATTCGCGCAGCAACTCGTCCGCTTCTCCTGGATTGCCACCGAGCAGCGCCATGCCGATCTCGCCTTCCTTGGCTGCGGACAGCGCAATCACGCCCTCGCTGGCTTGCGCGACCCACTGGCGCTGAATGACGATCTGGCCATTACGCTGACCCTCGATGAAACCACGGGAAATCAGCTCGGTGAGGTTGCGATAGCCTTGGGCGTTCATGGCCAGCAGGCTGATGCGACTGAGCGCGGCGTCTTCATCGCGGCCGGCCAGCCACAGATCGACGCCACAGATCGGCTTGATCCCGGAGCCCTGAGCGGCTTTGTAGAACTTGACCAGCGAACACATGTTGTTCTGATCGGTCACCGCCACGGCAGGCATGTTCATGCTGGTCAGCGACTTGATCAACGGTTTGACCCGGACCAGACCGTCAACCAGCGAGTACTCGGTGTGCAGGCGTAGATGAACGAAAGAAGCCGGCATGGTGATCCTATAAAACGCGAAAATACAAAAACGAAGGGCAGGATTGTAGCTGGCCCGGGATGAAACGTCAGTCTTGCAACAGACCGACCGGTAACGGGATCGAACCGCCGAGCATGATGGCCGCACGCGCTTCATGGGCCGTACGCACTGGCCCGAAAGAACGCCGATGAATAGGCGTAGGCCCGAGCCGGGCCAGTGCCTCAAGGTGCACCGGCGTAGGATACCCCTTGTGCCCAGCGATGCCATAACCCGGATAAATCAGCTCGAGCGCAGCCATTTCACGATCACGGCTCACTTTGGCGAGAATCGATGCGGCGGCAATCGCCGGCACTTTGGAGTCACCCTTGACCACCGGTGCAGAGGGCACCGACAGTTGCGGGCAGCGATTGCCGTCAATCAGGGCCAGTTTCGGGGTGATGCTCAACCCTTCTACGGCGCGCTTCATGGCCAGCATTGTGGCGTGCAAGATGTTCAACTGGTCGATTTCTTCAACTTCAGCCCGGGCGATGAACCAGCACAGGGCCTTTTCCTGAATTTCGACAAACAACTTTTCGCGTTTGGCTTCGGTCAGTTTCTTCGAGTCATTGAGCCCGAGAATGGGCTTGGCGGGGTCAAGAATGACTGCAGCGGTCACCACTGCGCCACACAACGGGCCGCGGCCGACTTCGTCAACGCCTGCGACCAGGTCCTCGACAAGGGTGAAATCCAGACCTGTTTGCATGTTTGGCGAACTCACAGTGAAAGTGGCAGGCCGAGCAGGCTCAATACTGCATCGGCGGCCTGATTGGAGGCATCACGGCGCAGGATGCGGTGAATGGCATCAAAACCTTCAGTCTGCGCGTGGCCGTCTTCGATCAGCGGCAACAGCGTCCGTGCAAGCGCTTCGGGGGTTGCATCATCCTGCAGCAGTTCAGGCACCAGCAAGCGTTGGGCCAGCAGATTGGGCAGAGACACGTAAGGGCTTTTGACCAGCCGCTTGAGCACCCAGAACGTCAACGGTGCCATGCGGTAGGCGACTACCATCGGACGCTTGTAAAGCAGGGCTTCCAGCGTGGCAGTGCCAGAGGCGATCAGCACCGCATCGCAGGCGGCCAGCGCCACATGCGAGCGCCCCTCGAGCAAAGTGATCGGCAGATCGCGACCTTGCAGCAGTTGCTCCACCTGAGCCCGGCGCTGCGGGCTGGCGCATGGCAGCACGAAGCGCAAGCCAGGACGCTCGACCAGAAGGCGCTCGGCGGCATCAAAAAACAATGCGCCCAGACGACCGACCTCGCCTCCCCGGCTGCCCGGCATCAACGCAACAACCGGACCGTCGACCGACAGGCCCAGCTCGGCGCGGGCGGCGCCACGATCGGATTCAAGGGGAATGGTATCTGCCAGCGGATGGCCGACAAAACGCACCGGCACGCCCTTCTCTTCGTAAAAACGCGCCTCGAAAGGTAGTAGCGTGAGCATCAGGTCGCAGCCTTCGCGGATCTTCAGCACGCGCTTTTGACGCCAGGCCCAGACCGACGGGCTGACGTAATGCACGGTCTTGATACCGGCGCGACGTAGCTGTAGCTCGATGTTGAGCGTGAAATCCGGTGCATCGATGCCGATGAACACATCGGGCTTTTCATCGATCAGGGTCTGAACCAGCAACTTGCGTCGGGCCAGCAGCTCGCGTAGCCGCCCCAGCACCTCCACCAACCCCATCACCGACAGACGCTCCATCGGGAAATAGGACTGCATGCCCTCGGCTTCCATCAGCGGGCCGCCCACACCGATGAAACGAACATCGGGATGACGTGCTTTCAGGGCACGCATCAGGCCGGATCCGAGGATATCGCCAGAGGCCTCGCCAGCGACCAGTGCGATACGTAAGGGACTGGTCATGGTTAGCGAATGATGCCGCGAGTCGACGTCTGAATGGACTGCAGAAACACTGCGACTTCAGGAAACTGCGCCGCAGGCTCAGCCAGATCAGACAGTGCCTGAGCGATGGTCAGCCCCTGACGATAGACGGTCTTGTAGGCCCGGCGCAGGGCATGAATGGCTTCTTCGGAGAAACCACGACGGCGCATGCCTTCGAAATTCATGCTGCGCGCCTCGGCCGGGTTACCGAACACCGTCACGAACGCCGGAACGTCCTTACCGATGGCCGTGCCCATGCCGGAGAAACTGTGCGCGCCGATGTGGCAGAACTGATGCACCAGGGTAAAACCGGACAGAATGGCCCAGTCATCCACGTGGACATGGCCTGCCAGCGCGGTGTTGTTGACCAATATCACGTGGTTGCCGATCACACTGTCGTGGCCGATGTGCGCATAGGCCATGATCAGGTTGTGATCGCCCAGCGTCGTCTCGGCACGGTCCTGAACGGTCCCGCGGTGAATGGTCACGCCTTCGCGAATCACATTGTGATCGCCGATGACAAGACGGGTTTCCTCACCCTTGTACTTGAGATCAGGCGTGTCCTCGCCCACCGATGAAAACTGGTAGATGCGATTATGCTTGCCGATCTTCGTTGGCCCCCTGAGGACAACATGAGGACCGACAACTGTACCCTCGCCAATTTCCACACCGGGTCCGATGATCGACCAAGGGCCGACCTCAACGTTGTCGGCCAGAATGGCCGTCGGATCGATGATTGCGCGAGGGTCAATCAAACTCATAGCTTGCGTTCCGCACAGATGATTTCGGCAGAGCATACCGCTTTACCATCAACGGTGGCCTTGCACTCAAACTTCCAGATCTGGCGTTTGCTGCTCAGAAACGTTGCTTCAAGAACCAGTTTGTCACCCGGAAAAACCGGTTGGCGGAAGCGCAGCTTGTCCGAACCTACGAAATAATAGAGCGTGCCGTCGGATGGCTTGGAGTCGAGCATCTTGAACGCAAGAATACCCGCAGCCTGAGCCATGGCCTCAATGATCAGAACGCCCGGCATGATTGGATGCTGGGGGAAGTGACCGTTGAAGAAAGGCTCGTTGACGCTGACATTCTTGTAGGCGCGAATGTTCTTGTTCTCGATATCCAGCTCGGTCACGCGGTCCACCAGCAGGAACGGGTAACGATGAGGCAGATATTCGCGAATTTCGTTGATGTCCATCATTTCGAGAGGAAGCCTGTAGTAAAGATTAGGAGTGCGTCGCGACTGCGCAACACCCCTCTACATCAAGGAGGCAGTTTATCGACTGTGCACGCTTGATATTAAAAAGGTATCAGCCATCAGATGAGCGATTATCGGCGCAGGTCACCGTCTCGACAGCCTTTTCGAGCTTTTGCAGACGTCGCGCCATGTCATCGATCTTGCGCAGACGAGCTGCACTCTTGCGCCATTCTGCAGATGGCTGCATTGCCGTACCCGACGAGTAGGAACCCGGCTCGGTGATGGAATGGGTCACCATGGTCATGCCGGTGATGTAAACGCCATCACAGATGTCGATATGCCCCACCAGCCCGACACCGCCGGCCAGCATACAGTGCTTGCCGATTTTGGCGCTTCCGGAGATGCCCACACACGCAGCCATTGCCGTGTGATCGCCGATCTGCACGTTGTGGGCAATGTGAATCTGGTTATCCAGTTTCACGCCATTGCCAATTCGCGTATCAGACAGCGCGCCACGATCAATCGCGGTATTGACGCCTATCTCGACGTCGTCACCCAGGGTGACGCCACCAATTTGTGCAAACTTCTGCCAGACACCCTTGTCGTTGACAAAGCCAAAGCCTTCGCCGCCCAGCACCGCACCCGACTGAATGACCACACGTTTGCCAATGCGCACGTCGTGGTAAAGCGTCACACGCGGAGCCAGCCAGCCACCTTCACCGATCTCGCTACGGGCGCCGATGAAGCAATGCGCACCGATGGTGACATTGGCCGCGATACGGGCACCGCTCTCGATCACAGCAAACGCGCCGATGCTGGCCGCAGGATCAACCTGCGCATCCTCGGCAATCACGGCTGTCGGATGAACACCTGCACTGCTTTTAGGCTTGGGGTCAAAAAAATGCGAAATGCGCGCGTAGGCCAGATAAGGATCCGGGACCAATAGCGCATCACCGGTGTAACCGTCGGCATCTGCAGGCTTGAGCAGCACAGCAGCGGCCTGGGTATCGACCAGGTATTTACGGTATTGAGGTTTTGCCAGGAAACTGATTTGACCAGGGCCGGCCTCTTCCAGAGTGGCCAGCCCGGTAATGTCCTTGTCCTTGTCGCCACGTAGCGTAGCGCCAAGGAACTCGGCCAACTGGCCGAGCTTGATGGTTATGCTCATGGTTACTTCAGCTGGTTCATGCGCTCGATGACCTGGCGAGTAACGTCATACTGAGGTTTGACGTCAATCACAGCACCGCGCTCGAAGACCAGATCGAAACCACCTTTCTTGATGACTTCTTCAACAGCCTGATCCAGTTTCGGCTTCAGCTGCTTGAGCATTTCACGGTCAGCAACGGCTTTAGCTTCGTTCAGTTCCTTGGACTGGAACTGGAAGTCACGAGCCTTTTGCTTGAATTCAAGCTCCAGACGCTCACGCTCAGGCTGAGCCATCTTGTCGCCACCACTGACCAGACGGTCCTGAATACCTTTGGCGCTGCTTTCCAGGCTTTTCAGCTTGGTCAGTTGCGGGCCGAATTTCTTTTCGGCATCCACAGCGTATTTTTTGGCAGCGTCAGATTCCAGCAAGGCCATCTGATAGTTCAGTACCGCAATTTTCATGTCGGCAAATGCAGGGCTTGCGACCAGAACGGTGGCCAGCAGTACCAATTGAGTCAACTTACGCACAATACAACTCCTACAAAATTCGTTGCGTTATCAAAGGTCAGACGCTTAGAAAGTCTGACCCAGGGAGAATTGGAAGACCTGGGTTTCTGCTTCGTCGTCCGGCTTCTTGATCGGCATCGCCAAGGCGAAGCTCAGAGGGCCGAGCGCAGTGATCCAGGTGACGCCGATACCCACAGAGCTGGCCATGCCGGACAGGTCGATGTTGTTGCACTCGACTTTCTTGCCGCTGGCCGTCGTCCGGGTGGAGTCACAGTTGGTATCAAATACGTTACCGACATCCCAGAACACGGAGGTGCGCAGGGAACGCTGGTCCTTGATGAACGGCAGCGGGAACATGACTTCTACGCCACCTTGTACCAGGGCGTTGCCGCCGAACGGCAGTGGATCCTGATCAGGGTCCGGATCAGTGCCTTGATTCCCCGTTACAGCCACACCACGGCTTGGCGTACTACGTGGACCAAGCGTGCTGTCCTTGAAACCACGAACCGAGTTGAAACCACCGGCATAGTAGTTCTCGTAGAACGGCAGACCCGAGGTCGAACCGTATCCGTCGCCATAACCCAGCTCGGTGTGCAGACGCAGGGTGTAGTTATCGGTGATCGGGTGGAAGTACTGAGCACGGTAATCCAGCTTGAAGAACGACAGGTCGCTGCCCGGCAAGGTGGATTCGAACACCAGGCTTTGCGAGTGACCACGGGTGGCCAATACGCCTTTGTTCAGAGTCGATTCAGACCAGCCAATCGAGCCTTTGAAGTTCAGGTACTTGTCGCCTTCTTTTTGTACGAAATCAAAGATTTCATCGACAGTGTAACGGCCGGTCTTGATCTCATCCTGCTGCACGGTCAGGCCGTAGGTCAGGCGAGAGGTTTCGCTGATCGGGTAGCCGAGGTTGATACCGGCACCCAGGCTGTCTACTGCGTAGCTTGCGACATCAACGTCGAGGTCATCGTAGTTGGTGGTGCGGTAGAACGCGCTATAACCAAGGCTGACACCGTCCGGCGTGTAGTACGGATCGACGTAGCTGAAGTTGTAACGGCTCTGGTATTCACTGCGGGTCAGGCCGATGCTGACCTTGTTACCGGTGCCGAGGAAGTTGTTCTGGCTGATCGAACCTCCCAGGATCAGACCGGCGCTTTGCGCGAAGCCGACGCTGGCAGTGATCGAGCCGGAAGCCTGCTCTTCTACTGCGTAATTCACGTCAACCTGGTCGTCGGTGCCTGGTACAGGTGGCGTTTCGACGTTGACTTCCTTGAAGAAGCCCAGACGGTCCAGACGGGTTTTCGACTGGTCGATCAGGTAGGTAGAGGCCCAGCCGCCTTCCATCTGACGCATTTCGCGGCGCAGCACTTCGTCTTCCGACTTGGTGTTGCCACGGTAGTTGATGCGGTTGACGTAAGCACGCTTGCCGGGATCGACCACGAAGGTGATATCGACAGTGTGATCTTCGTTGTTCGGGGTCGGCACGCCGTTGACGTTGGCGAAGGTATAGCCTTCGTTACCCAGACGACGGGTGATCAGCTCGGAAGTCGTGGTCATGACCTTGCGCGAGAACACCTGGCCCGGCTGCACCAGCAACAGGGATTTGACCTGATCTTCCGGCACCTTGAGGTCGCCGCTCAGCTTGACCGACTTGACGCTGTATTTTTCGCCTTCGTTGACGTTGACCGTGATGTACACGTTCTTCTTGTCAGGCGTGATCGACACCTGGGTCGAGGCGATATCCATGTTGATATAGCCGCGATCAAGGTAGTACGAACGCAGACGCTCAAGGTCACCCGAGAGTTTCTCGCGGGCGTACTTGTCGTCGTTCTTGAAGAACGACAGCCAGTTGCTGGTCTTCAGCTCGAACAGGTCGGTCAGGTCTTCATCGGAAAAGACCGTGTTGCCCACCACATTGATATGCTGGATGGAGGCAACGGTGCCTTCATTGATGTTGATCTTCAGGCCCACACGGTTGCGTGGCTGAGGAACAACCTCGGCGTCGACCTCGGCGGAGTAACGACCCTGGGCAACGTATTGACGTTGCAGCTCGTTACGCACGCCTTCGAGGGTCGCACGCTGGAAAATTTCACCCTCAGCCAGACCGGACTGTTTCAGCCCTTTCATCAGGTCTTCAGTGGAGATGGCCTTGTTGCCCTCGATTTCGATACTCGCAACCGACGGGCGTTCGACGACGTTGATGACGAGTACGTTGCCATCGCGACCCAGCTGGATATCTTGAAAGAAACCGGTTTTGAACAACGAACGGGTAGCATCGACCAGACGACCGTCATCCGCCTGCTCGCCTACGTTCAGCGGCAACGCACCAAAGACACTGCCGGCGGAAACCCGCTGCAGGCCGTTGACGCGGATATCGGAGATGGTGAAGGACTCGGCGTGAACTTCAGCGATCATCAGTGCGGAAAGAACCGCAGTTAGCAGCAGACGTTTCATGAAGTCCTTTCTTATTCCAACTGGCAATAAACAAACTGCCGCAAAATGCGGCAGATTCGCAACTCGGTAAGGCTTTTCGGCAAAGCGTTACAGTCGGCCCAGATCGTTGACCAGCGCGAGCAACATTACGCCCACCACCAGACTGATACCGATCTGTGCCCCCCAACCTTGAACCTTTTCCGAAAGGGGACGACCACGCGCCCACTCGATCAGATAAAACAACAAATGCCCCCCGTCCAGGACAGGAATGGGCAACAAATTCAGAACACCCAGGCTTATGCTCAGGTAGGCGAGGAAATTCAGAAAATCTCCAAGGCCTGACTGGGCCGAAGCGCCCGCCACTTTAGCAATGGTTATCGGTCCACTCAAGTTTTTTACCGAGAGCTCGCCGAACAACATTTTCTTGAGCGAGTCCAGGGTCAGCACGCTCATGGTCCAGGTGCGCTTTACACCCTCGACCATCGCGGCGAAAGGCCCGTAACTGACCTCGCGCAGCATTTCAGGTGGCCAATCGACAGCCTTGACACCGGCACCCAGGTAACCTGCGGCAGCCTTGCCTTCGCCTCGGGCTGCAAGGGTAACAGGTACGTCCATCTGCACGGCGTCACGCTCGATGCGTAGTGAAACTTTGGCTTCGGGACGCTCGCGCACCCGATCGACAACCTGCTGCCACTCGTTAAGGGGCTGACCGTCCATCGAAATCAGGCGATCACCTGTTTTAAGCCCCGCGCTCTGAGCCGGCCCCTTGGGGTCGATCTCTGCCAGCACCGGCAGCAAGGCCGGACGCCACGGACGGATGCCCAGGGATTTGATCGGATCAGGCTCTTCAGCGCCTTTGAGCCAGTCACTGAGCACCAGTTCGCGAGAAGTATCGACCGTCGAGCCCTGATCCCTGACCTTGAGCGCGATGGTGCCGCTTTCGCCAAGGCGGCGGACCAGTTGCAGATTGACCCCGGCCCAGCCCGATGTCGGCTCGCCATCGACAGCGACGATCTCCTGCCCGGCAGTCAGACCGGCCTGCTGAGCAATACTGCCGGACTCAACGGCACCGATGACCGGGCGAACCTGCTCGCTGCCCATCATCGCCAGCACCCAGAAGAATGCGATGGCCAGCAGGAAGTTGGCGGTAGGGCCTGCGATCACGATCGCAATGCGCTGCCCTACCGTCTTGCGGTTGAAAGACTGATCAGCCAGTTCCGGCGGAACATTGCCTTCGCGCTCGTCGAGCATCTTCACGTAACCGCCCAGAGGAATCGCAGCGACGACGTACTCAGTCCCCTGACGATCACTCCAGCGCAGCAACGGCGTGCCGAAGCCTACCGAAAAACGCAGCACCTTGACGCCACAGCGCCTGGCCACCCAAAAGTGGCCAAACTCGTGAAAGGTCACCAGCACGCCCAGCGCAACAAGGGTGCCGAGAATCATATATAAAGCGCTCATCAGCCTTCTCCGGGTACCGACTGCTCGGCCAGTGTGTTAATCATCGCAGGCCGCGAGGCCCACCCTTGACGCACCACATCAACCCTTTCATTCATATTCTGGCGTGTTGTCTGGCGCTTATCGCTCGTTTCTTTCGAGCCATTGGCCTGCCAGCAAACGCGCCTTCGCATCCGCTGCAAATACCGCATCGAGCCCTACGACCGCAGTCACAGGCTCACGATTCAGAACCTCCTCGATGATACCGGCGATTTCCAGGTAACGGATACGCCCATCGAGAAATGCCGCCACAGCCACTTCATTGGCGGCATTGAGCATGGCGGGCGCACTGCCACCAGCTTCGGCAGCCTGACGCGCCAGCCTCAGGCAAGGAAAACGCTCCTCGTCGGGCTCTTGGAAATCCAGCTGACCAATGCGAAACAGATCCAGTGGCGCGACGCCAGAGTCTACACGTGCAGGCCATGCCAGTGCATTGGCAATAGGCGTACGCATGTCGGGATTACCCAACTGGGCCAGTACCGAGCCATCAACGTAATCGACCAGCGAGTGGATCACGCTTTGAGGGTGAATCACCACCTCGACCTGATCAGGGCGTGCGTCGAACAGCCAGCAGGCTTCGATCAGCTCCAGCCCCTTGTTCATCATGGTCGCCGAATCAACCGAAATCTTGCGCCCCATTGACCAGACCGGATGAGCACAGGCCTGTTCCGGGGTCACATCCTGCAACTGCTCCAGCGGTGTTTCGCGAAACGGCCCGCCTGAGGCAGTCAACATGATGCGCCGCACACCGACAGCGCCCAGACCGCGAGCAAAATCGCCGGGCAGGCACTGGAAAATCGCATTGTGTTCGCTGTCGATCGGCAGCAGCACCGCACCGCTCTGGCGCACAGCCTGCATGAACAGGGCGCCGGACATGACCAGCGCTTCCTTGTTGGCCAGCAACACCTTCTTGCCCGCCTCGACCGCAGCCAGTGTCGGACGCAAGCCAGCCGCGCCGACGATGGCCGCCATAACCGCATCGACCATAGGATGCGCCGCCACTTCGCACAGACCGCCCTCGCCCACCAGCACTCGGGTATCGAGCCCGGCCGCCGCCAGGTCATCCTGCAGTTTTCGAGCGGCAACCTGCTCGGGCACTACCGCGTATTGCGGCGTGTGCTTGATGCACAGGGCCAGCAACTCGTCCAGACGACTGAAGCCGGTGAGCGCAAACACCTGATAAAGCGTCGGATGACGTGCAACGACATCCAGCGTGCTCAGACCAATCGAGCCGGTTGCACCCAGAATGGTAATGTGTTGCGGCCCACTCACATGACACCCCAGTCAGCGGCCCACAACAGCACGGCAAATACCGGAATGGCGGCCGTCAGGCTGTCGATGCGGTCCAGAACGCCGCCGTGCCCAGGCAGCAGATTACTGCTGTCCTTGACCCCGGACTGGCGCTTGAACATGCTTTCGGTGAGGTCACCGATCACGGAAATGAACACGATCACAGCGGCGCCCAACAGTGCGGCGATGAACTGAACGACAGTCCAGTCACGCGAAACACCGACTGCCGCGGTGATACCCAGACTGACCACCAGACCGCCGTATACGCCCTCCCAGCTTTTACCGGGACTGACCTTGGGAGCCAGCTTGCGCCTGCCGAAAGCCTTGCCGGAGAAATACGCGCCGATGTCAGCCGCCCACACCAGCACCATCACCGACAGGATCAGCCAGTTGCCCAGCGGCCATTGCTTGATGAGCACCAGCCCCTGCCACGCGGGCAGCAGGATCAGCAGACCGATCACCAGCTTGCAGGCAGCACTGGCCCAGTGACTGCTGGAATCGGGATAAGTCAGAACAAGGAAGGTCGCAACGCTCCACCAGATGACCGCCGCGACCAGTACCCAGGGTTCAAGACCCGGCAGCAGGTACATGAAAAACAGCAGCACAGCGACCAGGGCCGCGTACCCCACACGCATCGACTGGGCAGCAAAGCCCGCCAACCGCGCCCATTCCCAGGCACCCAGTACGACCACTACGCCGATAAAAAGAGCAAAGTACATGCCGGTCAGCAGGAAAAAGCCACACAGGGCGATCGGCAACAGAATGAGTGCCGTGATGATCCGTTGTTTCAGCATTAAGCCCGGGCTCCAGCTTCTACCTGTTCGCTGGTCTTACCGAAGCGACGTTGGCGAGAAGCGAAATCTGCCAGCGCGGCGCGCATGGCATCGTGTTTGAAGTCCGGCCAGAACAGGTCGGAGAAGTACAGCTCGGCGTAAGCCAGCTGCCAAAGCAGAAAATTGCTGATGCGGTGCTCGCCACCGGTGCGAATGCATAGGTCAGGCAACGGCAGATCGCCCGTTGCCAGACAGGTCTGCAGCAACTGGGGAGTGATGTCCTCCGGCTGCAGATGCCCTGCCTGAACCTCGCGCGCCAGCCGCTGGGCCGCTTGCGCGATGTCCCACTGCCCGCCGTAGTTGGCAGCGATCTGTAGCACAAAGCGGCTGTTGCCGGACGTCCGCACTTCCGCTTCACGCATCGCAGCCTGAAGCTCAGGGTGAAAGCGCGAACGGTCACCGATAATCCGCAGGCTGATGTCGTTCTCGTTCAGGCGCTTGGTTTCACGGCGCAATGCCGTGAAAAAAAGCTCCATCAACGCACCAACCTCTTCGGCCGGGCGCTGCCAGTTCTCGCTGGAGAACGCGAACAATGTCAGCACTTCAACCTTGGCTTCGGCGCAGACCTCGATAACAGCCCGCACAGCGTCGACACCCGCCTTGTGGCCAGCCACACCCGGTAACAGGCGTTTTCTGGCCCAGCGATTATTGCCATCCATGATAATCGCGACGTGGCGCGGTACCGAGGACGGTCCGGCCGATTTTATTTTTTCCATGAAAGCGTCCGAAACCTTAAACAGCCATCAGATCAGCTTCTTTCTGCTTGACCGCAACTTCGATATCCGCCACGAATTTGTCGGTCAGCTTCTGCACGTCGTCGGCAGCACGGCGCTCTTCGTCTTCGCTGATTTCCTTGTCCTTGACGAGGTCTTTCAACTGACTCAACGCGTCACGACGAATGTTACGTACGGCAACACGGGCGTCTTCGGCAGCATCACGCGCCTGCTTGGTGAAGCCCTTGCGGGTTTCCTCGGTCAGCGCAGGCATGGAGATCAACAGCAGCTCACCCAGGTTGGTGGGGTTGAAGCCCAGACCGGAGCTCTGGATAGCCTTGTCGACCGCCGCGAGCATATTGCGCTCGAAGGCCACAACCTGAAGGGTGCGCGAGTCCTTGACGGTCACGTTGGCAACCTGGCTCAGCGGGGTGTCGGCACCGTAGTAAGGGACCATGACGCCACCCAGAATGCTTGGGTGAGCCTTGCCGGTACGGATGCGGGTGAACGCGTGAGTCAGCGACTCGAGGCTCTTCTGCATGCGCGTCTGAGCGTCTTTCTTGATTTCGTTGATCATTGTTGGGCTTCCTCGATCAGGGTTCCTTCAGCGCCGCCATGGACGATATTCAGAAGGGCACCCGGCTTGTTCATGTTGAAGACGCGCAATGGCATCTTGTGATCGCGACACAGGCAGATTGCAGTCAGATCCATCACACCCAGCTTGCGATCCAGCACTTCATCGTACGTCAGATGATCGAACTTCTCGGCATTCGGGTCCTTGAACGGATCTGCGGTATACACACCATCTACCTTGGTGGCCTTGAGCACGACATCGGCGTCGATTTCAATCGCGCGCAGGCAGGCAGCCGAATCGGTGGTGAAAAACGGGTTGCCAGTACCGGCAGCAAAGATCACCACTTCTTTGGCACTGAGGTGGCGCATGGCCTTGCGACGATCATAATGATCCGTCACACCCAGCATCGAAATGGCCGACATCACGATAGCGGTGATATTAGCGCGCTCCAGCGCATCGCGCATTGCCAGGGCGTTCATCACAGTGGCCAGCATGCCCATGTGATCGCCCGTTACCCGATCCATGCCCGCAGCACTCAGTGCCGCACCACGGAACAGGTTACCGCCGCCGATGACCAGACCGACCTGAACACCGATACCGACCAGTTGGCCGACTTCCAGCGCCATGCGGTCCAGCACCTTGGGATCAATGCCGAACTCTTCCGAGCCCATCAGGGCCTCACCGCTGAGCTTGAGTAGAATGCGTTTATAGCGAGCCTGATAACCACTGCCCTGCTGAGCCATTGCGAATCTCTCCTGCGGCGTTTTCTGAAAAAAATCTGTGCTGGCTATCTCAAGCCTGCGCTTACTTTAGCTTGACGCTCGACGAGCGTCGGGAGAATGCAGCCTTGTGAGCCCAATCTCCAGGGAAAATTTCCCTTTCTCTTTCGACAAAGAGGCCGCACGCGTGAGCGGGCAGCCTCTTCGGGGCGACAGTTGAAAAACCGTCTTACTGCTTGGCAGCAGCCAGTTGAGCAGCAACTTCGTCAGCGAAGTTGTCAACTGGCTTCTCGATGCCTTCGCCTACTTTGAAGTAGGTGAAAGAAACGATTTCAGCGCCGGCTTTCTTGGCCAGATCACCGACCTTGATTTCCGGGTTCTTGACGAACGCTTGCTCGACAAGGCTGGCTTCAGCCAGGAACTTGGTGATACGGCCGCCAACCATCTTCTCGACGATTTCAGCTGGCTTGCCTTTGATCTTGTCTTCGTTCAGTTGCAGGAAGACACTCTTCTCGCGCTCGATCGCTTCGGCCGAAACTTCCGAAGGGAACAGGAACTCAGGGTTGCTTGCCGCGACGTGCATGGCGATATCTTTAGCCAGCTCGACGTTGCCGCCTTTGAGGGTAACAACCACACCGATCTTGTTGCCATGCAGGTAGCTGCCGACAACATCACCCTCGATGCGCTTCAGGCGACGAATGTTGACGTTTTCGCCAACCTTGCCGACCAGTACCAGACGTGCAGTTTCCTGAGCTTCGATCAACGGAGCCACATCAGTCAGCTTGTCAGCGAAAGCTTTTTCGACGCTTGCAGCAACGAAATTCTTGAAATCGTCCTGCAGGGCCAGGAAGTCGGTCTGCGAGTTGACTTCGATGATGACAGCAGCTTTGCCGTCGTCCTTGATGGCGATCGCGCCTTCAGCAGCAACGTTGCCTGCTTTTTTAGCGGCCTTGATCGCGCCGGAAGCACGCATGTCGTCGATTGCTTTTTCGATGTCGCCGCCAGCCTTGGTCAAGGCCTTTTTGCAATCCATCATGCCTTCGCCGGTACGCTCGCGCAGTTCTTTGACCAACGCTGCAGTAATCTCTGCCATTTCAAAATCCTCTTGGATAGGTCTTCAACCATTCCACCCGGCTCGCCGGGCGTGCAATTCTGGAAAAATCAGGGTGGCAGCAACACATGACAGCAAGGTCATGGCTACAGACCGACAAATCATTTCCTAGGTGGCAAAAAGGGGGCTAAGCCCCCTTTTCGCGTACTGAGTAAACGCCAGGCGTTTGTACTCAGCCTTCTACAGCAGCTGCAGCTGGAGCTTCTTCGACGAATACGTCGGTGCCGCCAGCAACATTGTTACGACCACGGATAACAGCGTCAGCCATCGAGCCCATGTACAGCTGGATGGCGCGGATTGCGTCATCGTTGCCCGGGATGATGTAGTCAACGCCTTCCGGGCTGCTGTTGGTATCGACAACGCCGATAACCGGGATGCCCAGCTTGTTGGCTTCGGTGATCGCGATGCGCTCGTGATCAACGTCAATAACGAACAGTGCGTCTGGCAGACCGCCCATGTCCTTGATACCACCCAGGCTGCGATCCAGTTTTTCCAGATCACGGGTGCGCATCAGGGCTTCTTTCTTGGTCAGCTTGGCGAAAGTACCGTCTTCAGCTTGTACTTCCAGCTCGCGCAGACGTTTGATCGACTGACGGATGGTCTTGAAGTTGGTCAGCATGCCGCCCAACCAGCGATGATCGACGTACGGCGAACCGCAACGTGCTGCTTCTTCAGCAACGATCTTGCCAGCGGAACGCTTGGTGCCGACGAACAGAATCTTGTTTTTGCCCGACGCCAAGCGCTCAACGAAAGTCAGAGCTTCGTTGAACATAGGCAGGGTTTTTTCAAGGTTGATGATGTGAATCTTGTTACGCGCGCCGAAAATGTATTTACCCATTTTCGGGTTCCAGTAACGGGTTTGGTGACCGAAGTGCACACCGGCCTTCAGCATATCGCGCATATTGACTTGGGACATGATAGTTCCTTGATAAGTCGGGTTAGGCCTCCACGTATCCCAATGACCAACCAGTGGCATCTGCCAAGGGCACCCAGGTCATCGTGTCGACACGTGTGTGGGTTTGTGCTTCAAGGACGGACCTTGGAAAGCGGCGCATTTTATATCACAAAAGGGAAGAGAACGGAACTCCCATCAAGTTCTTGTTTTGTCGCGCTTTTAGAGGGGCATCGATTGCCTATAGAAGGACGCGATGATCACCCGGCGCAGGCGGTCTGATAGAATCGCGCTTTTGCGCACCAGCCGCGTGCCGGACACGTCGAGAGATCCAGTATGACCATCACCCTCAAAACCCCGGAAGACATTGAAAAGATGCGCATCGCCGGCCGTCTGGCCGCCGAAGTTCTGGAAATGATCGCCCCCCATGTCAAGCCGGGCGTCACAACCGAAGAGCTGGACCGCATCTGCCACGACTACATCGTCAACGAGCAGCAGGCGATCCCGGCTCCGCTGAACTACAAAGGCTTTCCCAAGTCGATCTGCACCTCGATCAATCAGGTGGTCTGCCACGGCATCCCCGGCGACAGGAAGCTCAAGGACGGTGACTCGCTGAACATTGACGTCACAGTCATCAAGGACGGTTACCACGGCGACACCAGCAAAATGTTTCACGTCGGCACCGTCCCGGTGTGGGCCGAACGCCTGTCGAAAGTGACCCAGGAATGCCTGTACAAGGCCATCGAGATCGTCAAACCCGGCACCCATCTGGGCGACATCGGTGCGGTCATTCAGAAACACGCTGAAAAGAATGGTTTCTCTGTGGTTCGCGAGTTCTGCGGGCACGGCATCGGCAAAGTGTTTCACGAAGAGCCGCAAGTCATGCATTTCGGCGAGGCGGGCACCGGCCTTCAGCTCAAGGAAGGCATGACCTTCACCATCGAGCCGATGATCAACCAAGGCCGCGCGGAAACCAAGATCCTGGGTGACGGCTGGACCGCGATCACCAAGGACCGCAAGCTCTCGGCGCAGTGGGAACACACGCTGCTGGTGACGGCCGACGGTTACGAAATCTTCACTTTACGCAGCGACGATACCATTGCACAAAAGGCTCCCTGACCCCAGCCTGCGTGGCCGAACGCTCGATATCACTCTCGCACAGCTCGACACGAGGAATGCCGTTCCATGCCGCAAGTAGATCCAGACCTGTTCGATCGCGGCCAGTTTCAGGCCGAACTGGCCTTGAAGGCCAGCCCCATCGCTGCGTTCAAGAAAGCGATCCGCAGAGCAAGAGACGTCCTCGATAACCGGTTCAGGTCGGGCCGTGATATCCGCCGCCTGATCGAGGATCGTGCCTGGTTCGTGGACAACATCCTGCAACAGGCCTGGGATCAGTTCGAATGGAGCGAAGACGCCGACATCGCCCTGCTGGCAGTCGGCGGCTACGGTCGCGGCGAGCTGCACCCGTACTCGGACATCGACCTGCTGATTTTGCTGGAAAGCGATGATCACGAAGTTTTCCGCGAACCTATCGAGCGTTTTCTGACGCTGCTGTGGGATATAGGCCTGGAAGTGGGACAAAGCGTACGCTCCGTCGATGAGTGCGCGCAGGAAGGCCGAGCCGATCTGACGGTGATCACCAACCTGATGGAAAGCCGCACCATCGCCGGCCCCGAGCATCTGCGTCAGCGCATGCTGGAAGTCACCAGCACGCAGCACATGTGGCCGAGCAAGGAATTTTTCCTGGCCAAGCACGCAGAGCAGAAAAAGCGTCACCACAAGTACAACGACACCGAGTACAACCTCGAACCCAACGTCAAAGGCTCGCCCGGTGGCCTGCGCGATATTCAGACCATTCTCTGGGTGGCGCGGCGCCAGTACGGCACCCTCAACCTGCACGCGCTGGCAGGCGAAGGCTTTCTGCTGGGCAGCGAAAACGCACTGCTGGCCTCCTCTCAGGAGTTTCTCTGGAAAGTGCGCTACGCCCTGCACATGCTGGCCGGACGATCCGAAGACCGGTTGTTGTTCGATTATCAGGTTCGCATCGCCGGGCTGCTGGGCTATGAAGACAACGATGCCAAACTGGCCATCGAGCGCTTCATGCAGAAGTACTACCGCGTGGTCATGAGCATCGCGGAGCTGAGCGATCTGATCATTCAGCATTTTGAAGAAGTGATTCTCTCCGACGACGACGGCACCCCCCAGCCGATCAACTCGCGCTTCCAGTTGCACGACGGCTATATAGAAGCAACGAACCCGAACGTCTTCAGGCGCACGCCGTTCGCCATGCTCGAGATCTTCGTGCTGATGGCCCAGCACCCGGAGATAAAGGGCGTGCGTGCCGACACGATTCGGCTGCTGCGTGAGCACCGGCACCTGATCAACGATGACTTTCGCAACGATATTCGCAACACCAGCCTGTTCATCGAGCTGTTCAAGTGCGAAATCGGTATCCATCGCAACCTGCGCCGCATGAACCGCTATGGCATTCTCGGCCTGTACCTGCCGGAGTTCGGCCACATCGTCGGGCAGATGCAGCATGACCTGTTCCACATCTATACCGTCGATGCGCACACGCTGAATCTCATCAAGCACCTGCGCAAGCTGCAGTACACCGAGGTCTCCGAGAAATTCCCACTGGCCAGCAAAATCATGGCCCGCCTGCCGAAACCGGAATTAATCTATCTGGCCGGGCTGTACCACGACATCGGCAAGGGCCGTGGCGGCGACCACTCGGAGCTTGGTGCCGTCGACGCACAGGCCTTTGGCACGCGCCATCACCTGCCAGCCTGGGACAACCGGCTTATCGTCTGGCTGGTGAGCAACCACCTGGTGATGTCCACGACCGCGCAGCGCAAGGACCTTTCCGATCCGCAGGTCATCCACGATTTCGCCCAGTTCGTGGGCGATGAAGTACATCTGGACTACCTGTATGTGCTGACCGTCGCCGACATCAACGCGACCAACCCGACCCTCTGGAATTCATGGCGCGCCAGCCTGTTGCGCCAGTTGTACACCGAGACCAAGCGCGCCTTGCGTCGCGGCCTCGAAAACCCGGTTGACCGTGAAGAGCAGATTCGCCGTACCCAGACTGCCGCGCTGGACATTCTGGTGCGCAGCGGTACCGACCCTGATGACGTCGAGCAACTCTGGTCAGCGTTGGGCGATGACTACTTTCTGCGCCACACCGCCGGCGATGTGGCCTGGCACAGTGACGCGATCCTGCAGCAGCCTGCCGATGGCGGCCCGCTGGTGCTGATCAAGGAAACCACGCAGCGTGAATTCGAGGGCGGCACCCAGATATTCATCTATGCGCCGGACCAGCACGACTTCTTCGCCGTGACCGTGGCCGCGATGGACCAACTGAACCTGAACATTCATGACGCGCGCATCATCACGTCCAGCAGCCAGTTCACACTCGACACCTACATCGTACTGGATCACGAGGGCGGCTCGATCGGCAACAATCCGGAACGCATTCAGGACATCCGCGACGGCCTGACCGAAGCGCTGCGCAACCCGGACGATTACCCGACGATCATCAAGCGTCGCGTGCCCCGCCAGCTCAAGCACTTTGCCTTCGCTCCGCAGGTCACCATTCACAACGACGCCCAGCGCCCGGTAACGGTGCTCGAACTGCTGGCACCCGACCGGCCGGGCCTGCTGGCACGCATTGGCAAGATTTTCCTGGAGTTCGACCTGTCATTGCAGAACGCCAAGATTGCAACCCTGGGCGAACGTGTGGAAGACGTTTTCTTCATCACCGACGCCAACAATCAGCCGCTGTCCGATCCGCAATTGTGCAGCCAGCTGCAGGAGGCCATCGTCAAGCAACTGAGCGTCAACTCAGAGCCCGGCGGCGACCTGCGGATCAGCATATGAACACTGGGGTCTGCTCCCGTTTCATCGCGAGCCGCGATGAAACGGGAGCAGACCCCAGGCCAACCGAATCGACTCAACGCAGCTCATTGAGGAACACGTTCCATGAATAACGCCATGCAACTGCTTCAGCCCTACCCTTTCGAGAAGCTGCGCGCTTTGCTGGGAAGCGTAACGCCCAACCCCGAAAAACGCCCGGTGGCGCTGTCCATTGGCGAGCCGAAGCATCGCTCACCCGATTTCGTTGCCAAGGCTCTGGCAGACAACCTTGATCAGATGGCGGTTTACCCCACCACACTGGGCATACCCGCGCTGCGCGAGGCCATTGCCGGCTGGTGCAACCGTCGATTCGGCGTGCCGCAGGGCTGGATCGATCCGGCGCGCAACGTATTACCGGTCAACGGGACACGCGAAGCCCTGTTCGCCTTTACCCAGACAGTCGTCAATCGTAGCGATGACGGCCTAGTGGTCAGCCCGAACCCGTTCTATCAGATCTACGAAGGCGCGGCTTTTCTGGCAGGTGCTCAACCGCACTATCTGCCATGCCTGAGCGACAATGGCTTCAACCCTGATTTCGATGCAGTCGACGCGGACATCTGGAAGCGCTGCCAGATCCTGTTTCTGTGCTCGCCGGGCAACCCGACCGGCGCGCTGATCCCGGTTGAAACCCTGAAAAAACTCATCGCGCTGGCTGACGAACACGACTTCGTCATTGCCGCAGACGAGTGCTACAGCGAACTGTACTTCGACGAACAGACCCCGCCGCCGGGCCTGCTCAGCGCCTGCGTCGAACTGGGTCGCCAGGACTTCAAGCGCTGCGTGGTGTTCCACAGCCTGTCCAAGCGCTCCAACCTGCCGGGCCTGCGTTCGGGGTTTGTGGCGGGCGACGCAGAGATCCTCAAGGCCTTCCTGCTGTATCGCACTTACCACGGCTGCGCAATGCCGGTGCAAACCCAACTGGCCAGCATCGCCGCCTGGAATGACGAAGAGCATGTTCGCGCCAATCGTGACCTGTATCGCGAGAAATTCGATGCCGTGCTCGACATCCTCGCCCCGGTGCTGGATGTACAACGCCCGGACGGAGGCTTCTACCTGTGGCCGAATGTCGGCACCGATGACGCTGCATTCTGTCGCGACCTGTTCGTCGATCAGCATGTCACCGCAGTGCCGGGCTCGTACCTTTCGCGGGAAGTGGACGGCGTCAACCCGGGCGCTGGCCGAGTGCGTCTGGCGCTGGTAGCGCCGCTGGCCGAGTGTATCGAGGCTGCCGAACGCATCCGCGCATTCGTGCTCAAGTAAAACACTCGCCTCGCCGCATGCAATGTGCGGCGGGGTAACAATGTGCGGCGGAGTAATTAGTTACCACCTGCTACGCCCTGCCTGACAGTACCTTCAACCTTCATTTATCACGCTTCCTGACAGGAGGCGAACCACCATGAAGGTCAATCATATGTCCGCACAATCCGCCCTCCAGAGCATAAAGCTGCCTGCATCCTGCGCCATGCGCAGCGCAGAGAATCATCAGGCATCGTACGAAGCCGCCATTGGCGAAACGCTGGCCAATGCAGCAATCACCCCGACCTACGAATCAGAAACGGGCTACGACACCGACGACTCAAAGCATCTGGCCCGACTCCTGGTTTCGTTCACCAAATACTGGGCACGCGGGCGAACCCTGAAAATTCTCTTTCAGAAAAATCCGCCAGCCATCCTGACAGCCCCTATCGTCGAAGCTGCAAAAAAATGGCTGCCTCATATAAACCTGAAATTCGAGTTCGTCACAGACGGAACGAGCGATATCCGAATCGGCTTCAATGAACATCTGAACTGGAGCGCCATAGGGACAGACGCCCTGCTGGCCGGGCAAAACGAGCCCACCATGGAATTCAACGTCAAGGAGCTGTACACGGCAGAGCTAAGCCCCCTGCCAGAATTGACACGCATTGTGCTCCATGAATTCGGGCACGCTCTGGGCGCTGTCCACGAGCATCAGCATCCCCAGGCGAATATTCCCTGGAACGAGCCGCTTTTGCGCCCATTGCTTTTGCAAACCGGGTTGAGTGACGAAGAGATCAATACCAACTTTTTCGACAGGTACGAAGCCGCGGACTTTCACTATTCCGCTTACGACCGCGACTCCGTCATGCATTTCGATATCCCCAACGGCCTGACCCTGGGCGACTTCGAGATCATCAACGTCGGCAAGACGCTCAGCCCCAAAGACATCGAAGTGATGAGCGCTATCTACCCGGATCGCGCCAATTCGAAATTCGACACGCCATAAAAAAGCCTGCGAGGCTGGCATCCACAGCCGGCAAGCAATGGAGCGCCACGTACTTCCATCAGTGAAGTGTGGCGCGACAGCTTCTGTAACTCCAGGTTACTGGCGGGTTCGCATCCTTTCTGCCACCCACCCAACCGCCCAGCTCACAGGGTCGTGGGACTGCATGGGCATCAGCGGTTTGCCTTCGCGCGCCGCCAGCCTGCCCTCTGCCTCGGCCTGGGCGTGAATCCAGATGGTGCTCTGTTTGAAGCCCTCGGCACGCTGACGTTCCCTGTAATAGCGCTGCCGGACAAGTGCCTCCTGACGCTTCTTATCTTGTTCAGACATAACGCGACCCAGTATTAAAGTTGAACGTCATCATTATCCGGCGCGGCTTATCACTCAAGCTGATGACGGTGAAATTTTCTTAATGATAGTCATTGATGTTACCTATCCTCATTCAGTCGCCAGATCTACGCGGCGCAGCGTCGAGTTGAATGACGTGGCATAATGTGCGGCTAAATTGCAAGGAGAAGCAGTGGGGAGTATCGAGCAAGATCAGCCACCCCACCCTAAAACAATGACTTACACTCTGTTTGGCATCAAAGCCTGCGACACGATGAAAAAGGCCCGTACCTGGCTTGACGAGCATTCCGTGAGCTACGAATTTCATGATTACAAGACACAGGCCATTGATCGCGAACACCTGTCGCAATGGTGCGATGAACATGGATGGCAGGTCGTACTGAACCGCGCCGGCACCACGTTTCGCAAGCTCGATGACGGACAAAAGGCCGATCTCGACCAGGCGAAAGCCATCGAACTGATGCTCGCGCAGCCGTCCATGATCAAGCGCCCGGTGCTTGATCTGGGCAATAAAACCCTGATCGGCTTCAAACCTGACCTGTATGCAGCGGCTTTACAGTAAGCCCAAGCGCTACTGAAAGCCCCTTGATAAAGTTAAGAGGTATTTGCATGTCCACTACTCTGTTCAGCCTGGCCTTCGGCGTCGGCACTCAAAATCGTCAAGGCGCGTGGCTGGAAGTGTTCTACGCCCAGCCATTGATCAACCCGTCGGCAGCGCTGGTCGCGGCCATCGCACCTGTTCTGGGTTACACAGACGGCAACAAGGCGATCACCTTCAACGTCGATATGGCTTACAAGCTGGCCGAAGCGGTAAAACCGGTAGACGCGACCCAGGCTGCACTGCTGACTCGTCTGGCTGAAAGCCAGAAGCCACTGGTTGCAACGCTGCTGGCTGAAGACGCAACGCTGACGTCGACCCCCGAGGCATACCTCAAGCTGCACCTGCTGTCGCATCGCCTGGTCAAGCCGCACGGCCTGAATCTGGCGGGTATCTTCCCGCTGCTGCCTAACGTTGCCTGGACCAGTCAGGGCGCGGTCGATCTGGCCGAACTGGCCGAACGCCAACTTGAAGCACGCCTCAAGGGCGAGCTGCTGGAAGTGTTCTCGGTCGATAAATTCCCGAAAATGACCGACTACGTCGTGCCAAGTGGCGTGCGTATCGCCGACAGCGCTCGGGTGCGCCTGGGCGCCTACATCGGCGAAGGCACCACCGTGATGCACGAAGGCTTCGTCAACTTCAATGGCGGCACCGAAGGCCCGGGCATGATCGAAGGCCGCGTTTCCGCAGGCGTATTCGTCGGCAAGGGTTCGGACCTGGGCGGCGGTTGCTCGACCATGGGTACGTTGTCCGGTGGTGGCAACATCATCATCAAGGTCGGCGAAGGCTGCCTGATCGGTGCCAACGCCGGTATCGGCATCCCGTTGGGCGATCGCAACACCGTTGAATCGGGCCTGTACGTGACCGCAGGCACCAAGGTTGCGCTGCTCGATGAAAACAACGCGCTGGTCAAGATCGTCAAGGCCCGCGAGCTGGCGGGTCAAAACGATCTGCTGTTCCGTCGCAACTCGCAGACCGGCGCCGTGGAATGCAAAACCCACAAGTCGGCCATTGAGCTGAACGAAGCACTGCACGCTCATAACTGATGCTGTGCGCGGACTCAACGCTATCCAGCATTGAGTCCGCCCCCACAGTCTGGACGAACAATGCCCCTCCTCTCTCCTTGGCGCGCCGATTTTCCGGCCATCGCCGCACTGCAACGGCAAGGCCAGACGTATCTGGACAACGCCGCCACCACGCAAAAACCGCAGGCGCTGATTGATGCCCTGACTCATTACTACACCAACGGTGCCGCCAATGTGCATCGCGCCCAGCATTTGCCCGGCGCGCACGCTACCCAGGCGTTCGAGGCCAGCCGCCTCAAAGCCGCCCACTGGCTGAATGCCGGCGAAAGCGGGCAGATCATCTTCACCCACGGTGCCACTTCTGCGCTTAACCTGCTCGCCTACGGGCTGGAGCATGAATTTACTGCGGGCGACGAGATCGCCCTCAGTGCCCTGGAACACCACGCCAACCTGTTGCCATGGCAGCAACTGGCTCAGCGCCGCGACCTGAAACTGGTGATTCTGCCGCTTGATCGCGACGGCGTGATCGACCTGGACGCTGCGACCAGCCTGATCGGACCACGCACGCGCCTGCTGGCGGTCAGCCAGCTTTCCAACGTGCTCGGCACCTGGCAACCGCTGGCGCGCCTGATCGCCCTGGCTAAGGCACAAGGTGCACTGACGGTGGTCGACGGTTCGCAAGGCGTGGTGCACGGTCGCCACGACGTTCAGGCATTGGGCTGCGACTTCTATGTATTTTCCAGCCACAAGCTTTATGGCCCGGAAGGACTCGGCGTGCTGTACGGGCGCAACGACGCACTGCCAAGCCTGACGCACTGGCAGTTCGGCGGCGAAATGGTGCTGACTGCCGACTATCAGCACGCGAAATTTCGTCCTGCACCGCTGGGCTTCGAGGCGGGCACGCCGCCCATCGCCAGCGTGATCGGCCTCGGCGCCACGCTGGACTATCTGGACAGCCTCGACCATCAGGCGGTTGCTGAACACGAAGCCAGGCTGCACCGCCGCCTGCTGGAAGGCTTGCAACAGCGCGATGGCATACAAGTGCTGGGCGCACCAGACCTGGCATTGGTCAGCTTTGTCGTGGACGGCGTGCACAATGCCGATCTTGCGCATTTACTGACCGAACAGGGCGTCGCTGTGCGTGCCGGTCATCATTGCGCGATGCCGCTGCTCAAGACGCTTGGCTTGCCTGGCGCAATTCGGGTTTCGT
The DNA here is from genome assembly GCF_030209255.1 of Pseudomonas sp. CFBP2511. Classification (NCBI taxonomy): domain Bacteria; kingdom Pseudomonadati; phylum Pseudomonadota; class Gammaproteobacteria; order Pseudomonadales; family Pseudomonadaceae; genus Pseudomonas; species Pseudomonas sp. CFBP2511. The sequence goes on along the minus strand of NZ_JARVSI010000009.1, from coordinate 172,805 downwards.
TGGCGCTGTACAACGATTCGGATGACCTGCTGCGGTTCTTCAGCGCACTGGATCAGGCGCTGGAGCTGCTTCGATGAGTCTTCCTGCGCAGGCCCAAACCGCTCTGGAAACCTTCGTGCAAGCGCAGAGTTGGGAACAGCGCGCGCGCCTGCTCATGCAATGGGGTGATCGTCTGCCGCCCCTGGGCGACGCCGAGAAATCCGACGAGCATCTGGTTCACGGCTGCGAAAGCAAGGTCTGGCTGACTGGCGAGGTCGGCACCGATGGCTGGCGCTTTCGTGCCAGCAGCGACGCAAGGCTGATTCGCGGGCTGGTGGCGCTGCTGCTCGCGCGCGTCAACGGGCTGTCAGCCCAGGAGGTGCAAGCCGTGGACTTGCCTGACTGGTTCAATCAACTGGGCCTCGGACGCCAGCTTTCACCTTCGCGCAGCAACGGCCTGAATGCCGTGCTGCAGAAGATGCGTGAATTGACTCAAGCCTGATTGGCCGTCACAGCCGCCGGTTTTGCACGTTCGGACGGCCGCCGTGTGCCGGCAACCAGTTTGTCGACGGCGCGAGTGGCGGCGATCATGCCGAAGGTGGCGGTCACCATCATCACAGCACCAAAGCCACCGGCACAGTCCAGCTTGACGCCATCACCAATGAACTTCTTTTCCAGACAAATGCTGCCGTCAGGCTTGGGATAGCGCAGTTGCTCGGTGGAAAACACGCAAGGCACGCTGTAATGGCGGTTCGGGGTGCGTGAAAAGCCGTAATCGCGACGCAAGGTGGAACGCACCTTGGAAGCCAGCGGGTCATTGAACGTGCGGTTCAGGTCAGCGATCTGGATCAGCGTCGGGTCGATCTGCCCGCCCGCCCCGCCGGTAGTGACCATTTGAATCTTGCGTCGTTTGCACCAGGAGATCAGCGCAGCCTTGGCATTGACGCTGTCGATGCAGTCGATCACAAAGTCCATGTCCGGGGTAATGCACTCGGCCATCGTGTCGCGCGTCACGAAATCAGACACCGCATGCACGACGCAATCAGGGTTGATCGCCCGGATGCGCTCGGCCATCACCTCGACCTTGGGCCGCCCCACGGTCGTGTCCAGCGCGTGTAGCTGGCGGTTGCTGTTGCTGACACAGACGTCGTCCATGTCGAACAGCGAAATCTCGCCAACGCCACTGCGCGCCATGGCTTCCGCCGCCCACGAGCCCACGCCGCCGATGCCAACGATCGCTACATGAGCCGCGCGCAGGCGTGCCAGCCCCTCAATGCCGTATAAACGGGCGATGCCTGCGAAACGTGGATCGTCTGTGCTCATGATCAATACCCCGAAAACCGGCGCGCATTATAGGGGGTTGTCGAGGGTTAGGACACCCGGCTTGTTACCCGGTCGCGATCAGCGCTGAGGGTGCAAAAAACCTTTGTTTAGCAGCGAAAACGCAGAAAAGAGTCTAAGTGCCGACCACACCTGGTACCTCGATGCCGCTAGGGTTAATAGACGCGACAGGAAGTCGCGATGTCGATATACCGCATGGAGCACAGTTTAGACATGAATAAAAAAATATCAGACGCTCCAATCTGGCCGGTCAACTCATTCAAATCCGTCGTGACCAAAGTCCCGGACTGGCCTGACAGCATCTCGGGCCTTGCCTATAACCCCTTTCGTCCCGGACAAAGTCCCTACAAGCACATCTATCCGACCCGCGAGCAAATCAAAGAAGACTTGCTGCTGATCCGCCCGTTGACTCGACATGTAAGAACCTACTCGGTCGAGCAGACGCTGGCCTGTATTCCCGAAATAGCCGAAGAACTCGGCATGAGTGTCACACTCGGCATATGGATAGGCTGGGACGAAAAACGCAATGATCGGGAACTGATCGAGGGCGTGAAGCTTGCCAATCAGTATCCCAGCGTCCGGCGTCTGATCATCGGAAATGAAACATTACTGCGCAATGACGTCACCGTCAGCCAACTGATCGATTACATGCAAACGGCACGACAAAGTGTCAACGTTCCGATTTCAACCTCAGAGGGATGGCAACAGTGGCACGATACGCCGGAACTGGCTGATCACGCAGACTTCATCGCGGCGCATGTCTTGCCATTCAGGGAGTTCGTTCCAGTCACCCAGGCAGGCTCTGCAGTTCTCGCACGGGCGAACGAATTGAGGCTGATGTTTCCCGAAAAACCGCTGATACTTTCCGAGATTGGCTGGCCAGACAAAGGCAACTTCAGAAGACGCACCACCGCCTACGTCGCCGAACAGTCAATTTACCTGCGCAGCCAGCTCGCGCTGTTGAACCAGAGTGGCCTCGACTACTTTGTCAGAGAGGCATTTGATCAACAATGGAAAACTGAGGAAGGGTTGCCGGGGCCTCACTGGGGCCTGTTCGATGCCCAGCGAAAGATAAAGTTACCACTGCAAGGCCCAGTGAAAATACGGGCCAGCTGGCGATCAGAAGTTCCGAGATTGGTCGCCGATTGGCAGCCCGACAACTGGCGAACAACCGTATTGATTTTTGCTGCGTTGTACACATTATTGGTAGGCGTTGGCATAAGTTACGCACAGCCCTTATCGATGTGGGTGGCTTTGCCCATCGCCTTGGTGTGGGTGACCAGCTTACTGATCGGCACGGGGATACAGGGTTACGAGTTCCTCGAATCATGCTGGGGACCGGAGAAACCGCGATCTTTTCCTCCGTTAAGAGCTTACCCGGGGCCGTTACCCAAAGTGTCCATACACGTACCGTGCTACAACGAACCTCCCGACATGGTGAAGCTGACGCTCGACGCATTACAACGCCTGGACTATCCGAACTTTGAGGTTCTGATCATCGACAACAACACTCAAGACCCGGAAGTCTGGGAGCCCATTGAGCAGTACTGCAGGCAACTGGGACCTCGCTTCCGGTTCTTTCATGTCAATCCACTTAGCGGGTTCAAGTCGGGCGCACTGAACTACCTGCTGGACTACACCGCCAAGGATGCCGAAATAGTAGCGGCGATCGATGCTGATTATTGCGTGCACCGGCATTGGCTCAAGCATATGGCCCCCTATTTTGCGTGCCCGGATATAGCGGTTATCCAAGTACCGCAAGACTACCGTGATGGCGACGACAGCCTGTTCAAACGTTGCTGCCAGGCCGAGTATCGCGTTTTTTTCAATATTGGCATGGTCATCCGCAACGACCACGACGCAATCATTCAGCACGGCACCATGACCCTGATTCGCAATTCGGTGTTGCAGCGACTGCGCTGGGCAGAATGGAGCATCTGCGAAGATGCCGAGCTCGGACTGCGGATACTGGAGAACGGTTTTTCCACCGGCTATGTCGCCATCAGCTATGGCAAGGGACTGATCCCGGATACATTCATGGACTTCAAGAAACAACGGTATCGCTGGGCTTACGGTGTCATCCAGATACTCAAACGACATACTGGAAGCCTGATCGCAGGTACGTGCGAGGCCTTGACGCCAATACAGCGCTATCACTTCATTGCCGGCTGGATGCCTTGGATTGCAGGGGGAATAAATTACTTTCTGGCTATCGCTGTGCTTCTCTGGTCAATGGCAATGATCATTCAACCCGACACACTCGAACCTGTGCCGTGGATATTTTCATCCTCATTACTGTTGATGTTTGTTCTGGGCGTTTGCAAAGCGATCAGCCTTTATCAACGATTGGCCAGCACCGACATCAAAGACGCCTTCGCAGCCATAATTGCGAGCATGGCGCTGTACTCGGTTGTAGGCAAGGCCGTGCTTTCATCGGCATTCACCTCAGGATTGCCGTTCTTTCGCACTCCCAAGCAGACCTCTGGCAGCGGGCTCGGCAAGGCCCTGCTGGACGTCCGGGAAGATCTGTACATGGCCGTGGTCTGGTGGGTCATGACGGTATCGCTGTGCTTCCGAAAAGAGGCTATCGGTCCGGACCTTGGATTCTGGGTGGCGATAATGTTCGCCCAGTCATTGCCTTACGTAGCCGCCATGATCATGGCAATACTGTCGGCTCTCGCAAACCGCCCTTCACGCTCCACAACCTGACATATCCACAGGGCACGATAAACGACGGCCCCAGGTCATCGTTTTGCTTTAAGATATCCGCCTTTTCGCGCCCAAAGTCTTGCTACCGGAGTTCTGTACATGACGGCCCCCGCCGACCTCTCGCCTACCCTCCAACTTGCCTGCGACCTGATCCGCCGACCATCGGTCACGCCGGTCGATGCCGATTGCCAGACGGTGATGATGCAGCGCCTGGGCGATGCCGGCTTCAAGCTTGAGCCGATGCGCATCGAAGACGTCGATAATTTCTGGGCCACTCACGGCACCCGCGAAGGGCCGGTACTGTGTTTCGCCGGTCACACCGATGTGGTGCCGACCGGACCGGTGCAGGACTGGCAGAATGATCCGTTCGATGCCCTGATCGACGAGCACGGCATGCTCTGCGGACGTGGCGCTGCAGATATGAAAGGCAGCCTGGCGGCAATGCTGGTCGCAGCCGAGCGCTTCGTGGCAGACCACCCGGACCACAAGGGTTCGGTGGCATTTCTGATCACCAGCGACGAAGAAGGTCCGGCGCATCACGGCACCAAGGCCGTTGTTGAGCGCCTGGCCGCGCGCAATGAACGTCTGGACTGGTGCATCGTCGGCGAGCCTTCCAGCACCACGCTGGTGGGCGATGTGGTCAAAAACGGCCGTCGCGGCTCGCTGGGTGCCAAGCTGACAGTGCGCGGCAAGCAGGGCCATGTGGCTTACCCGCATCTGGCGAAGAACCCGATTCACCTCGCCACGCCTGCGCTGGCCGAACTGGCCGCCGAGCATTGGGACAACGGCAATGATTTCTTCCCGCCGACCAGCTTCCAGGTCTCCAACCTGAACTCCGGCACTGGCGCGACCAACGTTATCCCCGGCGATCTGGTGGCGGTCTTCAACTTCCGTTTTTCGACCGAATCGACAGTCGAAGGCTTGCAGCAACGCGTCGCCGCCATCCTCGACAAGCACGAACTGGACTGGCATGTGGACTGGGCATTGTCCGGCCTGCCGTTTCTGACCGAGCCGGGCGCGCTGCTGGACGCGGTGTCGTCCAGCATCAAGAGTGTTACCGGTCGCGACACTAAAGCCTCGACCAGCGGCGGGACGTCCGATGGCCGCTTCATCGCCACCCTGGGCACTCAGGTGGTTGAGCTGGGCCCGGTCAACGCGACGATTCACCAGGTCAACGAACGCATTCTGGCCAGCGACCTCGACGTGCTGACCGAGATCTACTACCAGACCCTGGTCAAGTTGCTCGCCTGATGCTGACTTGCCCGATCTGCTCTGCGCCGCTCAGTGCGGCTGACAACGGCGTGGTGTGCCCTGCCGGTCACCGTTTCGACCGTGCGCGCCAGGGTTATCTGAACCTGTTGCCGGTGCAGCACAAGAACAGCCGTGACCCCGGCGACAACCAGGCGATGGTCGAAGCGCGCCGCGACTTTCTCAACGCCGGCCACTACGCCCCGGTGGCCCGACGGCTGGCGGAGCTGGCAGCCGAGCGCGCCCCGGCACGCTGGCTGGACATCGGCTGCGGCGAAGGTTATTACACCGCGCAGCTTGCCCAAGCGCTGCCCCGTGCCGATGGCTACGCGCTGGACATCTCCCGCGAGGCGGTCAAACGCGCCTGCCGGCGTGACCCGAACCTGACCTGGATGGTTGCCAGCATGGCTCGCATCCCGTTGCCGGATGCCAGCTGTCAGTTTCTCGCCAGTGTGTTCAGCCCGCTGGACTGGCAGGAAGCCAAACGGCTGCTGACGCCCGGTGGCGGGTTGATGCGGGTCGGCCCGACCAGCGAGCACTTGATGGAGCTGCGTCAGCGTCTTTACGATGAAGTTCGCGATTATGCCGACGACAAGCATCTGTCGCTGGTGCCGGAAGGCATGCAGTTGCAACACAGCGAAACCCTGCGCTATACGCTCAAGCTGATCGACGGTCAGTCGCGTGCCGACCTGCTGGCCATGACGCCGCACGGCTGGCGTGCCAGTGCCGAACGCCGCACTGCGGTCATCGAACAACCAGGACCTTTCAAGGTCACCGTTTCCATGCGCTACGATTACTTCGTGCTGCAATAAGCATTCAACAGAGGCACCCATGCGCCAACCCGATATCGAGATTTACCTCAAAGACGCAGACGTCGACCACAAGGCAATCGCCCAGTGGCTGGGCGCCGCGCTGGGCACGTGCAGCGACTGGACCCAGAAGGGCCAGACCTGGAAGTGCCAGGCTGGCAACGTGTCCGTGACCTGGCTGCCCAAAGCAGTCGGCAAGTGGAACAGCTTGCACCTGGACAGCGACCAGACCCCGTGGGACGACGACATCGCCTGCGCCCGCGCAGCTTTCGCGGCGCTCAACGTCGAAGTGCGCTGCGCACCGGGCACTTGGGTCGAAGAAGAAAGCGACGAAACTGCTGACCGCTGGATGCGCATCAGTGCCGACGGAGAAGAAGAGATCACCTGGCACACCGCGTAAGGTTTTTCGCTCAAGCGGTGCGAATGCGTACCGCCGCGGCAATGAAGGCGCTCGTGGCGGGGGGCCTGCGGACTTCCTCTCCTCAACAGGCGTTCGAGCAGGCCTGTCAGGGCTTTTGCCGATCGTCTCGGGATACGTCACACTGACGCCCATCTCGGGCAACCGCTCGTTCCTCACTCAGCAGAAGCCGTATGACCCGTTCTCCGTTCCGTCGTCTTGTGTTCGGCACCCTGCGCCGATTGTTGTACCTCTGGGTTCGCTCGGAAACCATCAATCAATCGTCTTTCACGCTCAACCTCGACCGCAGCCGGCCGGTTTTTTATGCCCTGCAGTCGCCGTCGATCAGCGATCTGGCCGTGATCGATACCGAGTGCCGCAAAGCCGGCCTGCCCAGGCCTGTGCTTTCAGTGGCGGTCGGCAACCTGATCGAGCCGTCTGCGTACTTTTACCTCACGCCTGCACCTGACTGGCTGGGGCGTCAGGACAAGCGCGGCGCGCCGCCGACACTCGAACGTCTGGTGGCTGCGGTCAGCCAGAACCCCGGTGAAGACGCGCAGATCATTCCGGTCAGTGTGTTCTGGGGCCAATCGCCCGATCACGAGTCCAGCGCCTGGAAGCTGCTCTTCGCCGACAGTTGGGCGGTGACCGGTCGCTTGCGCCGCCTGGTGAGTATTCTGATTCTGGGCCGCAAGACCCGTGTACAGTTTTCTGCACCGATTCACATGCGCGAGCTGGTTGACCAGAACAAGGGCCATGAGCTGACGCTGCGCATGAGCCAGCGCCTTCTGCGTACGCATTTTCGCAACCTGAAAAGCGCCGTGATCGGCCCGGACGTGTCGCACCGCCGCACGGTGGTCAAAGGTCTGCTGGACGAGCCGCTGGTCAAGCAGGCGATCATCGAAGAAGCCGAGCGGGAAAACATCACTCAGGAAAAGGCGCGGGAACGCGCACTGAGTTACGGCAACGAGATCGCCTCGGACTACACCTACTCCGTCATCCGCTTCATGGAAGTGGTGCTCAGCTGGTTCTGGAACAAGATCTACGACGGCATCAAGGTCAGCCATATCGAAGGCGTGCAGGAAATCGCGCCGGGGCATGAAGTGATTTATGTTCCGTGCCATCGCAGCCACATCGACTACCTGCTGCTGTCATATCTGCTGTTTCGCAACGGCCTCACGCCGCCGCACATTGCTGCGGGCATCAACCTGAACATGCCGGTAGTCGGCAGCCTGTTGCGGCGCGGTGGCGCGTTTTTCATGCGTCGGACCTTCAAGGGCAGCCCGCTGTACACCGCTGTTTTTACTGAATACCTGCACACGCTGTTCACCAAAGGGTTTCCGGTCGAGTACTTTGTCGAAGGCGGTCGCTCGCGCACCGGGCGCATGCTGCAACCGAAGACCGGCATGCTCGCCATTACCTTGCGCAGTTTTTTGCGCAACTCGCGAATGCCGATTGTGTTCATCCCCGTGTACATCGGTTACGAGCGCGTGCTGGAGGGCCGTACGTACCTGGGCGAGCTGCGCGGCGCGACCAAGAAGAAAGAGTCGATCTTCGATATTTTCAAAGTCATAGGCGCGCTGAAACAGCGCTTTGGCCAGGTCTCGGTAAACTTCGGTAAACCCATCAGGCTGGCCGAGTTTCTGGATGGCGAACAACCGGACTGGCGCGAGCAGGAGCTGGCACCGCAATTTCGCCCCGACTGGCTGAGTGAAACCACGCACCGGCTTGGCGAGCGTGTGGCCCAGCATTTGAATGAAGCTGCAGCGGTCAACCCGATGAATCTGGTGGCCATCACCTTGCTGTCGACGCAAAAACTGGCGCTGGATGATCAGGCCATGGAGCGTGTGCTTGACCTGTACCTCACCCTGCTGCGCGCCGTGCCGTACTCGCCGCACACCACATTGCCGGAAGGCAACGGCCGCTCGCTGATCGAACACGTCAAAGGCATGGACCTGCTCGCCGAGCAAAAGGATGCGCTGGGCAAGATTCTGTACCTGAACGAACAGAATGCGGTCCTGATGACGTACTACCGCAACAACGTTCTGCACATCTTTGCCCTGCCCTCGCTGCTGGCCAGCTTTTTCCAGAGCTCGTCACGCATGAGCCGCGAGCAGATCCTGCGTTACACGCATGCGTTGTACCCGTACCTGCAATCGGAACTGTTCATCCGCTGGCCGCTGAGCGAGCTGGACGAGGTCGTCGACCAATGGCTGGCGGCGTTCGTCGAACAGGGCCTGCTGCGTTTCAGAAACGATGCCTATGTGCGCCCGGAGCCCAGCTCCCGCGAATTTGTGTTGCTGACGCTGTTGTCGCGGGCCATCGCGCAGACCCTGCAGCGCTTCTACATGGCTATTGCCTTGTTGCTCAACAGCGGCCCCAACACCCTGAACCCCGAAGAGCTGGAAGACCTGTGCACGGTCATGGCCCAGCGCCTGTCCATTCTGCATGGCCTCAATGCGCCGGAATTCTTCGACAAGAGCCTGTTCCGCCACTTCATCCAGACCTTGCTGGACCTGCGCGTGCTGCGCAAGGACCGTGCTGGCAAACTGAGCTATCACCCGATGCTGGGCGAATTGGCAGAAGGCGCAGCCAAGCGCGTATTGCCTGCCGAGATACGCCTGTCCATTCGCCAGGTCGCCCTGCACAGCAATGAAGAAGAGCAAAATGCAGGAAACGAATCGGGGGCCGCGTAGGGCTTTTCGGCAATTTGACCAGGATATTTAGACGGGGGTTTTCTGCGCGCGGGTATGGGCTAGGGTGTGGTGTGTACCAACGAATGGTGCCTATCAAATAAGGAAATTGAGATGTCCAGCGAACCCCTAGTACGCCTTCAGGGTGAAGTTTATTACCTGCCACGCATCGCGCTGCCGACAGGCTGCGAGTTGACCGTCACCTTGAGCGACATCAGCCTGGCTGATGCACTGGCGATTGAAATTGACACCTGCAAAAAAACGATCACCCACCAGGTGCCGTTGCCGTTTGAACTGGGCTATGCCTTTGACCGCTATCCTGTACCGGGTCACAGCTATGCCTTGTCGGCGCGAATCGAGCATGAGGGTCGGTTGATCTGGATCAACGACACCGTGCACCCGATTGAACTGACCAACGAAAATCAAAGCGGTCTGAAGATCAAGGTCATTCAGGTCGCCGGCTGAATGGTTTCACCTTACAAAGCTCTCTTCGACGGCGCGTTTTCAACGCGCCGTCGTCGTTTCGCGTGGCTTCATCCTCTTCGGCATCGATCGACGCTTTTCGCTCCCGGGTTTCGAGTGCCTGTCACCACTTCCTGATACGCTTGTTCGCGTACCGCACCATTATCAACTCGGGTCCGGATTGAAACCCACTTTTACAAGGACGCTCTCATGCCTCGTTTTTCGTTTACCTTCGCTGCCCTGTGCGCCGGCCTTTTGCTGTCGGCCAACGTTTTCGCGCTGTCGCTGAGCGACCTTTCGCAATCAGACGCTACCGGCGGGCTCAAGGATGCCCTGACCCAGGGCGCGCAGGTTGCAGTCAAGCAACTGGGCGTTCCCGGCGGTTTCAGCAAAAATGACGAGGTGCGCATCGAGCTGCCAGGGAAGCTTGGCCAGGTGGCGAAAAAAATGAAAATGCTGGGCATGGGCACCCAGGTCGATCAACTCGAAACCAGCATGAACCAGGCGGCAGAAGCGGCCGTTCCGCAAGCGCAGGCGCTGCTGGTAGATGCAGTGAAAAAGATGAGCGTGACTGACGCCAAAGCCATTCTGGGCGGCGGCAAGGATTCGGCCACCCAATACCTGAACAGCACCAGCCGCGAGCAGATTCGCGCCAAATTCCTGCCGATCGTCAAGAAGTCTACGGATCAGGTCGGTCTGGCGCAGAAGTACAACGCATTTGCGGGCAAGGCAGCGGCACTTGGCGCGCTGGACAGCAAAAGCGCCAATCTCGAAAGCTACGTGACCGAGCAAGCGCTCAACGGGCTGTTTGAAATGATCGCCAAACAGGAAGAAAGCATCCGCGCCAACCCGGCAGCTGCCGCCACCGGCCTGGCGAAGAAGGTCTTCGGGGCACTTTGAGCGAACCTGCCGCAGCGGGTGGGGTACGCTCTATTCATCCACCCGTTTCACCCTGAACCACGCGGCAGCAACCGGTTGCGGTGCCAGATAACGCCCTCTTCAAAACCGTAATCGAGGGTTGCCACCTGCGAAATCGCCACGCTGGTGCCGTTTTGCGTCGGGATCGCCAGACTGGACAGCGCATCCAGTTGATCACGCTCGTTGCGGGTACCACGCAGCAGAATGTCAATCAGCTCGTCATCATCGCGGCAGCCTGCGCATCGAACACCCGACACGCGCCGCCGAGCACTTTCTGAACATTATCAAGGGTGTGCACAACTTCCGTCTGCTGGTCGGCTGTGCAGCACCGGCCGATCAGGACACGGTCGAGGAGCATGTCCGGGAAGTTGTGATGTTGTTCATGCGCGCCTACCGCCCGGACGCTTGAGCTAGAGGCCCGGCGCTGGCTCGACAGCCTTGGGCTTCAGGGCTTTTCTGGGATAGATGTCATAACGGCTGGACTTGCCGTCTAGCGCGTAACCCGGCTTGGGGCCGTCGATACACGGCGCCTTGCGCGGTCGTTTGACCACCACGCGATGGGTGGCAAGCGCCAGCGCTGCCGCAAGCAACGCTGGCGCGTCCATGTCATCGCCCACCAACGGCCGGAACAGGCGCATTTCCTTCTTCACCAGTGCGGTCTTTTCCCGATGCGGAAACATCGGGTCAAGGTAGATGACCTGCGGCGGTTCTTCTGCCCAGCTTCGAATGATCTCGATGGAGTTGCCGGTCAACAGGCGCATCCGGGCGATGATAGGGCCGATATCACGGTCGCCGCGCCCACGCGCCAGGCCATCCTCAAGCAGCGCGGCGATGATCGGCTGGCGCTCGATCAGGCTCATCTCGCAGCCAAGGCTCGCCAGCACGAAGGCATCCTTGCCCAGACCTGCCGTGGCATCCAGCACGCTGGGGCGAATACCTGGCTGAATGCCGACCGCCTTGGCAATCATCTGCCCGGTGCCGCCGCCAAACAACCGCCGATGGGCGACCGCGCCTTCGACAAAGTCGACCCGCACCGCGCCCGGCACGTCGTCGCCCAATTGCTGCAATTGCAGGCCATCGTCGGTCAATTGCAGCGCAAAATCCGCGTCGGCATCATGCAACGGCAAGCCCAGACGCTGTGCCCATTGCGCGGCGTGTTCCTGCCCGTCGATTGCCAGCGCTTCAACCCGGATACGACTGCCTGCTTGCTGCTCGATCATTACGTCTACACACTCAAAAATTGTTAATGATCGGCAAAATCTGCCGATAACCAAGTATCCGGCATTTTGCCAGACCCAAGGCCAGTACTGATCGCTATGTCAGACATTGTTCAATCATCCATCGGCTATTTGTCGCACTCAGGCGACTTTAGCGTTCGCAACAGCCGCACACTCGGTGGTGTGACGCAGCTGTGGTCGGATGCATTTGCCCGGGCGATGGCGGATCAGGTCAGCGAAAGCACTACCGTACCCGTGCACCCAACGGCTGTGGAAGTGGATGTTGAAACAGGCGAACCGGTCGCTGGCGCAAAAACCCTGAGCAAGATTGTCGAGCAACGTACCTGCCCGGTGACTGATACCGAGGTCAAACCACCTGAGCCTCTGTTTCTGCCAATCGCCGAATTTGACCTCGACCTGCTGCCGCCGCCTGCCGAGCCTTTCAGCATGGCAGAAATGATCGAACAGCAACGTAGCCTGGAATTCGAGAACCACTGGGTGCGCCCGACCGTTCTGAGCCCTTACGACGACAGCGTCAAACCAGGCCCCGGCCCGCAACCACGCCCATTGCACATGCCGATTGCCGAACTTGAATGGAACCTGGCCGACAAGCCCGCCCTGCCACTGGACGAGCAGACCATTGCTGCCCAACAACGCCAGTTTGACTACGAAAACGGCTGGGCCCGCCCACTGATCCTGCAAAACCTGCGGATGGCGGCTTGAAGCTGCAAGTCTCAAGCCTCAAGCCTCAAGCTGTTAGCTGCAAGCTAGAAGCGACTTGGATCAAAGCTTGAGACTTGCAGCTTGCAGCTAAAGCCGCCCTACCTACATACCCGCCACTTCCCCATGTCCATATGAAAATGATCGCGATGCGCGGCGTTGTACTGTGGTCCGAGCACGGTGCTGAAGTTCTTGCACGCGCCGTCGCGGACCAGCGTCAGAAAACGCCCTTTGTCGCCGCTGTCGCCCCAGTCCCTGAGCAGGTTGATCCGCTGGCCGTCAGCAAGGCGGAAAACCGCGATATCCAGCGCATTGGCGGTCGCGTGCTGACTGAGGCGGCTGTTGGCGCGGTTGTAGATGTTGCGGCAGGCGAAGCTGCCCAGATGATCGATTCGCACGACCCGCTGGCCGAAAACTGCCTGCGCGGCGGGCTGCAAGGTATGAATATCGAACAGCGCATAGGCCACTGCCAGCGGGCAACTGGCCAGAAAGCTGCTGCTCAGCGCCACGTCACCCCCCTGGATACGCAACGTGTTCTCCAGCGGGCACTGTACAGACGGGGCGCTGTCGGCCTGGCGACTGAAACGCAGCTCCGAAGTGCTCAGCACCTGATCGCACAGCGCCGGGTCGTCGCGCAATCGTGACAATTTGTAAGAGGTCAGGAAGTTGGGCTCGGCTCGCACATCCAGCGGTGCCCAAGGGTTCCAGCGCGCCGGCACATCGACCCAGCCGCGCCAGACAGCCAACACCCCGCCCGCACAGAGCAGCAGTAAGATCAGCAGCACGCGCATGCTTGCTCCCTGACCTGATCATCAGAGGCAAATTGCAAGGCATGCTTGAAAGTGCCGGTGTAACCCTCAAAACGGCGCAATTGTGAGTCCATCTGCACGCTCTCCACAGAGTCAGGCGCTATCAGCCTGTATCTGCAGACCTCAGAGCAAGCCCAACTGTTCCACCTGCGGCCCGCGATCCAGTTCGGGCAATGCCGGCAACCCAGGCAAGCGCAGCATCAATTGCTCGTGAAAACGTCTGGCCTGCTCGGGCGCCTTGAGGTTATCGGGGGTGTGCAGAAACACATAGGGCGTACGGCCCTCTTCAATCCACACGGCGACCTTCTCCACCCATTGCACAAGAAACTCGTTATTGGCCTCCAGGTCCGGGCCGCCGATGAAGCGAACCTGAGGGAATGAGGTCAGCGCCGCTGGGCGTGGCGGCACCTTGGGTTTCTTGGACTGGGCGTGAAGCACGGCGGGGTCGCTGGACACGCAGTTGAACAGTGCGCGCGAATCGAGACAGATGCGCTCGACACCTCGATCCAGCAACAGGCGATTGAGCATGCGCTCCTCGTCACCCTTCATGAAAAACGCCATGTTGCGCACTTCTACTGCCAGCGGGACGTTCAGCTCGTCGATAAAACCGACCAGTTCGGCAAGCCGCTGCGGGGTGAAGCTGGCGGGCAATTGCAGCCAGAACGGCGCGATCCGGCCACCCAATGGTGCGAGCAGGCGAATGAATGCTTCTGCCGCGCCGACCTGTTGACGAAGGTCGCCGTTGTGGCTGATGTCTTTATGGAATTTGGCCGTGAAGCGAAAGTCTTCGGGCATTGTTTCTGCCCAACGCTGAACAGTAGTCGCAGCGGGCCGTGCATAGAAGGTGGTGTTGCCTTCAACGACGTTGAACACTTGCGTGTAGAGGCTCAGAAAATCAGTGGGACGGGCATCTTCGGGGTACAACGAGTCGCGCCAGGCGTTTTCACTCCATGACGGACAACCGAGGTAGTAAGGCAGGCGAGTCACAATCAAACGTGAAGGTCGAGCCCGGATACTTCAAGGTCCCAATCTACAAAGCTGGCAGTGGTCAGGTAGCTGGCCAGCGCATGGGCGACACGAGAGCTCATGGAGCGCGGGAAGATGATGTCTTGCGGACGCGCAGGCACGTTGGCGGTGCTGCCAACAGGCGAATCACCCGATTCACGGCGAGCTTGCGCCGCAGGTGGCGGCAACTCGGCATCAACCACGACTTCCTCAAAAGTACCCTCAACGGTAGAAGGCGTTTTCTGCGGCTTTCGCTTGATCGGGTAAGAGCGTTGTGAGGGTCCGTCTATGCGCATCGATTATATACTCGGTGTCGATAGTGGCAATTTAGCGTCACTGCACGGCAGTTCGCAAATTACTTAACGATAACTAGACCACATATATTGCAAATTGTTTTCTCGAAATGAGATTTAAGAGCATTCAGACGACAAGCGGTAGATGGCTAATTGATAGTTTTCTGTTGAGGGCACTCATTGCGCAAGTTGCGTCAGCCACTGGACAGTAGCGTGCCTGCACTTATTAACGCGCCTTCGGCGTGGCGACCTTGTCGCGCAGGTAAACCGGCTGTGCATCGTCTGCCGACAAGGCTTCGCCACGGTTCCAGGCAAAGGTGGCGAGGGTCAGCAGATCCTGTGCATGGGGCAGCATGCTTGCATCATGACCTGCCAGGCTGACCGGAATACGCTCGGCGTAGCCCCAGCCGGTACCCGAACCGAACCATTGCCCGCTGGCGTCCACCGGCAGCGTCGCCAGTTCGGGAGCCATGACGGCTTCGTTGCCGAGCAGACGCATTTCGCCGGCAGTCTCGCAGTAACAACCCCAGTAAACTTCATCCATGCGCGCATCAATGGCCGATGCAACCTGGGAAACGCCATGCTCGCGAAACGCGCGCTGGGCCAGTACGGCAAGATTGGAGACGGGCAATACCGGACGTTCCAGCGCGAAGGCCAGGCCTTGCACGACGCCGATGGCAATGCGCACGCCAGTAAAAGCACCCGGGCCGCGCCCGAAGGCGATGGCGTCCAGCGCTGACATCGCAATGCCAGCCTCGCCCAGCAGGTCCTTGATCATGGGCAATAGCCGCTGTGCGTGCAGGCGCGGGATCACCTCGTAGTGGCTCAGCACCTTGCCGTCATGCAGCAAAGCGACCGAGCAGGCTTCAGTGGCGGTGTCCAGGGCCAGCAAGGTGGTCATCGGTGTTTCCGTCTTGGTGAAAAAGTGGCGAAGTATAAATGACAAATGGCCCGCAAGCGGGCCATTTTATCAAGCAGGCTTTACACCTCAGCTCAGCGCTACCAGCACCTTGGCCGTAATCTCTTCAACCGAACCAACGCCTGGAATGTGGCTGCACTTGGGCTTGCCATTCTGCGCTTCAAGCTTGCTGTAGAACTCAACCAGCGGCTTGGTCTGGTCGTGATAGACCTTCAGGCGCAGGCGCACGGTTTCTTCGACATCGTCCTTGCGCTGCACCAGCGGTTCGCCAGTCACGTCATCGACACCTTCGACCTTCGGCGGGTTGAAGATCGTGTGATAGATGCGGCCGGAACCTTCGTGAACGCGACGGCCCGACATGCGCTTGACGATTTCTTCGTCATCCACGGCGATTTCGAGCACGTGGTCGATTTCCAGACCGGCCTTCAACAGGGCTTCTGCCTGAGGAATGGTGCGCGGGAAGCCGTCGAACAGTACGCCGTTCGCGCAATCGGGCTCGGCCAGGCGGTCCTTGATCAGGCCGATGATCAGGTCATCGGAAACCAGATTACCTGCGTCCATGACGCTTTTGGCTTTCAGGCCCAGCTCAGTGCCGGCCTTGACCGCAGCGCGCAGCATGTCGCCAGTCGAAATCTGCGGAATGCCGAACTTTTCAGTGATGAATTTTGCCTGAGTACCTTTACCGGCCCCGGGAGCTCCTAGCAGAATCACGCGCATCGTCATGCTCCTCAAAATTTTTATAGTGAAATCAACGGATTCGCCTCGGGGGCCAATCTAAAAATAATCAGGCCAACAGGCCGAAAGGCTGATCAAGATACACAGCCGACAGGGGCCGCACAAGCCGCCAAAAGTCGCATTAACCGCCTGCGCACCGGCTTGCGTGCCTTGATTGTCGAGCTGGGTGATCTGTATCAACGTTTCCGGCAGGCTGGCCTGCAAACCCGGTCTTGCCACCGCCGGACCGAAACGACCCGACGACAGCAGCGGTGCGGTTGCTTAACCGGTGTTGCGCAGGCCGGCAGCAATACCTGCCACAGACACCAGCAGCGCCAGTTCCAGAGGGCTGTCCAGACTCGCTTCGCGATTGCGCGAGCGCGAAAGCAACTCGGCCTGAAGCAAATGCAGCGGGTCGAGGTAGGCGTTGCGCAGGCTGATGAACTCAAGCGTTTCAGGGCTGTGGGCCAGCAGTTGCGTCTGGCCGGTCAACCCCAGCACAACATTGCAGGCCTGCGACAATAGGTCGCGTAAATGTGCGCCCAAATGTTGCAGCTCAGCGGTCACCAGACGTTCGTCGTAGAGCCGGGCGATGTCTGCGTCGGCTTTGGCGAGGACCATTTCCAGCATGTCGATACGGGTTCTGAAGAACGGCCACTGCTCACGCATCTGCGCCAGCACCTCGCCTTCGCCGCGCTCCAGCGCCTTGCTCAACGAAGCCTCCCAGCCCAGCCATGCGGGCAGCATCAGGCGCGTCTGGGTCCAGGCGAAGATCCACGGAATGGCGCGCAGGCTTTCTACGCCCCCCTCGCGACGCTTGGCCGGCCGACTGCCCAACGGCAAGCGGCCCAGTTCCTGCTCGGGTGTCGCCTGGCGGAAGTATTCGACGAACTCGGGGTTCTCGCGCACCACCGCCCGGTAGGCACTGACCCCGTCGCTGGCCATCTGGTCCATCATCGTGCGCCAGGCTGGCTGCGGGGGTGGCGGCGGCAATAGCGTGGCTTCCAGCACGGCAGCCAGATAGAGATTGAGGTTCTGCTCGGCGATGTCTGGCAGGCCGAATTTGAAACGAATCATTTCGCCCTGCTCGGTGGTCCGGAATCGCCCGGCAACCGACCCCGGTGGCTGCGACAGGATTGCCGCATGCGCCGGACCGCCGCCACGCCCGACGGTACCGCCGCGACCATGGAACAGCAGCAATTCGACCTGTTGCTCGCGACAGATCTCCACCAGTTTTTCCTGCGCCCGGTATTGCGCCCAGGCGGCCGCAGTGGTGCCAGCGTCCTTGGCCGAGTCCGAGTAGCCAATCATGACTTCCTGCGGCCCCTGCAAACGTGAGCGATAACCAGGCAGCCCCAGCAGCGTCTCGATCACCGGCCCGGCGTTATCCAGGTCGGCGAGGGTCTCGAACAGCGGGACCACACGCATCGGCCGTTGCAGCCCGGACTCCTTGAGCAGCAATTGCACGGCCAACACGTCGGAGGCGGAACCGGCCATCGAGATCACGTAGGAACCCAAGGACGCTGCCGGCGCTGCCGCCACCTCTCTACAAGTGGCCAGCACTTCGGCGGTATCGGCTGCCGGTTTGAAGTAGCGCGGCAGCAACGGCCTGCGGTTATTCAATTCGCGCAGCAGGAAATCGATCCGGGTCTGCTCATCCCACTCTTCGTAGCGACCCAGCCCCAGATAGTCGGTGATTTCGGTCATGGCCGCGCAATGCCGCGTGGAGTCCTGACGCACATCCAGACGCACCAGAAACAGGCCGAATGTGACCGCACGACGCAGGCAGTCGAGCAGCGGCCCGTCGGCGATCACGCCCATGCCGCACTCGTGCAGTGACTGGAAGCACAGCAGCAGCGGGTCCAGCAGTTCGCGGTTGTCGCGCAGCACCTCTTCCGGCGCAGGCAAGGTCTCGGTCAGCGAAGCGTTGGCCCAATTACGTGTTGCACGTAGACGTTCGCGCAGGCGTTTGAGCTCGGCACGATAAGGCTCGGCGCTGTCGCCGACACTGGCGCGCAGTGCGTCACTGGCCTGCTGCATCGACAGCTCGGCGGCAAGGTTGTCCACGTCGCGCAAATACAGGTCAGCGGCCATCCAGCGGGCCAGCAGCAGAACTTCACGGGTCACGGCGGCGGTGACGTTCGGGTTGCCGTCGCGGTCGCCGCCCATCCAGGAGGCGAAACGGATCGGCGCAGCTTCCAGCGGCAAATGCAGGCCGGTGGCGGCGTGCAGCACGTGGTCAGCCTTGCGCAGGTAATTCGGGATGGCGTGCCAGAGGGAATGCTCGATGACCGCAAAGCCCCATTTGGCCTCGTCGACCGGTGTCGGCCGGATACGCCGAATCTCTTCGGTGTGCCAGGCCTCGGCGATCAGACGCTGCAAGCGTGAGGTAATCTGCGCGCGCTCGGCGCTGTTGAGGTCACGATGGTCCAGCGCCGCCAGTTGCGTGGCAATGGCGTCGTACTTCTGGATCAGCGTGCGACGAGCAACTTCGGTGGGGTGCGCGGTCAGCACCAGCTCGATTTCCAGTTTGCTCAACTGGCGCGCCAAGGTTTCAGGCTGGTGTCCTTCTGCTTTCAGACGATCAAGCAATTCGGACAGCACACGCGACTCGAACGGCAGCGGCTGCGCATCGTCACGCCGATGCATGAGCTGATATTGCTCGGCAATGTTGGCCAGGTTGAGGAACTGGTTGAAGGCCCGGGCTACCGGCAGCAGTTCGTCATCCTCAAGCCCGTCGACGCTTGAACTGAGCTGCTCTGCACCTTCTGCAGAGCCACGCCTGCCCGCCTTGGCGCCCTTGCGAATGCGTTCGATCTTGTCGAGAAATTCAGCCCCGCGCTGCTCACGGATGGTATTGCCCAGCAGTTCACCCAGCAGGTGAACGTCTTCGCGCAGACGCGCATCGATATCGGCCATCGTTCCCTCTCCCGGTTATTGTTTGGGCTCAGTTGCGTATCCGTTCAACAAAACGAGCTACGTGAATTCAAATCCGCGTTGCCAACAGTGCACCAAAAGGCGGTAGTTCGCCAAATGCTTAGCGCAAAAAGCTGTGTTGGCGTGCACCGCCTGTTCGCCAACAGAACCTTTTGAGATGTCGCCCGACTACAGGCAGTTGGTCGAGCGCCGTTGAAAATTCCTGACCACTCGAAAAATATTAATATGAACTATTCAAAAACCCCGCAGGTCGGAGCCATTAACCATTACAGGAAAGCCCGAAAGGTAGCAGGCGTTGTACGACCTCATGCCCGGACTTGATGCACAACTGTCATGGATAACCACGTTCGGAGTCATACAATGGAGTTGATCACCATGAACACCCTTACTGCCAAAACCAAGTTCCAAGGCCTGCGCGGGCTCAAGCTGGCTGCGCTGGCAATCGGTAGCACGTTCATCCTGGCCGGTTGCGCAGGGAACCCGCCATCCGAGCAGTACGCGGTTTCTCAATCTGCCGTAAACAGCGCCGTCAGCGCCGGTGGCACCGAGTTCGCAGCCGTAGAGATGAAATCGGCTCAAGACAAACTCAAAGCTGCTGACCTGGCCATGCAGGATCACAAGTACGACGAAGCCCGCAAGCTGGCTGAACAAGCAGAGTGGGACGCTCGTGTAGCGGAACGCAAATCTCAGGCTGCCAAAGCCAACAAGGCTGTGCAGGATGCCCGTCAGGGCGTGAACGAACTCCGTGATGAAGGCCTGCGTCAGGTGCAGTAAGCACCTCGCCACCCTTCTGCTTTCATGAATTCGTAACTGATTAAAGGACGACCTTATTATGCGTAAACAATTGATGATCCCTGCTCTGCTGGCCATGAGCGTTGCGTTGGCAGCCTGTGCAACCAAGCCTAACCCTAACCTGGAACAGGCACGCAGCAACTTCACCGCGCTGCAGACCAACCCTGAGTCCACCAAAGTCGCCGCCCTGGAAACCAAGGACGCGAGCGAATGGCTGGCCAAGGCAGAGCAGGCGTTCCGTAATGATGACGACGTCAAGAAAGTCGATCAGCTTTCTTACCTGACCAACCAGCGCGTCGAGCTGGCCAAGCAGACCATCGCCCTGCGCACCTCCGAAGCCGCTCTGCAGAACGCTTCTGCCGACCGTGCCAAGGCTCGCCTGGAAGCGCGTGATGCTCAAATCGCTGCGCTGAAAAACAGCCTGAACGCCAAGCAGACCGAACGCGGTACGCTGGTGACTTTTGGTGACGTGCTGTTCGACTACAACAAGGCCGAGCTGAAGCCAACCGCCCAGGGCGACATCGGCAAGCTGGCTGCGTTCCTGCAGGAAAACACTGACCGCAAAGTGATTGTCGAAGGCTACACCGACAGCACCGGTTCGGCTGCCTACAACCAGTCGCTGTCCGAGCGTCGCGCCAATTCGGTTCGTATGGCACTGGTCCGCATGGGTGTAGACCCGGCGCGCGTTGTGACCATGGGTTATGGCAAGGAATATCCGGTTGCTGACAATTCCAGCAACTCGGGCCGCGCCATGAATCGTCGTGTGGAAGTGACCATTTCCAACGACAACCAGCCTGTTGCCCCACGCTCGTCGATGAAATAAGCGACCGAGCGGCTGTACCCAAGCCCCGTCTGCGCATGCAGGCGGGGCTTTTTAATGGGTGGGCACTTATGCGGGTTTATTGCTGTGGTGTCTGCTGGCCGATACAGCGCACCGCCTGCCTGCGGTCGTCGATCAGCACGCCGGACAAGCCCTTGCGTGACGTATCGAACAGCACCAGCACGCCGTCGATGCACTGCGCAACTTCAGCGGCGGGCGTCGCAGCAATCTTGTAGTCCTCGCCCGGCACAGTCTTGAGCAGGGTGAATTGACTGAGCAACAAGGCGTCTTCAGGTTTGGCGAAGTGCAGGTAGCCGTAGAACCACAGGCAGCCGACCGTACCGATGACTGCGCCAACGCCGGCCAGGATCATGCCGTTCACATTACGATCATCACTCATTGCGCAGGATGTTTGTCAGAAGCGGGAAAATTGGGCACTTCGGCCAGACGACGCAGGCCATTGAAGTGCTCGGGGTCTTCGAGGTAGCGCAGCATGACCTGACGCCACAGAGGGTCGCCAAAGGTTTGCGCGTGCTCGCCGCGGGTCAGTTGCAGCACGCGCGGGGGCGGCGCAGCCTTGTACAGCTCGATGCCATTGGCGAGCGGCACCAGTGTATCGTCCATGCTGTGGAAGATCAGCATCGGGGTACCCGCCAGTTGCGGCAGGCCGTTCACCGCACTGTCGGCGTCCGGGATCAGCCATGACAATGGCGTTTTCAACGGCCAGGTCAGCCAGGATTTGCTCAGCGAGTTTTGCGCAACACTGCGGTAGCTGGCCGGCACGCTGTCCAGCACCAGTGCTTTGACTCTGGAGCGTTCTTGCGGGTGCTGCGACAGGTAGTGCACTGCCAGCGCGCCGCCAATGCTCTGTCCCAGCACCACGAGCGGCCTGCCTTGTACCTGCGGCGTGGTGTTCAGCCAGTCGAAAGCCGCCTGAACATCCTGATAGATCGCCGGCAGGCTGGGCTCGCCCTGCGACTGGCCGTAACCGCGATAGTCGACCATCAACACCTGATAACCCTGCTCGGGCAGCCACCAGCTGCCCCCCAGGTGCCACGAAAGATTGCCGCCGTTGCCATGCAGGTGCAACACCGTGCCTTTGACCGGCACACCTTCTTTGACCGGCAACCACCAGCCATGCAACTGCGTGCCATCGGCAGCGGTGAGGTTCACGTCCTGATACTGCAGACGCGCCTTGTCGGGCGTGAACGGCAGGCCATGTTCCGGATAGAACAGCATTGAGCTGCAACCGGTGAGGCTCAGGATCAGGACGATGATGCCGATCAGTTTCAAATGGGGGGTTCCTTGAAGTCTCAGTGCTATCCAGCCCCAGAGTGTAGGAGCTTCAGAAGGTTACGACGGCTGCGATGGGCTGCGAAGCGGCCCTGAAACCGGTGACCTTGGTTGTGACTGATACACATTGTGCACAGGTTTTGCTGCCGGTTCCCGGCAGATCGCGGACAAGTCCGCTCCTACAAAAAATGGAGTTCCCGGCAGGCAGCCAAGCGTCGCCCGGTCCGCTCCTGCAAACAATGATCAACGGCTACAAAATATTCGAATAATCCGCTTCGATACGGTCCAGGCTCAGGTGGTTGAGGAAGTTGGAGAAGCACATCCAGGCCGATAATGCGTTCATGTCACGAAACTGCTCTGGCAGGTACTTGGGTGCAACCACCAGCCCTTCATCCACCAGTTGGCGCAGGGTGCGCATGTCTTCCAGCGTGGTCTTGCCGCAGAACAGCAGCGGCACCTGCTCAAGTTTGCCTTTGCGCACCGCCAGCTGAATGTAGTTATAGACCATGATGAAACCCTTCAAGTACGAAAGGTCTTTGGTGAACGGCAAGCCGTCAGGCACCGAGCCGCGGAACACCCGGCTGGCGTTGCCGTAGCTCTCCGACATGCCGAAACCCTGCTCGCGATAGAACTCGAACACCTGCAGAAAATCAGCGCCCTGCTCGGCCATGTGAATGGCGCGCGTGCGGTTGGTCAGCTTGCGTAGGCGGCTGGGGTAGGAGGCAAAGGCAATGACTTCCATGAGAATCGCCAGCCCTTCCTGCGTCACCGTCGAGGACGGCGGGCCTTTGGACAGGAAGGTGCAGATCGGCTGGTTTTGCCCGTTCAGTGTGGTGCCGACGTGCACCAGACCTTCGTGAACCTCCAGCGCTCGTACATCCCGCTCGTTGAACATTGCGTCGGTACGGATCTTGATGTAGTCAGCACCGGCCGCCGCATCGGCGACGATACCGTCAGACTCGAACACCCGTATGGTTTCTTCAGCCTCGCCAAAAACCCGATTCAGGCGCGATTGCAGCAGCGAAACAGCGTCTTTGGCCGTAAGGATTTTCGGCTCGTCTTTCAGGTCACCGCGCCCGGCAATGTTATTCAGGTAATCCGAAAGCATCAGCCCCAGATCGGCCAGGGTCGGGTCACCGGCGTGAAAGGCATCGGACGCCGCGCCGTAAAGCTCCTGAGAGATCAGCCCGAAATCGGGAGTGCCACGCGCTTCAAGCATGCGCACCACCATGCGGTACTCGCGGCACATGCGCCGCATGATCTGCCCGACCGGGTTGAACTGTCCCAGTTGACGTGTGACGTCCCGCTCGATGTTCTGAAACTCTTGTTTCAGGGCCACCGAATCGAACCCCAACGGACGGTTTTCGTAATAGGCACGATCTACAGCAGGGAGCGCCTTGCCCTTGGCGGCGAGAAAGTTCTTGCGAACCGTGTCATCCCATTTCACTGCATCCAGAATGCGAATCGGCGTCTGTGCAACGACGATCCGATCCGATAAAGCACGAATAGTCTGTTGATACTCGTCCACCGGTACTCCTTGGCTGGCGGGCTTTTTGCCCTGCTGCGGGGTGGCGCATGAATAACGTGCCACCTGTAGAAAAATATCGGATCTGGCAAGATCGTCAAGCCGCGGGAACACTTGATCCAGAGCACGCCAGAAAAGGTGCCGCTACCCTCGAAGCGGTTGCGGCGTACCCAGTACCAGACGCAACTGGCGAGTGAGGATATCAAGCATTTCGTCCCCCGCTTGACGCTGCGGACCATGAAGCAGGCCTTGATACTCCATGCGACGGATCAATCCCGTCAACACCTGAGCGTCCTGATAAGGCTGCAGCGAGCCGATCACCTGAAAGAACTGACAGCTGCCCTGCAACAAAATTTCCTGATGGGCCATGACCAGCGGGGTCAGACGCGGGTTGATCAGTGCTTCATGGTAGAACGCCTGCTCGGCAATCAAGTATTCGCGGCGGGTCAGCAACTGATGGCGAATATGCTCCATCGCCATGCGTGCGATGTCGTCGGCCAGCCGAAAACGGTCGGTCGGGCTGCCGGAGCTGCGGCTCATCATCTCGCGCAGGATGATTTCGGTGGTCTGCCACAGCCGCGCAAGGTAGTCGGCACTGCGTTGCACGTATTGGGCGAAGGCATCGGTCAGCAGATCATCGATGTCCTTGAAATAATAGGTGGTCGCAGACAGCGGCACACCGGCCTCGGCGGCCACGGCACGATGACGCACGGCACGTACACCGTCACGCACCACAATGCGCATGGCGGCATCGAGAATCACCTGCCTGCGTTGTTCACTGCCCTCCCGAGCAGCCTTGCGGCCTTGATACTTGACACTTTTGGCCACCGCACTCGCTACTCCGGCAGCCCCTTCTCTTGCAATTGTCACGACAGCTTCCTTTTTGAGAACGTCCTGAAAACGCTTAAAAAAAAGCCGCCCATTGAAGGCGGCTTTTTTTCCACTGCTTACGCCTGGGGGCGCATGTGCGGGAACAGGATCACGTCCCGGATCGACGGCGAGTCGGTGAGCAGCATCACCAACCGGTCGATACCGATCCCCTCACCCGCCGTGGGCGGCATGCCGTATTCCAGCGCACGAACAAAGTCGGCGTCGTAGTGCATGGCTTCGTCGTCACCGGCGTCCTTGTCGGCCACCTGGGCCTGGAAGCGTTCGGCCTGATCTTCAGCGTCATTGAGCTCGGAGTAGGCGTTGGCAATCTCGCGGCCGCCGATGAACAGCTCGAAACGGTCAGTGACGTTCGGGTTGTCATCGTTGCGACGGGCCAGCGGCGACACTTCGAACGGGTACTGGGTGATGAAGTGGGGCTGTTCCAGCTTGTGCTCGACCAGTTCTTCGAAAATCATCACCTGCAGTTTGCCCAATCCTTCGAAGCCGAGCACTTTCGCACCCGCCTTCTTGGCGATGGCGCGCGCCTTGTCCACATCCTGCAGATCGGCAGCGGTCAGCTCAGGGTTGTACTTGAGGATCGAATCGAACACCGACAGGCGCACGAAAGGTTCGCCGAAGTGAAACACCTTGTCGCCGTAAGGCACGTCGGTGCTGCCCAGCACCAGCTGCGCCAGCTCGCGGAACAGTTCTTCGGTGAGGTCCATGTTGTCTTCGTAGTCAGCGTAGGCCTGGTAGAACTCGAGCATGGTGAACTCGGGGTTATGCCGGGTCGAAACACCTTCGTTACGGAAGTTGCGGTTGATCTCGAAGACTTTCTCGAAACCGCCGACCACCAGCCGCTTGAGGTACAGCTCCGGTGCAATACGCAGGAACATTTCCAGGTCCAGTGCATTGTGGTGGGTTTCAAACGGCTTGGCTGCCGCACCGCCAGGAATGGTCTGCAACATCGGCGTTTCAACTTCAAGGAAGTCACGCTGCATCAGGAAGCTGCGGATGTGAGCGATGACCTGCGAGCGCACACGGAAGGTTTCGCGCACGTCTTCGTTGACGATCAGGTCAACGTAACGCTGGCGGTAGCGCTGCTCGGTATCGGTCAGGCCGTGGTGCTTGTCGGGCAGCGGGCGCAGCGACTTGGTCAGCAGGCGCACGCTGGTCATTTCGACGTACAGGTCGCCCTTGCCGGAGCGTGCCAGCGTACCTTCGGCCGCGATGATGTCGCCCAGGTCCCAGGTTTTCACCTCGGCCAGGGTTTCTTCAGGCAGGGTTTTGCGATTGACATAGACCTGGATGCGCCCGGTCATGTCCTGGATGACCATGAACGAACCACGGTTAAGCATGATGCGACCGGCAACCTTGACCGGGATCGCTGCCTCTGCCAGTTCTTCCTTGGTCTTGTCGACGTACTGTTTCTGCAGGTCATTGCAGTAGCTGTCGCGGCGGAAGTCGTTGGGGAAGGCCTGACCCTTGGCACGGCCGGCAGCAAGCTTTTCCTTGCGCAGGGCGATCAGGGTGTTTTCTTCCTGTTGCAGGGCTTGCGGGTCGAGTTGTTGGTCGCTCATGTCTTTAGATATTCCATCACAGGTTCGCCCTCGCCTTGCAGCGAGGGGCTTGAGGTGTCGGCTGACGGTTTACAGCCCTTGCTTGAGGCTCGCGATCAGGTATTCGTCGATATCGCCATCAAGCACCTTGTCGCAGTCGCTGCGTTCGATGTTGGTTCGCAGATCCTTGATACGCGAGGCGTCCAGAACATAAGAGCGAATCTGATGACCCCAGCCGATATCCGACTTGGTGTCTTCGAGCGCCTGGGACGCTGCGTTGCGCTTCTGCACTTCCTGCTCATACAAACGGGCCCGCAGCATTTTCATGGCGGTGTCCTTGTTCGCATGCTGGGAACGTTCGTTCTGGCAACTGACCACAGTGTTGGTCGGAACGTGGGTAATACGTACCGCCGAGTCGGTGGTGTTTACGTGCTGACCACCGGCACCCGAGGAGCGGTAGGTGTCGATACGCAGATCCGACGGGTTGATGTCGATTTCGATGTTGTCATCGATTTCCGGCGACACGAACACGGCCGAGAACGAGGTGTGACGGCGGTTGCCGGAGTCGAACGGGCTCTTGCGCACCAGACGGTGCACGCCGATTTCGGTGCGCAACCAGCCAAAGGCATATTCACCCTTGATGTGCACGGTAGCGCCCTTGATACCGGCGACTTCACCGGCGGACAGCTCCATGATGGTGGCGTCGAAGCCGCGCTTGTCGGCCCAGCGCAGGTACATACGCAGCAGGATGTTGGCCCAGTCCTGGGCTTCGGTGCCGCCGGAACCGGCCTGGATGTCCAGATAGGCGTTGTTGGGGTCCATCTCGCCACTGAACATGCGGCGGAATTCGAGCTTTTCCAGCGAGGCACGCAGGCGCTCGACTTCGGCAGCCACGTCGTCGACGGCAGCCTGGTCTTCTTCTTCGGCGGACATCAGCAGCAGGTCTTTGGCGTCGACCAGCCCGGAGGACATTTCGTCCAGGGTTTCGACGATCTGCGCCAGCAAAGAGCGCTCGCGCCCCAGCTCCTGAGCGTAGGCCGGGTTGTTCCAGACATTGGGATCTTCGAGCTCGCGGTTTACTTCGGTCAGACGATCATGTTTGTGATCGTAGTCAAAGATACCCCCGAATGGTTTCGGAGCGCTCGGACAAATCCTTGATGCTGTTTAGGATCGGGTTGATTTCCATGGTAGGCAGCACTCGCAGGCGAAATTTTCAAAGCCGACGAGTATACCCCAAGGCGCGCCGCGAAAGCAGCCCGCGCGGGCTGCCTATTTTATCTGCCGCGGGTGATATCAGCCGGCAGCCACCTGATTGCGCCCATTGTTCTTGGCCAGATACAGCCCTTTGTCGGCGTCGAGGATCAGTTGCCTGCTGTGCTGGCCCACCTGCGGCGTCACGGTGGCGACGCCGATACTCACGGTCAGGCTGGAACCCGGCACCGGGGCGATGTGCGGGATGTTCATGCCGGCCACGCTCTGGCGCAGTTTTTCAGCAAGCAGACGCGCACCACCCGGCGACGTGTTGGGCAGGACCATGGCGAATTCCTCGCCGCCGTAGCGCGCCGGCAAGTCCGACGGGCGACTGCAACTGTTGCGGATTGCCTTGGCCACCTGACGCAGGGCTTCGTCGCCCTCCAGATGCCCGAAGTTATCGTTGTAGGCCTTGAAGTAGTCCACATCGATCATCAGCAGCGACAACTGCGCCTGATCGCGGGTCGCTCGACGCCACTCCAGCTCCAGGTATTCGTCGAAGTGGCGACGGTTCGACAGCCCGGTCAGGCCATCGGAGTTCATCAGGCGCTGCAGCACCAGATTGGTGTCGAGCAACTGTTGCTGGCTGACGCGCAGGGCGCGATAGGCTTCATCACGCTGCAACAGGGTCATGTAGGAGCGCGAGTGATAGCGAATGCGCGCCACCAGCTCGATGTTGTCCGGCAGTTTGACCAGATAGTCGTTGGCCCCGGCCGCGAACGCTGCGCTTTTGATCAGCGGGTCTTCCTTGGTGGAGAGCACGATGATCGGAATGTCACGGGTCAGCGGGTTGCTGCGGTATTCGCGAACCAGCGTCAGGCCGTCAAGGCCGGGCATGACCAGATCCTGCAGAATCACCGTCGGCTTGATCTGCACAGCCTGGGCAATCGCCTGGTGCGGGTCGGCGCAAAAATGGAAGTCGATCGATTCATGGCCGGCCAGACCACGCCGTACCGCTTCGCCAATCATGGCCTGATCATCGACCAGCAGCACCATTGCGCTGTTTTCATCCGAGGTTTTGATGTCGTCCGCCTGCAGGTCATCCATGAATCGTCTCCTGTTCGCCGACAGCCGGTGGTTTCACCTGAGCAATCATTGAGTAAATACCTCCATCAAGCGCGGCGCAATCGTGTGCAGCGGGCGGATTTCGACGGCCGCATCAATGGCGGCGGCAGCCTTGGGCATGCCATACACCGCAGAACTGGCCTGATCCTGAGCGATGGTCAGAAAGCCCCGCTCACGCATGGCCTTGAGCCCCTGCGCGCCATCGCGCCCCATGCCAGTCAATAAAACGCCCACAGCCTCACCAGTCCAATAACGAGTCACGCTCTCGAAAAACACATCGATTGAGGGCCTGTAAACTTCGTTGACCGGCTCTGCGGTGTACGCCAGCGTGCCGTCCTTCAACAAGCGAATATGATGGTTGGTCCCGGCCAGCAGTACAACACCGACTTGCGGCGTTTCGCCCTCTTTTGCCAAGCGTACCGGCATGCCCGACGCTGAGCACAGCCACTCGGCCATGCCTGCAGCAAACACCTGATCCACATGCTGCACCAGCACAATGGCTGCCGGGAAATTTTCCGGAAGCCCCTTGAGCAGGATCTCCAGCGCCGCCGGGCCACCCGCCGATGAACCAATGGCGACCAGCCTGTCGCGTCTTGAGACCTCTGACCTGGACGTGGTCACCACGCGCTCACGGCCGACACGCTGGCCCATGAGCCAATCGATATTGAGTATCTTGCGCAGCAACGGCGCTGCGGCTTCTCTGGGGTTGGGGCCGCCGATGGCCGGCGTGTCTACCACATCCAGCGCGCCGTGCCCCATGGCTTCGAACACGCGGCGCATGTTCTGCTCGCGGTCGACGGTCACAATGACAATAGCGCATGGCGTCTCGGCCATGATGCGCCGTGTCGCCTCTACACCGTCCATCACGGGCATGATCAAGTCCATCAGGATCAGATCCGGCGTCTGCTCGATGCTGCGCTGCACAGCGTCGGCACCATTGGCCGCCACCCAGATGACCTGGTGTGCAGGCTCGAAAGCCAGCGCACGACGTAACGCCTCGATGGCCATAGGCATGTCGTTGACAATGGCAATCTTCATCCTTGCGCGTCTCCTATCAGTTCGACAACAGCGTCGAGCAAGGCATCATCATGGAAACTGGCCTTGGCCAGATAATAATCAGCACCGGCGTCCAGGCCACGGCGTCGGTCTTCTTCACGGTCCTTGTAGGACACGACCATCACCGGCAGCGATTGCAGGCGGGTGTCACGCCGCAGCAGCGTCACCAGTTCGATACCGTCCATGCGCGGCATGTCGATGTCGGTGATAAGCAGGTCGAAGTCTTCGGCGCGCAACGCATTCCAGCCATCCATGCCGTCAACGGCAACCGACACGTCATAACCACGCCCCACCAGCAGCTTGCGTTCAAGTTCGCGCACTGTCAAAGAGTCATCGACCACCAGCACCCGTTTACGCGTGGCCTGATCGACCTGACGATTGCGCCGGTCGATACGCTCCAGCCTGCCGGTGTTCAGAAGCTTTTCCACCGAGCGCAGCATGTCTTCGACGTCAACGATCAACACCACCGAACCGTCATCGAGCAAAGCGCCTGCCGAGACGTCCTGAACCTTGCCCAGGCGTGCATCCAGCGGCATCACCACCAGCGTTCGCTCGCCGATAAAACGCTCGACGGCCACGCCGTAAACGGCATCACGCTCACGAATGACCACAACCTTGAGGGTCGTCTCGCCGGCATTTTGCGCGGGAGGGCGGTTCAACAGCTGACTGGCCGAGACCAGCCCCACATGGCGCTCTTCGTCCCAAAAGTGCTGACGCCCTTCCAGTTGCAGAATGTCATCAGGCTGCAAGTCACGCATGCGCTCGATGT
Organism: Pseudomonas sp. CFBP2511; assembly: GCF_030209255.1. NCBI lineage: Bacteria > Pseudomonadati > Pseudomonadota > Gammaproteobacteria > Pseudomonadales > Pseudomonadaceae > Pseudomonas > Pseudomonas sp. CFBP2511. The sequence goes on along the minus strand of NZ_JARVSI010000009.1, from coordinate 142,635 downwards.
GGGCCAGCGGGAAGGCATAGGCTTCGCCGCCGACTTCAACCACCAGGCTGCGCACCACCGAAAGGGTCAGTGGCATTTCGATCCTGAAACGACTGCCCTCGCCCGCCCATTGCTGCAACTGGACGCTGCCGTGCATCTGGCGAACCATGTGTTGCACGGCATCAAGCCCGACACCGCGCCCGGAAATCTGCGTGACCTTGTCGCGCATGCTGAAACCCGGCAGGAACAGAAAGCTCAGCAGTTCTTCTTCGCTCATCTGTTCGGCGGTTTCGGCCGGTGAAAGCTTGCGGTCCACGATACTCTGGCGCAAACGCGCCAGGTCCACGCCGCCACCGTCATCGCTCAACTCCACCACCAACAGGCCTGCCTGATGCGAGGCCTGCAGACGGATCAGCCCTTCAGGCTCCTTGCCGGCGGCAGCGCGCTTTTCGGGCAATTCGATGCCGTGATCAACAGCGTTGCGCAACAGGTGGGTCAAGGGCGCTTCGAGCTTTTCCAGGACATCGCGATCAACCTGAGTCTTCTCGCCTTCGATCTGCAAGCGGACCTGTTTGCCAAGCTCACGCCCCAGATCGCGGACCATGCGCGCCTGACCGTTCAACACATCGGCGAACGGCCGCATGCGGCAAGCCAGCGCGGTGTCGTACAACAGCTGCGCACGCTGGGCCGACTGCCAGCCGAATTCGTCGAGCTCGGCGGTCTGCTGGGCCAGCATGTGCTGCGCCTGAGATAACAGACTGCGCGCATCTTCCAGCGCTTTTTGCACATCGGCGCCTGGGCCGTCCTCGCCAAAGCTGGCGCCGAGCACTTCAAGCGCCCGGTCGCTGCTGCTCTGCAGACGTTTGAGGCGCTGCATGCCAGCCAGCAAGGGCTTGAGTCGCTGGGTCTCGACCAGCGACTTGCTCGACATGTCCAACAGCCCGTTGAGGCGCTCGGCGGTAACGCGCAACACCCGCTCGCCGCCCTCGGCTACCCGACGCTCACGCAATGGCGTAAAGGGCGGTTCGGGTTCAGCGGCTGGCTCGGCCGGGGCCGGCACGGGGCCGGGAGGCGAATCGGCAGCCAGCGAATCAGTGGCCTGGCCGGTCAATGCCGCGGCCGCTGCGGAAGAAAGCTCCAGTTGTTGCATCGCGCTCGCCAGCAAGGGGTCGAGCAACGGATCAGTCAGCGCCTTTGTGACCGTACGTGCGGCACCGGCCCCCGAGGCCAGCAGGGTGTTGAGCCTTTCGACATAACTGTCGATATCGGCCTGACCGACGCTGGTGCCACCTGGCGTGGCAACACGCATCAACAGGTCAGTCCCGGCCAGCAACGCGTCGATGTGCTCGGCCTGCAGCAACAGCCGGCCCTCCTGAGCGCTGACCAGGCAATCTTCCATCACGTGCGCGACGCTGACGCCGAAATCCACGCCGACAATCCGCGCGGCCCCCTTGAGCGAGTGCGCCGCACGCATGCAGGCTTCCAGCTGATCGGCCTGGGTCGGGTTGCGTTCGAGCGCCAGCAACCCGGCACTGAGTACCTGGGTCTGCGCATCGGCTTCCAGCGTGAACAGTTCAAACAGTGAGGCGTCACGCATTTGATCTGGCGTCATGTAAGGCTCCGATGCACCGCCGACAACAACTGTTCTTCATCCAGCCAACGCAGGCTGCGGTCTTTCCATTGCAGCACGCCACGGGTAAAGCGGGCATTGGCATGCGTGCCGGACGCAGAAGCGGCTTCCAGCTCACGCTCGTCAATGGCATGAATGCCGTCGACCTCGTCCACGGGCACCACGACCGGCCCGCCTCCGACCGCGATAATCAACATGCGCGGCACCACACGTGTCGACTGGGCAATCACCGGGTTGCTGTCCAGCCCGAGCAGCTCGACCAGCGAAATGCACGCGACCAGAGCGCCGCGCACGTTGGCCACGCCCAGCATCGCACGTGATCGCTGATGCGGCAGCGAATGAATCGTCTGGTACGGAGCGACCTCTGACAGGCAACTGGAAACCAGCCCCAGCCACTCTTCACCGAGGCGAAACACCAGAATCGAGCGGGTCTTGATGTCGCGCTGCAACACCGAACCCTGAAACTGCTCGTGATGCTCCTGAGCCAGTGAATAGCGGTCCAGCAAACGTGTGGCCGCCGCGGAATAAACCGCACAATTGCGGCAATGGATATGCTCTTCCAGCAACGGGCATGAGCGGTCACCGTGAACGCCGATGCGGTTCCAGCAATCATCGATGTCCAAGGCTTGATCATGGGTAATGCTGGAAAAACCGGACAGGCCCGTCATCAGTGGTTTCCTTGTTTATTCGCGCCACGTGCGGCACGGTCCTGCAAGCGCCGGGCACCGGCACTGTCACCCTGAGCGGCCAGCAGCGCTGCCAGCTGGGCCAGCGATTCGCGGTGCTGCGGTTGCAGGTACAACGCCTTGCGATAGAACCCTTGAGCCTGAACCACAGCGCCTTCAACTTCGCTGAGCAGGCCCAGCCAGTAGAACACTTGCGCAACCGGCTCATGCTGCTGCAGGTAGCGCTCGCAGGCGGCTCGCGCTTCGGCGCTTTTGCCTTCGTTGGCCAGGCCGGCAATGGTGTCGAGCAGCGCCGAGACCTCGCTATTGCCAGCCGCGGCGGCCGGTTTGGCGAGGGGCGCAAAAGCTGCTGACGTTCGTGCGGCAGGTCGTGGCGTGGGTGCTGGCGATCTGGCGGGTGCTTCAACGACTGGACGCGGGGCAATCGGCGCTGCGGCCTGCACCTGCGCCGGGGCGGCTGTTTCGGCGGGTGCGTGACGGAAGGCGAATGACTGCGCAATACCAATCGAGCGCATGCCAATGCCCGCCAGCAGGTTGCCCTCGGCCGGACCGATGAACAGCAGGCCGTCTTCACGGGTCAGTTGCTTGAGGACCTGAAACACGCGTTGCTGGGTCGGCCGATCGAAATAGATGACCAGGTTGCGACAGAACACGATGTCATACGGCACCTGCGAGGCCAGCTTCGGATCAAGCAGGTTGCCAGGCTGAAAATTCACGCAGGCACGAATTTCATCGGCAACTTCAAAGCCGTCGGCGATGGCGCTGAAAAAACGCTCGCGGTAACTGAGGTCGCTGCCGCGAAACGAGTTTTTGCCGTAAATGCCATGCACGGCCTTGGCAATGGAAACAGGGCTGATATCGACCGCATCGACCTTGAACTGCCGGGCATCGACCCCCGCATCGAACAACGCCATGGCGATGGAGTAAGGCTCCTCGCCGGTCGAGCACGGCAGACTGAGAATGCGCAGCGGGCGCACGCCGGCAAGGCTTGCGATGCGCTCACGGGCGAGCATGCCCAATGTCACGAAAGATTCAGGGTAACGAAAAAACCAGGTCTCGGGCACGATCACTGCTTCGATCAGCGCCTGCTGCTCTTGCGGCGACGAGATCAGCAGGTGCCAATAGTCGTCACTGTCAGCGCAGTTGGCCGCCTTCGCGCGCTGGCGCAAGGCGCGCTCGATGATCGCCTCGCCGACCGAGGTCACGTCCAGGCCGATGCGGTCCTTGAGGAAGCTGAAAAAGCGCGAGTCATCGGCTTTCATGACGCGTCCTCAAGCAGGTCGAGGTCGATTGGTGGCACCGGGTACAGCAACTCGCGAACCGGCTCGCTCAACAACTCCTGAACGTTAATCCATTGCAGCAGGCCCTGTTCGTCCTCGCGAACCGGCCCCAGATAAGGCGACAGTCGATTGTCCAGCCCGTATGCCTTGAACTGCGCGACCGGGCAGCGCAGGGTTTCGGTCGCCTGTTCGAGGATCAGCCCGAGCAACTGCGCCGGATGCGCATCATCATACCGATAGTGCACCAGCACCATACGTGTGCTGGTGCGCAAGCGCGCGGGCTGACCGGAGTTAAGCGCGCTGATGTCAATGACCGGCACGATCTCGCCGCGATGGGCGAAGATCCCCGCCACCCAGTGCGGAGCCCGGGCAATCGCCTTGAGCTTCACACGCGGCAGGATTTCAGCGATCTCGGTCGCGTCCAGTGCATAGCGGTCTTCGCCGATACAGAACAGCAGGAAGAGTTTGCTTGCAGTCAGTGGCGTGCCGTTGCGCCTCGGCGATTGTTCCGTCATGGGTGTGTCAGACCTTGAAACGCGACACGCCACCGCGCAGCCCGACCGCTACCTGACTCAACTCGTCAATGGCGAAGCTGGCTTGACGCAGTGAGTCGACGGTCTGGCTGCTGGCATCGGCCAGTTGCACCAGCGCCTGATTGATCTGCTCGGCGCCCGTGGCCTGCGCCTGCATCCCTTCATTGACCATCAGCACGCGCGGTGCCAGGGCCTGAACCTGATGAATGATCTGCGACAACTGTTCGCCGACCTGAGTGACCTCGAACATGCCGCGGCGCACTTCTTCGGAGAACTTGTCCATGCCCATCACGCCTGCGGACACCGCTGACTGGATCTCACGCACCATCTGCTCGATGTCGTAGGTGGCGACAGCGGTCTGGTCGGCCAGACGGCGCACCTCGGTGGCCACCACGGCAAAACCGCGACCGTATTCACCGGCTTTCTCGGCCTCGATGGCCGCGTTCAACGACAGCAGATTGGTCTGGTCGGCCACCTTGACGATGGTGACGACCACCTGATTGATGTTACCGGCCTTCTCGTTGAGGATCGCCAGTTTGGCGTTGACCAGATTGGCCGCGCCCATCACCTGATGCATGGTGTCTTCCATACGCGCCAGGCCCTGCTGGCCGGAACCGGCGAGCACCGAGGCCTGATCGGCCGCCGAGGTAACTTCGGTCATGGTGCGTACCAGGTCCCGCGAAGTGGCGGCAATTTCCCGCGAAGTTGCGCCGATCTCGGTGGTGGTTGCGGCGGTCTCGGTGGCCGTGGCCTGTTGTTGACGGGACGTCGCGGCGATTTCGGTAACTGACGTGGTGACCTGTACCGACGAACGCTGCGCCTGGGCGACCAGCGTGGTGAGGTCGGTCATCATGTCGTTGAAGCCGGTTTCGACCGCATTGAACTCGTCCTTGCGGGACAGGTTCAAGCGCGTGCTCAGGTCGCCGGTACGCATGATGTCGAGGATCCGCACGATCAGTTGCATCGGTGCCATGATCGAACGCATCAGCAGCAGACCGCAGGCCGCAGCCGCCAGCACGGCGACCAGCAGCGACAGGATCATGCTGATCTTGGCAGCCAGTACGGCGTTGACAATGTTGGCGGTAGCCTGATCAGCCAGCTGTTTATTGGCCACGATGAGCTCATTGAGCTGTTTGCGGCCGGCGAGCCAGACCGGGTTTACATCGCTATAGAACTCGGCGCGTGCGCCAGCGTAGTCGCCTCGATCATACTTGGAGTGAACCTCGGCAAGCATGCGCGAATAAGCCTCGCGGCGCTTCTCGAAAATTGCGAAGCCGTCTCGGTCTTCATCAGTGAAGATAGACTTCTTGTAGCCATCCATCTGTGCCTGCAGGTTTTCGTCAAAGCTCTGAAACTGGTCTTTTTCCTGCTTGGTCATCGGCCGCGCCTGCCCTTCGGCAATCAGCTCCAGCGTGCGGATGTAACTTTCGCCCCACGCGCTGCGCACCAGCGTGCTGTAGTAAACACCGGGCAACGCATCGAGACGGACATCTTCCTCGCTGGACTCGATGGACAACAGTCGTGAATACGACACAACCACCATCAGCAGCATGATTGCGATGATGACGGCAAAACTCGCCAGAATCCGTTGGCGCAAGGTCCAGTTCTTCACAGTCAGCCCTCAAGAGTTCAACGACGGCGTCGGGCCGTGTTCAAGAAGCGGACCGACGAACGGTCCAAGCGGCGTGAGTATAGCCCAGCCATTGGCAGGCAAGCGGTCCATACACAGATGAACATCATGCGCCTGCCGATAACCGAGCCTCACTGCCCTTTTTGTCGGCCAGCGCCAACACTACTTGAGCGCCCATACATAGTTACCACTTGCAGGCCGGATCACAAACGTAAGCTTTGTCGACTATTCATTCATGACAAGGCAGTCCAATGCTAGATCCATCCCTGGCGGGCATTGCTCCAGCAAACCCGCACGTGCAACTTATAGAAGACCACTCGCCTGACTGGCTGCTTGAGGCAGAACCCGCCACTCATGCGGCCTTGCGCAAGGCGTCCGCTGTCGCGCCGCAATGGCTGGCCAACGCACGCGAGTCCAGCCCCGAACAGGTCGCGGCATTGCAACGCCTGTACGCCGAACACCGCGAGAACGAACAAAAGGTCCGCCCGACGCTCGATCGTCTGTCCACGCTTGAAGACTTTGCCAGGCCCTTGCTGACGGCAGCCATCAACGAGCGCTTCGGCGTAGACGTGGATGTTGACAAGACCTGGCTGTTCCATGCGGGCCGGGCAACGGTCGACCAGTCGTTCATTTCGGCCTCCAAAGACCCGCTGGCCCAAGCCAGCATCGCCCTGAGGGCCGCCACCCAGAGCCTGCTCAAGGCGGCGTTGCAAAATTTCGAGGCCTGGGAAACAGCAAACGGCGCGATGGACTCGGACTCCGGCATCAAGGCCGCGGTGTTTTCCGCATATGAAATCATCGGTACGCAGATGACCGGCAAGTCGGTACCGATCTCCCCCACCGGGTTTGCAGCGCTGTGCCGTGAACTGGACCTGGGCGGCAAGTATCAGACGCACCTCGAATCCGCATTCAGTACGCCTGCGACACCAGGAGAAACGGCCGACAGGATCCGCGACAACTTCATACATCTGGAGTCGTCATCCATCAGGCTTCAGTTACAAATAGCCACGTTGAAGGGGCTGATCAGCCAGCCGCTACATGACGCGGTACTGGACATTGTTGCGGGCAAGCGCAACGTTCAACTTGATAACCTGCCCGTGAAGTGCAGCGTGCTGCGCTTATGGGATGTCGAACTGACCGGCATTGTGGTGTTTGGCAAAGACCGCGAAGTGGCCACTCAGGTGGAAAAAATCGTCGTTTATATACCCGACGATCCCATTGCGCCGCTGAAAGAATATGACTCGGCTGAAGCATTCCTGAGTTCATTGCGCGACCGGATGTTCGTTGACGGGTACCTGAACTTCTTGCAGCGTTTCATTCCGGCGCGACACCGAAGTAAGCTATATGGAAAATTGCTTGAACGCCTGCACCCCAAGGTCAAGAAAGGCGGTTTCTTCGAAGGCCAGTGGTTAGAACAGGAAGCAGACCGAAACGCCCGGCTGGACCTGAGAGAAACCCCGCTCGGCGGCGTGTTGCTCGACAACCTGCACGATCGCAAGCGTGCCGCCCTGCGCGACGACGCATTGTTCCACGGCGTGCCCACTGCGGCAGAGGACCAAAAGACCTTCGACGAGCGTGTGCAGTATTTCAAGGACACTGCATTCAATGTGCTGAATATCGCAGCCTTCGTCGTCCCCGGGCTGGGCGAAGTCATGCTGGCCGTGACAGCTGCGCAACTGATCCACGAAGTGTATGACGGCGCACAAAGCTGGGCGCATGGCGAACGACAGCAGGCCTTTGCCTACCTGTTCGATGTAGTAGAGAACATCGCATTGATGTCAGCCCTGGGCGCAGCCGTGGCCAGTGGTTCGGGCATTCCAGCCGTGCAGGTGCCTGAGTTCGTCAGCAGTCTGCAGGCGGTGGAGCTGCCGGACGGCGCGACGCGGCTTTGGAAACCGGACCTGTCACCGTTCGCCCATGACATCGTGCTGCCGAAGGGTTTGCAGCCCGATGAACTGGGCCTCTACCACTGGCAAGGCAAACAGTGGCTGCCTGTCGACGGGCAGACCTATTCGGTCAAACCGGCGGCAACCGACGGCGATTATCTGATCGAGCACCCTACCCGGACCAACAGCTATCAGCCGGCCTTGCGGCATAACGGCGCGGGAGCCTGGCTGCATGAACTTGATCGGCCACTGGAGATGGAGGGCCTGACCCTGTTTCGGCGGCTTGGGTACTCCAGCGAAGCGTTTTCCGATGTCACGGCGCGACGCATCCTGCGCGTCAGTGACACAACCGAATCAGTCATGCGCCGCGCACTCCATGAGCAACAACCCGCGCCTGCACTGCTGGAAGACACTGCACGCCGGTTCAGGCTGGATCAGCAAATCGATCGCGTCATCGAACAGATGGAAGCCGGTGACATCCACGCGGACGCCTCCCTCCAGCTGGATTTGCTGAGTCAGGAACCCGCCTGGCCCGGCAATCGTGCGCTGGTGCTGGTGGATGGCGACGGCAACACCCTCGGTACATTTCCACCGGCACGCCAGGCTACTCCCGATAACGTTCTGCGCATTCGTGCCGACCAGCCGGACGCGCTGCGCCAGGCGCTTGAAGGCTTAAGCAATAACGAGATCAGAACCCTGCTCGATGAAGAGTTCGGCGCAGGCCAGCTCGGCATGTCGCCCAGGTTGACCACGCTGCGGACCCGCCTGGTTGCCAGCGCCCGAAGGAGCAGAGCCTGGCTGTTTGAATCCCGTTACCGCACACTGAAAATCGGCGATGTGGACGGCACTCCAACCCTCCAGAAAGCCTTTGGCGGGCTGCCTCCCATGGTTGCGCAAGAGCTTGCCAGCCACGCATTGCCTGCGGAACGGGTTCAGCTTGTAAAAGATCACCGCGTACCGTTGCGAATGGCCGAGGAAGCCACTGCTTATCTGCGAAAGACACGTTTGGCACGTGCCTACGAAGGGCTTTACCTGACGTCGGTTTCCAGCGCCGATAGCGAGTGTCTTGCCCTTCACAGCCTTGAGGCCCTGCCGCAATGGCCAGCACAGGTCCGACTGGAAGTCCGCAATCGTTATTTCAGCGGTGCATTGATCGACAGCATCGGCCCGCAGGACGCTCCGATTCGCAAAGTGCTGATCAGCGATGGCAGCCGTTATGAAGTCCGTGACGCTGACGATCAGCACCTGCATGGCCTGGACGACCTCTATGCGTCCGTACTCCACGCCTTGCCGGATGCCCAGCGCAGCCAGTTGGGTTTTCCCCATGCAGGTCAGGGGCAGGACCTGAAGAGGCTGGTTCAGGAAAATCCTTTATCCCGTCAGAAACTCGCACCCTTGCTGAAAATGCAGGCTATCAAGCCTGGCTCCAGATCGCCCATGCGCTTGGCCGACGGCCGCCTGGGTTACCCGTTGAGCGGACGCGGCAGGATCGACTGGTACACGACCGACGAAAGCCTGCTGGACAAGATCCGCACGCTGGAGCTGGAAGATGCCTTCCCGGAAGACATTCTCAACCGCCTGCGCCACACCGGCTGGGACAACAGGGCCATCGATGATCGACTCAACACGCTGCTGGGCGAACAGCTGGATCTGCGTGCAAGCCTTATCGTCTGGACCGATGAAGTCACTACATTTCTACAGATGAGCCAGGCACATGTGGACAGTCGAGAGCGCATCAGTGAGGCCATCTGGAGCCACTGGCGCCTCAACAATCTGCCCGAGATCGGGCGTACGTTCGAGCCGCTGCGGTTGCAGTACGTGTCTCTGACGGATTTCCCCCGACACTTGCCGGACTTCGTCTATAACCGCGTCACCGGGTTGCACCTGGAAAACATCTCGATTGAAACCCGAGTACGTCCCGGCGTTGAGAGCACAACGCCTGCCGAGCCGAATCTGCCCCGGCAATTGACCAACACGTTCGAGCTGGGGCATTTCCTGCGACGCTTCCCGCAGGTGCAATCACTGAACCTGGTCAGTGAGCCCAGCGCAGGGCTCGACCCTGAAACCTCGACATTCATCAACCTGCCCCAGCAAATATCCAGCGTGCTGCCGCAGCTCACCGAGCTGGGGCTGATCAATCAGGGTATCTTTCTCGATCAGCCGCAGATGAGTCACTTTCGCGATATGCCTGCTCTTAGAACGCTGGACCTCAGCGGCAATCGTCTGGTCAGCCTGTTGCCTATGGACCTTGGCTGGCTGCGTCTCGATCGACTGGTGCTTGAGCGGGTCGGTATGTACCGTTGGCCTTCATGGCTGACTGACATGATCCCGAGCAATATTCGTGAGCTTTCGGTGGCTCACAATAACCTGACCGAACTGCCTGGCTGGATTCTCGACAACCCGCCCAGCCTGGAACATCAGACGCTGATCGACTTGCGCGGTAACAGTCTGTCCCGGCACACCGCAATACAGGCGCGCATCAACGAGGCAGTTTCCGGCCGCGCCTTCAGGTTTGTCATGGACACCCCGCTCGCGGTGCAGGCCGCGGTGAACATGCAACTGCAGCAGGGCGCCGAGTTGGTAGTGGCGCTTGATCAGTGGACAAATGCGTCAAGCTCACTGGCGATACCGAGCGAGCAGACCATAGCGGCGCGACGCCAGATCGGTTTGCTGCTGATTGATCACTGGCGCACGTTCAGCCTGGGGCATATCCATACGCCGCTGCGCCTGGTCGATATTGCCCTGGCGGATTTTCCCCGACAGTTGCCGGACTTCTTCTGTCGTCAGGTGCGCTACCTGCACCTGAGCAGAGTCACCGGAACAGCGTCTGACCTCGACCAGTTGCTGCGGCGCATGACTGATCTGAATTCGCTGGAAATGAGCGGCCATGTGATACCGCTGACCCGGCTGCCGGAAGCGCTGCTGGAACTTCGCGCACTGCGTTCGTTGTGCCTCAACGATCAGGGCCTGCTTCTCGAGCAACAACACATCGATTTTTTCAGCCGTATTCCGACGCTTGAACGGCTGGAACTCGATGGCAATCGGATAGGTGCCATTACCGACCTCTCCAGCCTCAACTACACCGCCCTCAACTGGCTGTCGCTGAACAATGTCGGGCTGAGCGAATGGCCAACCTGGATCGATGAAATGATTCCGTCGCCCCTGAAAACGCTTCTGCTGGAGGGCAATCTGATCACTGACTTGCCGGAAAACATTCTCGCCAATCCCGCTAGCCAGCATTCGCACACGGAAATAAGCCTGCTGAACAACCCGCTTTCCGAAGCAACCATGCGCAGTGCGCAGATGTCGGAGCGTTACGGACGTGCCTTCACCTTCGACATGGACCTACCGCCCGAACTCAGCGGCATGGACTGGACAGAAAGCCGTGACTCCGACGGGTCAATATCGGATTACATGCCTTCCGACGAGAGCCGCTCTTCCACCCCGGAGCCCGTTACTGTCGAGCCTTGGCTGGAAGAATCGCACCCCATGAGCGCAGAGCGCCGCCAGATCTGGGAGCAACTGGAAGCCGGTGAACACACACGCAATCTTCTGGAGCTGATCGATTCACTGCGTCTCAGCGCCGATTACCGCAACATGGCCAGTCGATCAGCATTACGAGAGCGTGTCTGGACAGTGCTCGCCACCGCGAATCAGGACCCACAGCTGTGCATGACCCTCAACGCTATTGCCGAAGAGCCGCTCAGGCTGTTTCACGATAACGCTACCTGCTCGGACGGCATCGTTCTGGAGTTCAATCAGATGGAGGTGCTGATCTTCACTCGCCAGTCCTTGCAAAACGTCGTTACGGAGCAGCGCGGTGCAACGCTTTATCAGTTGGCTGTCCGTCTTTATAGGTTATCCGAGCTGGACGCGGCTGCTCGCGAACAGGCTGGAGACAGAGACGAGGCGGAAGTCCGCCTGGCGTATCGCGTGCACTGGGCAAGTGCACTGAACCTGCCCGTGCCGCCGGAGCACATGCTGTTCGAGGTCCACGCGCGTATTCGACCGGGGGAACTCGACACTGCCCTGCTTCGCGTGCGGACCGGCGAACAGGGCGAGCCGTTCCTGAGTTTTGCGGCGCAACAGGATTTCTGGGTCAGTTATTTGCGGGAAATTCATGCAGGCCGTTTTGAGGCACTTGAACGCGTCTATCGAACCGACCTGACCCGACTTACCGACGAATTCGAGCGACGTAATATCAGCCTCGACAACCCGGAATACGAAAATCGAATTCAAGAGTTCGAAGCCCGGTTCAAGCAGCAACAGGCCACGCTCATCCGTGAGCTGACCAATGCCGAGGGGCTGGAACACCCTTGACCTGGCATTGTCTCGATGACACGAGAACTGTCCGCAAGCCGATCAGGTACCTGCAGATCACTCGGTGTCTCTGACCTGCCCCTCCAGTTCGGCTTTGAGGCCCGGGTCCAGTTTCAATTGGCGCGCCAGCTCGTCGAGGTAGGCGCGCTCCATGAAATGCTCGTCATCGACCAGCATCACGCTGGCGATGTACATTTCCGCTGCCATTTCAGGCGTGGTCGCAGCGCGGGCCACTTCTGCAGGGTCCAGCGGTTTGTTCAGTTCGGCCTGAAGCCAGTGCTGAAGCGCCTGGTCGTTATTGAGCTTGCTGAACTCGCCCTCGATCAACGCACGCTCGCGCTCATCGACGTGACCGTCAGCTTTGGCTGCAGCAACAAGCGCTCGTAGAATGGCCTGGCTATGCTGCTCGGCTTCAGCCTCGGGCAAGCGGTCGATGGTCTGCGGTTCGCGCTGACCGGTCAGCCCCTGACTGGCCTGCCAGTTGTTGTACGCTTTGTAGGCCAGTACACCCAACGCTGCCAGGCCACCATACGTCAGCACTTTGCCGCCCATGCCACGCGAGCGTTTGCCGCGCAGCAGGCCCATGGCGCCTGCGGCCAGCGCACCACCTCCTGCGCCAGACAACAAGCCACCCAGCCCGCCCGAAGAAGACCCTTTGCCTTTATTGCCGCCGAGCAAGCTGCCCAGACCATTGATCAATGAATCGCTGCCCGACGATTGCTTGCCGGATTTGCCGTTGCTCTTGTCCTGCAGCATGCTTTGGCCAGACTTGAGCAACTGATCGAGTAAACCACGCGTATTCACAGAGAGCCTCCTACAAGGTTAGTCAGATAAGTCATTGACCCGCAGGTTAAAGAGAAGTGACCTGTCGTCCCCTAACAGTATGCTTCCGAATGTTACAGACCCACGTAACGCCCGCTCATCTCCTTGTCCGTCATATCGATAAAACGTGTGCAACCGGCGCCAGTGAAACAGGGTCAATACAAGTATTCGCAGAGTTACCAACAGAACTCACCCGCATAGATGGTTTGGCCAGGTAAGCACAGTCATATGAATGCTTTTGCATCCAGAAGCAGTCCGTCAGGAGCTTGCCTCACGTGATATCCCCAATTGATTTTCCGGCAGGTGCAAGCAAGGCGGCCGGGATTATTCGATCAAAAGACTGGAGCCCGACGTCACTCGGGCCAATCGAACACTGGCCAGCAGCGCTGAAAAGCACCCTGAATCTGCTCCTCAACTCGCCGGAATCGATGTACCTGCTTTGGGGACCAGAGCTGGTGTTTTTCCATAACGACGCTTACGCACCCATTCTTGGCCCGCGCCAACGTGGGGCAATCGGCTCGCCGGTTGCCGAGCTGTGGGCTGACGTCTGGGATCAGGTCGCACCGCTGGCCGCCAATGCGCTGGCTGGTACGCCGTGTCGCTACGTGGACATGCCCCTGAGCATGGCGCGTTTTGGCGAAGTCGAGCAGACGTGGTGGTCATTTTCCTTCTCGCCGGTGATCGACGAGAACGGTGTTATCACTGGGGTTTTCTGTATCACCAACGAGACCACTCAGCATGTTCTCGACCACCACGCGCTGCGCGACAGCGAACGCAAGCGTCAGGAGTTGATCGACAAGCTGGTCAGGCAGGAACGGCAACAGACTGCAAGGCTTAAACAACGCACGCTGGAGCTGAACACATTCTGGGAGATGTCGCCCGACCCACTGGCAATACTCGATTTCAACGGCATGTTTCTGCGGGTCAATCCAGCCTGGACGGCGATCCTCGGGCGCACGGAACAGGAACTGGCGGGCAGCTCGATCATGACCCTGCTGCACCCGGACGACGTCGGCAATACCCGGAGCGCGCTGAAACGCACGGTGAATCAGGTGCTCCCGCTGTTTGAGAACCGCTATCAACATGTGGACGGGACGTATCACTGGTTCGGCTGGACTGCTGCACCCGGCAATGGAATCATTTTCGCACTGGGCAAACACCTGACCCACGAGAAGCAACGCATCGAGGCCCTGCACATTGCCGAAGAAGCGCTGCGTCAGTCGCAGAAAATGGAAGCCGTCGGCCAGCTCACCGGCGGCCTGGCACACGACTTCAATAATCTGCTGATGGGCGTGACCGGCAACATGGAGCTGCTGCTGTCGAGGATTCGCCAGGAACGCTTTACCGGGCTGGACCGCTACATCAATGCAGCACTGGAGGGCTCCAGGCGCGCGGCGTCTTTGACCCATCGACTGCTGGCCTTCTCGCGCCGCCAGACCCTGGCCCCCAAAGCTACTGATGTCGATGTGCTGATTGCCGGCATGGATGAGCTGATCAGGCGCACCGTAGGCCCGGCCATCGACATGCAGGTGGTTGCGTCACGCGGCCTGTGGTCGACGCTGGTTGACCCGCATCAACTGGAAAACTCGCTGCTCAATCTGTGCCTGAATGCCAGGGATGCGATGCCTGATGGCGGCCGATTGCTGATCCAGACTGCCAATCGCCATCTGAATGCATCTGCGGCGACTCAATACGAGCTGCCCCCCGGCCGGTACGTGGAGTTGTCTGTCACCGATACTGGCACCGGCATGGCGAAAGAGGTTATCGACCGCGCCTTCGATCCGTTTTTCACGACCAAGCCGACGGGCATGGGCACCGGCCTGGGGTTGTCGATGATTTACGGATTTGCGCGACAATCCGGCGGTGGCGTGCGCATCGGCTCGACCCTCGGGGAAGGGTCACGCATATGCATCCTGCTGCCGATGCACGAAGGCGATGCAGAATCGGTCGCACTGGATGACGGTCTGTTGACGATTGCGCCGCAAAGCGCGGGTGACGAGACCATTCTGGTCGTCGATGACGAACCGGCGGTACGCCTGCTGATCGCCGAACTGCTTGAGGACCTGGGTTACGCCGTGTTGCAGGCCGAACGGGGCGCCGACGCCCTGGTCGTCCTGCAATCTAAGGCGGCCATCGATCTGTTGATTACCGACGTCGGCCTGCCGGGCGGCATGAATGGTCGTCAGGTTGCCGATGCGGCCAGAGAGGTACGACCCGACCTGAAAGTCCTGTTCGTGACCGGTTACGCTGAAAACGCCGCGTTAGCCCACGACACCCTGGAACCGGGCATGCACGTGCTGCCCAAACCGTTTGCCATCGCCGAACTGATCGGGCGTGTGACCGAGTTACTGGAAAGCGAGTGACAAAAAACCGAGCGCTTTGCGGCGCTCGGTTTACGGTTGTCACGACATCATTCAGTTTGATGATCAGTCGCGCAAATCAGACTCATGAATCGGCTGATCGCGATGGGTCGCGCGCTGGTACTGCGCAGGCCACGTCGCCAGGCGTCCACCCAGATCCTCATCGGCACGCAGCGGCCAGTACGGGTCACGCAACAGCTCTCGTGCCAACAGAATGATGTCGGCCTGGCCCGTACGCAGAATATGCTCTGCCTGGGCAGGATTAGTAATCATGCCCACCGTGCCTGTGGCAATGTCGGACTCCTTGCGCACGCGCTCGGCAAACCGCGTCTGATAGCCCGGGCCTACCGGGATTTCCGCGTTGGCCGACGTTCCGCCCGACGACACATCGATCAGGTCGGTGCCCAGCGCTTTCAAGCGACGCGCCAGCTCGACGGTTTCATCAGCGTTCCAGCCGTCTTCCACCCAATCGGTGGCAGACACACGGACGAACAAGGGCAGCTCTTCAGGCCACACCGCGCGCACCGCTTCGGTCACTTGCAGGGTCAGGCGAATCCGGTTCTCGAACGAGCCGCCGTACTGGTCGGTGCGCTGATTGCTCAAGGGCGACAGGAACTGGTGCAGCAGGTAGCCGTGCGCAGCGTGAATTTCCACCACTTTGAAGCCCGCGGTCAGGGCACGGCGGGCGGACTCGACGAATGCCTCGATCAGTTCCTTGATCTGCGTTTCGCTGAGTTGCACAGGTGCGGTGTGCTGCGGATCGAAGGCAATAGCCGATGGCCCGACCGGCGTCCAGCCACCTTCATTGAGCGGCACACTACCGTGTTTGCCCAGCCACGGGCGCCAAGTGCTGGCCTTGCGCCCGGCGTGAGCCAGTTGAATACCTGCAACCGCGCCTTGGGCATTGATGAAGCGCGTAATGCGTTGCAGCGGCTCGATCTGTTCATCGTTCCACAGGCCGAGGTCTTCGGGGGTGATCCGACCGTCCGGCGTCACGGCCATCGCTTCGCTCATGACCAGCCCGGCACCGCCCACCGCGCGACTTCCCAGGTGAACCAGGTGCCAGTCATTGGCCAGGCCGTCGACACTGGAATATTGGCACATGGGTGAAACGGCAATGCGGTTGCGCAGGGTCAATTGACGCAGCGTGTAGGGTTCTAACAGCAGGCTCATGGCAACCTCTCGTAATGAAAATTCAGGTGTCCAGGCTCTGTTCACGCTCTGAACAGGTTTTAACAGCCAGTCTGTTGTCGACAACCCGATAACGAGAGGGGTTCCTGCTGATTGTCAGCGTGGCGCGATGTGCACCACCATCAATTGCACGGTTTCGTTGCCGCGAAACTCGTTGAGGTCGAGTTTATAAGCCAGCTCGACCCAGCGAATATTGGGGTTGGGCCAGATGTCGCGGTCGACGCTGAACGCGATACCGTCCAGCCTCACGCTGCCACATTCGGTCTTGAGCACCATCTTCAAATGTCGTTCGCCCACGACGCGTTGCTCGACCAGCTGAAATACACCATGAAACAGCGGCTCAGGGAAATGCTGACCCCAAGGGCCTGCATTGCGCAGGGCGCGGGCCAGCTCCAGGTGAAACTCTTCGACCGCCAGCGAGCCGTCAGACAGCAGGCGCCCGGTAAGGTCCTGTTCATCCAGCTGGCGGCGCACTTCCAGGTCGAACGCCTCGGCAAACGCCGGAAAGTTATCTTCGGGCAGCGAGAGGCCTGCCGCCATGGCGTGCCCGCCAAACTTGCTGATCAAGTGAGGGTGACCCGCGGCCACGGCGTCCAGCGCGTCACGGATGTGAAAACCCGGCACCGAGCGTGCCGAGCCCTTGAGCACGCCCTCCCCGGCACTGGCAAACGCGATGGTGGGCCGGTGGTAACGCTCCTTGAGCCGCGAGGCGAGAATACCGATGACGCCCTGATGCCACTCCGCATCGAACAGGCACAGCCCGAACGGCATGGACTCCAGCGGCAGGTCCTTGAGCTGCGCAAGTGCTTCGCGCTGCATGCCCTGCTCGATGGACTTGCGGTCCTGATTCAGTTCGTCCAGTTGCACGGCCATTTCCCGCGCCCGTGTCGGGTCGTCGCAGAGCAGGCATTCGATGCCCAGGCTCATGTCATCCAGACGCCCTGCCGCGTTCAGGCGCGGGCCCAGAATGAACCCCAGGTCCGTTGAAGTGATGCGCGCAGGCTCACGCCGTGCGACTTCCAGAATCGCGCGCAGCCCGGGGCGGGCGCGGCCCGCACGGATACGCATCAGCCCCTGGTGCACCAGAATGCGGTTATTGGCGTCCAGCGGCACGACGTCAGCGACGCTGCCCAGCGCCACCAGATCGAGCAGTTCGCCCAGATTGGGCTGGGCACGCTGATCGAACCAGCCGGTGTCACGCAAGCGTGCTCGCAGGGCCATCAACACGTAAAAGATCACCCCCACGCCCGCCAGCGATTTACTGGGAAAGGTGCACCCTGGCTGATTTGGGTTGACGATGGCGTCTGCCGCCGGAAGCTCGTGACCGGGCAAGTGGTGGTCGGTGACCAGCACTTGCAAGCCTGCCGCCTTGGCCGCCGCCACGCCCTCGACACTTGAAATGCCGTTATCCACGGTGATCAGCAGCTGCGGCTCGCGCTGCAGAGCTACTTCGACGATTTCCGGGGTCAGGCCGTAGCCGTATTCAAAGCGGTTGGGCACCAGATAATCAACGTGCGCCGCACCCAGCAAACGCAGGCCCAGCACTCCGACCGTACTGGCGGTCGCGCCGTCGGCATCGAAGTCGCCGACGATCAGCATGAGCTGACCTTCACGCAGGGAGGTCACCAGCAGGTCTACAGCTGCATCTATACCTTTGAGCTGCTGATAGGGGATCAGTCGCGCCAGGCTTTTGTCCAGCTCGGCCTCGCATGCCACACCTCTGGCCGCGTACAGACGTGTGAGCAAGGGCGGCAGGTCGCCAAGAAACGGCAAAGTGTCGGGCAACGGACGAGGTTCAATGCGCATGCGGGTCAGCTGATTCTCTTGAGGGTGTCGATTAACGTTTTGTCGCCAGGCAGGCGGTCAGCGCGGGCCTTTATCAGCCGCGCTCGCCTGTCAGCCATTGCAATTGCACTTCATGCTGACCACGGTCGTCAGTCACGAACACCGTGCCTTCGCTGATCATCACATCCCATTTGATGACCCGCGGCATGTCTTTGGCGAGCACTTCCAGCACATCCTGCGGCACTGCCGCGATGTTGACGTTTTTCAGGTTCTTGATCGCCGGGATGACCTTGCCTTCCCAGACGCGCAAGCTTCCGTAGGCAAGCAGGCTGGTGCGCTCGGTGCGACGCGAACACCAGGTCAGGCGATCGGCATCCGGCTGCCCGACTTCGATCCAGTGCAGGACGCGATCATCCAGGCTTTTTTCCCACAGTGCGGGCTCGTCTACATCAGACAGACCGCGACCGAACGCCAGTTGTTCGTTGTACCAGAAGGCGTAGGCCAGCAAACGCACGGTCATGCGCTCTTCGGTTTCCGAAGGATGCCGGGCAATGGTCTGCTTGACGCTCTCATAAACCCCACGATCAAGGTCGGTAAGGTTGAGTTCGAATTTGTAGGTCGTGGACGGCTGGGCCATGAACGGGCTTCTAGAGTCTGGAGGGAAGACGGCAAGTCTAACCGATGCCGGGCCTGTGAACGAACTTGCTCACGCAGACGCCGTGATTGCACTGATGTGCGGGAACAGAAAAATCGATAGTCTGAAACAAAATCCTGATACAAATTAGCCCATGCAGCCATCTGCAGCGAGCAACCGGACTCCCGGCAAGGGGTTGACGGGGCATTTGAATGTGACGCCACTGGCGCAGCGCCACTCAAAGACCTGCCTCCCCACTTCAGATTGTTGACCCCTTTTCGAGGATGACACCCGCGAATGCCCCCTCCTGCCTCGCACTGCACAACGGCTCGATTGATGCTCGCCCTGTCGCTGGTGGCCCTGTCGTGTGCCAGCCAGGCAAAGGAGACGCTGACCTGGCTGATGCGCGACATACCGCCTTCGACGATTTTCTCCGGGACGATGCGCGGGCAAGGTGCCATTGATCAGCTCATGCCTCTGCTGACCGCACGAATGCCCGAATACGACCATGTGTTGATGCGGGTCAACCGTGCCAGAGGCCTGCAAATGCTCAACGACGCCTCGTCACTGAACTGCGATCCCACGATGTTATGGACCGCCGAAAGGGCCAAAACCCTGCTTTTCTCGATCCCTATCGTCGCCATAATCAGCAGTGGCCTGATTGTGCGCAAAGAAGAAATGTCGACGTTCGAGCCCTATATAGCGGATGGCAAAATCAACTTTGCGGCGCTGATGGCCAGCAATGCCATCAAATTGGGCGTGGTTGCCGAACGCAGTTATGGGGAGCTGATCGACCACACGCTGCAAGGCGTCAACGAAAACGCTCTGATAGCGCACTACGGTAACGATGCCACCGGCAGCCTTTTGCAAATGGAGCGCCTGGGCCGTTTGCAGGCCTTTATCAGTTTCTGGCCGGAAGCGCGCTACCAGGCCATGCAGCAAGGCATATCGCCGGATGAGTTGAGTTTTTTACCGATTCAGGGCAATCCGGCCTATCAATTCATTTACATCAGTTGCAGCCATACGCCCGAAGGCGAGCAGGCCATCGCAAAGATCAATCAGCAAATGCGCGAGCTGCGTGAAAGCAGCCTGATGGACTTTTATGCTCAATGGCTGGATCCCTCCCAGCGGGAGAGCTATCTGGAAGACGTCAAGGCGCTGTTCCAGCAACACTGAGCTGGCAAAAAGAAACCCCGAACAGAGGGGTGGCTGTCCGGGGTCAATATGACCATGACGGTCAGTACGCCAGCTACTGATCACCGGAGCGCAATGATCAAACCTGACGTAATCAATATGAGTACAACTGTCTCCCCTGGTTCAAATACCGTTGACGGCGGTTAAGCAACTGTTAAGCAAAAGACGGAACACCGACAAACGGGCGACTGATCGCAGCGTTGCGCATTGCAGCGATGACACACGGCTCGATCCGCCCTTCTGCGACCATCAGGTCCCGGCGCAGACCGTCTACCACGTCGGTCAGCTGACGTTTGTCGTTCAGTTGATCAGCGCCAAATTCACGCTCGATCACACGGGCACCCGCTTTATCTTTCAGAGTCACCAAACGTTCACCCCGAGAACCCGCCGGACCAATACTGGCCTGATAGGGCGCCAGCGCTTCGCTTAGCAGTAAGCTGATATTTTCCATCCGGATCACCACTCAACAGTTTGAATGCAAAGGTGCTAATCAATGACCGTTGGCGATAAGAGAAAGTTCTATCTATCGCCTGATCGCAGCACCCGTGTGTTATTTCGAGCATGCCTGCTGAATGTGACAAGGAAAAAACCTGAGGCCGGCGACCATAAAAAGCGGGTTTGTAGGAAAAACCGACATAAATTAGCCACGCGTCCTACAGATGCCTATGATCATGATCGCTGCGTTAAACGCTCCCATCCTCTGCAATACCCGACAGCCCTTTCTGATGGAGCCCGGTCTTGAGCGATTCCACTGATCGACCGTTGCGCGTCATCGTGGCTGACGACCACCCTATTTTCCTGATTGGCCTGCGCGTGGTACTGGAACAGGACGACCTGGCGCACGTGGTTGCCGAAGCCGGCAATCCGGACGCACTGCTGCAGGCACTCGCAAGCCTCGCCTGCGATGTGCTGGTGACTGACTTCATGATGCCCGTCGAGCGTCAGAATGACGGCCTGCGCCTGCTGCAGCGTGTGCGCCGGGATTTTCCGGTACTGCCGGTGATTGTCGTGACGACGTTGAGCAATGCCGGGCTTTTTCAGTCCATGCTCGACCTCGGTGTGCGTGGCCTGTTGAGCAAGGCCAGCCTGGCCGGAGAACTGCCTGCTGCGGTCAGGGGCGCGTTGCGCGGAGAGGTTTTTGTCGCCGATTCCGTGCGTCGGGTTTTGCGCGAGGCACAGCAATACGGGCCTGATGCGCTGCTGGCGGCCGAACGCTTGTCCCCAAGAGAGCTGGAAGTGTTACGCCTGTTCTCGGCAGGCCATACGGTTGGCCAGATCGCGGCGCAACTCAATCGCAGCAAACAGACTGTCAGCGCGCAGAAAGTCGGTGCCATGCGCAAGCTCGGCCTGGCCAACGACGCCGCGCTGTTTATCTATTTGCAGGAAAGCGGCATGTCCTGAACCCCGGAGGCCGTTGACCCGTCTTGCAGACGGGAATCACCACGTTCGGCGGCCCAGCGCAGGAACGCTGACGCGGCCATCGGACGTGCAATGAAATACCCCTGAACCGCAGGGTTGCCCAGCGCCAGCAGGCTGTGGAAGTCATCAATCGTCTCGACGCCTTCAACCACCACCGACATCGACAGGCGCTGCGCCATGAGCATGGCCCCGGCCACCACCGCAGATTTGCGCGCATCGTCGGCCATGCCGCGCACGAACTCGGTGGGTATTTTCAGTTCACTGAACGGCAACTGCAAAAGCCGCTCGATGTTCGAAGCGCCCATGCCAAAGTCGTCGATGGACAATTTGCAGCCCAGCATGCACAACCTCAACAGTGCTTCGAGTTGCCAGGTTTCAGGTCGGGCGGCATCCTGCTCGAGAATTTCCAGCGTCAGGGCACTTGCCGGTACGTCATGACGGTCCAGCGCCTGCATGATCTGCTCGGCGAAATCCGCGTGTTGCAGGACTTGCGGATCGATGTTGACGGCGACTGATAACGCCGTTCCCTGCGCTTGCAAGACCTGTGCAGACAACCGCAGCGCCTGATCCAGCACACGCCAGGTCAGCGCGACGGTCAGGCCTTCGGCTTCGATGGTGTCCATGAACCGCCCGGGTGCCAGCAGGCCATGCACGGGGTGCTGCCAGCGAACCAGCGCCTCGACGCCGAGTACTTCGCCTTGCAGGCTGACCTTGGGTTGAAAATAGGCAATCCACTGCTCGGCGACAGAGCGGGCGCCCGCTGCGTCCTGAGGTCCGCCGCCTGTCACGGCAAACAACTCCCGTGCAGACAGCGCGCCCGGAGCGTTCTTTACCGGCGTTGGCGACGCAAGCTCGGCCCGACTCGGGCCGTAGGCCTTGAGCAGTTCGCAAAGGGCGGTGGCCGAAGCGGGCTTTTGCAGGTAACCCAGCACGGTCAGCCCTTGATTGAGCGCCAGTTGCGCGACGCCCTCCAGCACACATGCAGCGGAAGCACTGAGGATGATCAGCGCCCTCGCCTGCCCGCTTTCAGCCAGAAAGCGAATCAGCTCCAGACCATCAGGTCCGTCCATCTGCAGGTCGCAGATAGCGATATCGACAGGACCGCGGCTGTGCAAGGACTGCTTCGCAGCCTCGACGCTGTCAGCAGCCAGCACATCGAAGACCTGATTCGCGTTGAGCATCTGATGCAGCGCCATCAACTGGAACGGGTGATCTTCGAGAATCAGAACCTTGAGTGAGTGCACAGTCGCGCCTACGGAATTGGAGCCATCGGGACAGCAATACATTTACTTTAGTCCCTTGTGCAGACATGCCCCATAAGACGTGTCTTAAAAAGCGTTGGCGATCACGATGCTTTTCTGCAGGACTCAATCGCGAGGGGGCGCAGTTTCAGGCACTGCCACCAATTGCATTTCGATATCAGCGCGCAATCCGGTCATCGCGTTCTCCAGTGCCAGCCAGCGCTCGTGCACATCGCTCATACGCTGCTGCCGAACACTGTCGTCCAGCGCCGCGCACGCTCTGGCCAGAGGCACCGCATCAACCAGGCTGGCCGCACCCTTGAGCCGATGCAGGCTGGCGCTCATGGTCTTCCAGTCATTTGCGGTCACGGCGGGCTCCAGCAAGGCGTGCTCATGGCGCAGGTTTTTCCACAGTTCGCTCAACAAGCGCTGCATCTGCTCCGGATTGGCGCGCGTCATGTTTTGCAGCGTGCGTATGTCGAAGGTTGGCTCACGCACCCTATCCGCCAGCTCCCGGGCCAGACGTGCCAGTGAAAGCGGTTTGATCAGCAGCCCGTCCATGCCGGCCTGCTCACATCGCGCGGCCTCGTCAGTCATCGCATTGGCGGTACAGCCAATCACCGGGCAGCGCTGTCGTTGCTCCGTCTCTTCTATCTGGCGAATGGCTTCGGTCAATGCATACCCGCTGATGCCTGGCATGTTGCAATCGGTGATGAGCGCATCGAAAGGCTCTTTGCGCCAGATCGACAGTGCCGCCTCACCGCCTTCGACAGGCACGACCCGATGCCCCAGAAACTCGAGCTGCCGGGTCAACACCAGTCGATTCGCCGACATGTCATCGACCACCAGCAGGTTCAGAATGCGCGTATCAGGGAGCGCATCAAGGGTTGCATCCAGGGCCTCGGCAGAAGGCAAAACCGGTTCGGTCACCCTGGCCAGCGGCACGTCGACGGTGACCCGCGTCCCCTTGCCGGGTTCGCTGTGCAGGCTGATATCGCCCTTCATCAGCTCCACCAGTTGCCGGGTGATGCTCAGCCCCAGGCCACTGCCTCCGTAGCGTGCAGCCGTGTCATCGGCAGCTTGTGTGAACGGCTGGAATATCTGCTGCTGACGTGCCGGTTCAATGCCCACTCCGCTGTCCATGATGCCGATGGCACCCGTGAAGCGTCCGGCGGGTCATCTGATACCTCAACCTTCACGACCACCGCCCCTTGCCGGGTGAATTTCAAGGCATTGCCCAACACGTTATGCACGACCTGACGCAACCTCAGCGGGTCGAGCCAATAGTCGCCACGCGCCTGTTCGGCAAGTTCTAGCCGCAACTCCAGGCCTTTCTCCCTGGCCTGGGCTGAAAAAAGCGCGAGAACGCCCTCGAAAAAAGTCTGCAGAGGCGTGACAACCAATGACAACTGCATGCCACCGGCTTCGATTCTGGCAAGGTCAAGGCTTTCGCCAATCAGCGCCACCAGCTCCGTCGCGGAACGATGAGCCACCTGCAGGCCTTGCGTCGGTGCTTCACCCCGACGCAAGGCCTGCTCACATTCCAGCTCCAGCAAACCGATGATCGCCCCCATCGGTGTCCGGATTTCGTGGCTCATGCTGGCCAGAAAGACACTTTTGGCCTCGTTGGCCTGAGCCGCCAGGCGTACTGCTTGCTCGAGCTGCTGTTCCAGCAGCTTGCGCTCGGTGATGTCGATCCAGCCCCCCAACAAACCCTGCAACTGCCCATCTGCGGCAAAGAAAGGCACCGTCCATTGCCAGACGTTCATGCGCTTGCCGGACAGTTCGATTGTGCGGTCGGAAAAGACCGGCTGATGGTTTTCCAGCAGTGCGAGGTAATCGGCATGCATCTGTTCGGCCAGCGGCCGCGGGATCACTTCGACATCAAGAAGGCGCCGGCCATTCATCTGCTCGAAACTGACGCCCAGGCTCTGCTCGTAGCTGCGGTTGCAGGAAATCAGGCGTCCCTTGAGGTCGCGCACGTAAATCGGATTGGGAATACCGTCGAGCAGGGCATGCTTGAAAGCCAGTTGATCATTGAGCTGGCGTTCAGCCTTGAGGCGTTGGCGAATCTGCACCTTGAGGCGACTGCTCCAGGCCAGCGACACCAGCCCGGTCAACAACGCGAGGGCCACGACCCAGAACACCCACCGCGGAATGCGCCCCCACAACGAGGGCTGAGGCAACGACGACCCCAGCCACTTCAGACGAATCGAACGCAACTCAGCAACCGGAAACTCTTCCAGCGCCTTGTTCAGAATGCCCAGCAGCTCGGGCTGGGTCTTGATCACCGAAAACCTGTCGGGCGACCATTTGCCATCGACGCTGCGGGCCACCTTCAGTTGCCCCGACGGAAACAGGTACGCACCGGCCTCATTTTGAATGGTCGCATCGGCCGCACCGCTTTCAACCAACGCGCGGGCCTGATCGTAGGTCTCGACCAGCCGTAGCTTGATCAACGGGTACTCTCGCTTGATCATGTCCTCGAGCGCATGCCGGGCAGGCAGGGCGAGTACCTGGCCTGACAGGCTGTCGAGCGATACCTGAGAAGATCGATCGGAGTGCACCACGAACATCCAGCTGTTGCCGCCGAACGAATAGGTAAAGTCCAAAAACTTTCGGCGCTCTGCGTTTTCCGCCAGTGTGGTGTTCATGTCGGCCCGGCCGGCGCGCAACACCTCAATGCTCTGCTGCGTGGAGGCTGCTTCCTTGTGTACGAACTGCAAGCCGGTCATGCGCGAGATACGCGCCAGTAAATCCGCGTTCAACCCCACCCAGTGACCATTTTTGTCTTTGTAGATGTAGGGTGGATGTTGCGTGGTGGAGATCGTCACACTCGGATGCTTGAGCAGCCAGCGTCGTTCTGCGCCACTAAGGCGAATACGCTGGCCTTCCACATCCGCGCCAAGGCCGATGGTCCAGCGGACGAGCACCTCACGACCGACCGCAGGATCAATACTGTTCAACGCAAGATCAATCAACGCCAGCAAGCGCTGTTCATCCTGGCGAGCCGCAAAGGCAAAACCCACCGGGGGCAACTGGCTTTCGAACTTGATCTGCAACCCGAGGTACGGGCGCAGCGCGATGTAGGCCCGGACAATCACTTCGTTACCGATAAAGATGTCGACTTCACCCTGACTCAAAGCCTCCAGCGCGCTGTAGAGGTTAGGCGCGATAATGATCTCGCTGTTCGGGTAAACCCGGTGCACCACATCTGAATCAGCATAACCATCAAGCAGCACCACCTTTTTATCGGCCAGGCTCGATGGTGGGCTCACGTCGTTGCCACGGCCGACCACCACAGATCGATCAGGCATGTACTCGCTGGAAAACGACAGCCCCCTCACACCTCGCTCAAACCCGTTGGCGCTGGTCAGCAGGTCGATTCTGCCTTCGCGCAGCGCCTCGATGGCCTCATCGCGTTTGGCAAACCCCGTTACCTGCGTCGAAATGTTCAGTTGGTCACTGACCAGCCCAAGGTAGTCGGCGCTGATGCCCTGATAGCGATTTCGATCACTGGTGATATCAATGGGTTCGTAATCGGCAATCGCAATGCCGACCCGAAGCACCTTGCGCTGGTCGAGCCATGCCCGGTCACTGGCATCAAGATCAAGGTCTTGCGACACCACGAAAGGCGCTGTCAGGGTGAACGGCAAGCTTTGCGCGGCATCGATTGACCGGGCGAAAACCAGCGCCAACAGCACCCATACCATGCGCCATGCGCGGCCTCTCATTGTGCTGCCTGTCTCCCTGACTCTGCTTTGCATGCTTGCCTGCTTCACCACAAATGACTCAACGCTCTGGTTTGAAAAACCAGCGAAGTTTGCCACGTAGAAACAGAAAGGCCCGCCAAGTGGCGGGCCCAAAGTTGTTACACGACGCTTCTGTCAGAGCGGTTTGCCGCGATTGCCATGCTGGCTGACAAACGCCTGTATGGCTTTCAGGTCATTTGGCAACACGGTGCAACGTTCGTCACGCTCGAACAAATCAGACAAATGTGCAGGTAGCTCCAGCGCTTTTCCTACACCGGCCTTCTCCACTGCCTCAGCGAACTTGACCGGATGTGCCGTCCCCAGAATCACCATCGGGGTGTCAAGGCTGCGACGGCATTCGCGGGCAGCCTTCACACCGATAGCAGTGTGCGGGTCGAGCAGCTCGCCGGTGCTGGCGAACACCTCGGCGATGGTCTTGCAGGTGTCTTCGTCGCTGACCGCCAGCGAGTCGAACAGTTTGCGGGTTTCGGTCCAGCGCTCTTCTTCGACACTGAAACCGCCGCCCTGCCTGAAATTGCTCATCAGATCGGCAATCGCCGAGCCGTTGCGACCGTGCATGTCGAACAGCAGGCGCTCGAAATTCGACGAGACCATGATGTCCATCGACGGCGACAACGTTGCGTGCAGGGTTTCCTTGACGTACTGATTGCCGCTCATGAAGCGGTGCAGAATGTCATTGCGGTTGGTGGCAACGATCAGTTGATTGACCGGCAGCCCCATGTTGCGCGCCAGATAACCGGCGAAGATGTCGCCGAAGTTGCCGGTCGGCACCGAGAACGATACCGAACGCGCCGGGCCGCCCAACTGCAGCGATGCATGGAAGTAGTAGACGATCTGGGCCATGATCCGCGCCCAGTTGATCGAGTTGACCGCCACCAGACGCGTGCCTTTGAGGAAGCTCTGATCGGCGAAGCTGTCCTTGACCATTTCCTGGCAGTCGTCGAAGTTGCCTTCCACTGCGATGTTATGAATGTTATCGCCAAAGATGGTGGTCATCTGCCGACGCTGAACATCCGATACACGGTTGTTCGGGTGGAGGATGAAGATATCGACGTTATCGCAGCGACGGCAGCCTTCGATGGCTGCAGAACCGGTATCGCCCGAAGTGGCACCGATGATCACCACACGCTCGCCGCGCTTGGCCAGCACGTAGTCCAGCAAACGACCGAGCAATTGCAGGGCAAAGTCCTTGAACGCCAGGGTCGGGCCGTGGAACAGCTCAAGCACCCACTCGTTGCCGTTCAACTGGCGCAACGGCGCGACCGAGCTGTGGGCGAAGACACCATAGGTTTCTTTCAGGATCTTCTTGAAATCGGCGTCCGGAATGCTTCCGGCCACGAACGGGCGCATCACCTTGAAGGCCAGCTCGTGATACGGCAGGCCGGCCCAGGAAGCGATCTCTTCCTGTGTGAAACGTGGCAGGTTTTCCGGCACATACAGACCGCCATCGCTGGCCAGACCAGTCAACAGCACGTCTTCGAAATTCAATGCAGGCGCTTGCCCGCGAGTACTGATATAGCGCATGGGATCAAACCTTCGGTTTGAGCTGCAAGCTGGAAGCTGCAAGCTGCAAGTCCAAAACGATCGGCGTCTGACTTGTAGCGTGTAGCTGACCGCTTGCGGCTGCCTTAATTAAGATGTTCGACGCGAATACGGACTACCGGGCCCACCACATCCTGCAACGCTTCGAGCGCCTGAATGGCGTCGTTGATGCGTTGTTCAACGACACGGTGGGTCAGCAGAATCATCGGCACCAGGCCGTCGTGTTCTTCGACTTCCTTTTGCATGATCGATTCGATGTTTATGCCGCGCTCGGACAGGATGCTTGCCACCTGAGCCAGCACGCCCGGATGATCCTTGGCCTGGATGCGCAGGTAATAGGCGCTTTCGCACGCCTCGATCGGCAAGATCGGATGCGCGGACAGCGAATCAGGCTGGAAGGCCAGATGAGGCACGCGGTTTTCCGGGTCAGAGGTCATGGCACGCACCACGTCCACCAGATCGGCCACGACGGAAGACGCGGTAGGCTCCATACCGGCACCAGCACCGTAGAACAGCGTCGAACCGGAGGCATCACCGTTGACCATCACGGCGTTCATGACGCCATTGACGTTGGCGATCAGGCGATCGGCCGGGATCAGCGTCGGGTGTACGCGCAACTCGATGCCCTGGGCGGTGCTGCGCGCAACCCCCAGATGCTTGATGCGGTAGCCAAGCGCTTCGGCGTAGTTCACGTCCGCAGTCGTCAGCTTGGTGATGCCTTCGGTGTAGGCCTTGTCGAATTGCAACGGAATGCCAAAGGCAATGGAAGCCAGGATGGTCAGCTTGTGCGCCGCATCGATCCCCTCGACGTCAAAGGTCGGGTCGACTTCGGCGTAACCCAGCGCCTGGGCTTCAGCCAGCACATCCGGGAACGTGCGGCCTTTCTCGCGCATTTCAGTAAGGATGAAGTTACCCGTGCCGTTGATGATGCCCGCCACCCAGTTGATACGGTTCGCCGACAGGCCTTCACGAATGGCCTTGATGACCGGAATACCACCGGCAACAGCCGCTTCAAACGCCACGATCACGCCCTTCTCACGCGCCTTGGCGAAGATTTCGTTGCCGTGCACCGCGATCAGCGCCTTGTTGGCAGTGACCACGTGCTTGCCGTTTTCGATGGCCTTGAGGACCAGTTCACGGGCAAGAGTGTATCCGCCGATCAGTTCGACGACGATGTCGATTTCAGGGTTGGTCGCAACGGCGAACACATCGCTGGTGGTAGGCGTACTGCCAATCTGGCAGTTGGGGTTTGGTGTACGAACTGCAATTTGCGCCACTTCGATTCCACGCCCGGCGCGGCGGGCAATCTCCTCGGCGTTACGCTGAAGTACGTTGAAAGTACCGCCACCGACAGTACCCAGCCCACATATGCCTACTTTGACCGGTTTCACTGATGAACTCCCCGAAAAACGGCCGATCCTTGATCAGCCGTGAAATCCGCCGCATGTTGCCATGTGGCTACAAATTTGAAGAGGCGCCAAAGGCCCGGGCCTCGTATCACGCACGCTCCTGTAAAGCATGCTTGAGTGCCAAGGAATTACTTGGCGCCCATTGCCAGTTTGGCAACCTGAGCAGCAGGCTGATAACCCGGAATCACCTGACCGTCGGCGAGGACAATCGCAGGGGTGCCGTTGACGCCGATCGACTGACCGATTTCATACTGCTTGCTCACCGGATTGTCGCACTTGGCAGCTTTGATGTCCTTGCCATCGACCATGCGATCCATGGCGCTTTTACGGTCCTTGGAACACCAGACGGCCTGCAACTGTTCGTCACCCGGAGAACCCAGACCCTGGCGCGGGAAGGCCATGTAACGGACTTCAACGCCCATTTTGTTCAACTGCCCGACTTCTTCATGCAGCTTGTGGCAGTACGGGCAGGTGGTGTCGGTGAACACCGTAATGTGCGATTTGGTCTCGCCCACCGCCGGGTAGACGACCATGTCGGAAAGCGGAATGGCATTGATGGTCTTGGAAATGGCCAGACGCTCGGTCTTTTCGGTCAGGTTGACCGGCTTGCCGTTCTGCACCTGAAACAGATAACCCTGCACCACGAACTGACCGTCGGCGCTGGCGTACAGCACGCGACCGCCCTTGAGTTTGACCTCGTAAAGGCCATTGAGCGGGCTCGGCGAAATGCTCTCGACCGGCAGCTCCAGCTGGAGCGAATCCAGTGTCTTGCGAATGGCCTGATCGGGGGCAGCATCTGCAACGGCAAACATACTGAATGTGCTGGCCAGCATGACAGCGGCGGCAGCGAAAATCTGATGCAAACGCATGAAAACTCCTATGACGGCGGACAGGCTGGCAACTGTCGAAAAAAGGCGTGCCAGCCTTGATAGGCGAAACCGGCAAAGCCTATCACATAAGGCTCGCGGGGCCGACCTGGACTGACGTAAGACTCTTCGCAAAATACTTCAATAATCATCCCCGAGGATGATGCTTCGCGTGCATTTCCTGCAGCCGTGCACGCGCCACATGGGTGTAGATCTGGGTCGTCGACAGATCGCTGTGCCCGAGCAACATCTGCACTACACGCAAGTCGGCGCCGTGATTGAGCAAATGAGTCGCGAAGGCGTGACGCAGGGTGTGCGGTGACAGGGATTTGCCGATGCCGGCAACCGTCGCCTGATGCTTGATACGGTGCCAGAAAGTCTGCCGGGTCATCTGGTCGCCGCGGGTGCTGGGGAACAGGACGTCGCTGGGCTTGCCGCCCAACAACTCGTCGCGGGCACCACGCATGTAGCGTTCGACCCAGACGATGGCCTCTTCACCCATCGGCACCAGCCGCTCCTTGCTTCCCTTGCCCATGACCCGCAGCACGCCCTGGCGCAGGTTGACCTGCTCCAGGGTCAGGCTGATCAACTCAGTCACGCGCAGACCGCAGGCATACAGCACTTCAAGCATGGCACGGTCACGTTCGCCGATGGGCTCGCTCAGGTCGGGAGCAGCAAGCAATGCTTCGACATCGGCTTCGGAAAGCGATTTAGGCAACGGTTTGCCCAACTGAGGCATGTCGATCTGCAGGGTAGGATCGACGGAAATCAGCTTTTCGCGCAGCAGGTAGCGGTAGAAGCCACGCGCGCCGGACAGAAAACGCGCCGTAGAGCGTGGCTTGTAGGCATTTTCCACGCGCCATGCAAGGTGATCGAGGATCACTTCGCGCCCGGCACCGGGCAGATCGACGTTGCGCTCCTGCAACCAGCCATTGAACAGCGCAAGGTCACTGCGGTATGAGTCACGGGTATTATCGGACAAGCCCTTTTCGAGCCAGAGCGCGTCGAGAAACCGGTCAATCAGCGGGTGGTCGATGGCAGCCATTTTTACTCATTACGTGTGGAGATACGACAGGAGCGAATCATCAAACAGCAGGCAACAAAAAGGCAGCCCTGAGGCTGCCTTTTTTATGCATCGAAAAACTGTATCAGGACAGTTTTTCCTTGATGCGCGCTGCTTTACCGGACAGGTCACGCAGGTAGTACAGTTTGGCCTTGCGAACGTCACCGCGACGTTTCACAGCCATGCTGTCGATTTGCGGGCTGTAAGTCTGGAAAGTACGCTCAACGCCAACACCGTTGGAGATTTTACGAACAGTGAAAGCACTGTTCACGCCACGGTTACGCTTGGCAATGACAACGCCTTCGAATGCTTGCAGACGAGCGCGGTCGCCTTCCTTCACTTTAACCTGGACGACGATGGTGTCGCCTGGTGCAAAGGTAGGGATCTCTTTGGTCATCTGCTCTGCTTCGAGGGCAAGAATGATTTTGTTAGTCATGCTGGTGCTCCTAAGGTAATCCGTATGGATCGACCATCGATACGTTAACTATCGTCCCGCTCACGGATGTATTCCGCCAGCAGCTTCTTCTCTTCTCCAGAAAGCGAGCGGCTTTCCAGAAGATCAGCGCGTCGTTCATAGGTCCGCCCAAGGGACTGCTGTAAACGCCAACGCCGGATGTGCGCGTGATTGCCACTTAGCAACACGTCGGGAACACGCTGATCCGCATACACCTCAGGTCGGGTGTAGTGCGGGCAATCCAGCAGACCATCCGTGAAGGAATCTTCCTCCGCGGAGTCCACATGCCCTAAAGCTCCGGGCAGCAGCCGCGTAACCGCGTCAATCAGGACCATCGCCGGCAGCTCGCCACCGGAAAGAACATAGTCACCAATCGACCACTCTTCATCGACATGAGCTTCAATGAAACGCTCGTCAATGCCTTCATAACGACCGGCGATGAGGATAATCGCTTCCTCCTGCGCCAGTTCGCGTACCGCAGCCTGATTCAGCTGGCGGCCTTGTGGCGACAGGTAAATCACCTTCGCCGCATCCCCTGCCGCCTGCCTGGCCTGAACCAGAGCATCTTCAAGGGGCTTGATCTTCATCACCATGCCCGGACCACCGCCAAATGGGCGATCATCCACAGTGTGATGGCGATCAGTGGTGTAATCCCGCGGATTCCAACAAGTCAGCTGCAACAGCCCTTGTTTCACCGCACGGCTGGTAATGCCGTATTCGCTGATGGCGGAAAACATCTCGGGAAACAGACTGATGACTTCTATGCGCAGGCTGGCCATGGCATTCAGAAGTCCGCGTCCCATTCCACCTTCATCTCGCCAGCGGCCATGTCGATTGCCAACACGCATTGCTCTGTATAGGGCAACAGGCGTTCACGATCATCAAGGCTGCCCGCGCAGGGCTTTACAACCATTACATCGTTCGAACCGGTTTCGAGCAGGTGATCGATTTTTCCGAGCAATTGCCCGAGTTGGTCGATGACCTTGAGGCCTTCAAGCTGGTACCAGTAGTACTCGCCGTCGTCCAGATCAGGGAACAGGTTGCGCGGCACGCAGATTTCGTAACCGGAGAGAAGACGGGCTTCTTCACGATCATCGAGACCCTTGAGCTTTACGACCAGAAACTTGCTCTGCAAGCGTCCGCTGACCAGCTCCACCTGTTTCTCAACGCTGCCTTCGCGCCGAAGCGTCCAGGTTTTGTAGCCCAACAGGTTTCCAATCGGATCAGTAAAGGAATAGACCTTCACTTCGCCGCGAACGCCATGAACCGAGTAAATCTTGCCAATGACGATCAGATCGTCGGCAGATGCAGGCGTCGCGTTCATAAGACTCAGGCCGCGGCCTTGGTCTTGTTGTGCTCTTTGAGCAGCTGGGCAACGCGCTCGGAAGTTTGTGCACCCACGCTCAACCAGTAGTTGACGCGCTCTTCGTTAACGGACAAACGGATTTCCTGACCACGGGCAACCGGGTTGAAGAAACCAATTTGTTCCTTGTGGGAACCGTCACGAGCGTTGCGGCTGTCGGTTACGGTCAAGTGGTAGAACGGGCGCTTTTTGGAGCCGCCAAGGGCAAGACGGATGGTAAGCATTGAACATCATTCCTGTAGTCGGTGCTGCAAATCTAAGATGCACAGCGGGCATAGGTGCCCGAAAGGCCGCATATTCTAAGGAATATCCCGACTTTTGCAAATGTCTTTTTCCGGCGCCTATCGGCATGCCTTCCAGATTTGCCAAGAAGCTGTCGGTATGACAGCAGGTAAAAGCCCGCATAGCGCGGGCTGGCCGGGGGTCACCCCCCAGATGGACAGCGTGCAAAGTGTCTTGCACGCCACGCAATTACATTTTCGGCATGCCGCCGCCGGGGAGCATTCCACCCATGCCGCGCATCATTTTCGCCATTCCGCCCTTGGCGGAGAACTTCTTCATCATCTTCTGCATCTGTTTGTGCTGCTTGATCAGACGCCCGATATCCTGAACCTGAGTGCCCGACCCTTGGGAGATACGGCGCTTGCGCGAGCCGCTGATCAGGTCCGGGTCGAGGCGCTCGGCTGGCGTCATCGAGTTGATGATGGCTTCCATCTGCTTGAACTGTTTCTCGGCTGCGCCCTGGGCGTTGCCCATCTGCGACAGGTTGACGCCGCCGATGCTTGGCAGTTTGTCCATGAGGCCACCAAGGCCGCCCATGTTTTTCATCTGCTGCAACTGGTCGCGGAAGTCTTCGAGATCGAAGCCTTTGCCCTTCTTGAGTTTTTTCGCCAGTTTGTCGGCTTTGTCCTTGTCGAGGGTCTGTTCGGCCTGCTCGATCAGGCTGAGCACGTCGCCCATGCCGAGGATTCGCGAAGCGATACGGTCCGGGTGGAACGGCTCCAGCGCCTCGCTCTTCTCGCCCATACCGATGAACTTGATCGGCTTGCCGGTGATTGCACGCACCGACAGTGCAGCACCGCCACGAGCATCGCCATCGACCTTGGTCAGGATGACACCGGTCAGCGGCAGCGCATCGCCGAATGCCTTGGCGGTGTTGGCCGCATCCTGGCCGGTCATGGCATCGACCACGAACAGCGTTTCGGCTGGCTTGGTCGCAGCGTGCAGCGCCTGGATCTCGCCCATCATCTCGACATCGACGTGCAGACGACCGGCGGTGTCGACGATGACCACGTCGATGAACTTCAGCCTGGCTTCCTTGATGGCAGCCAGGGCGATGTCCACCGGCTTCTGGCTGATGTCGGACGCGAAGAACGTCACGCCGATGTCGTTGGCCAGGGTTTCAAGCTGCTTGATGGCGGCGGGACGGTAAACGTCGACCGACACCACCATCACGGTTTTCTTTTTGCGCTCTTTAAGGAACCGCGCCAGCTTGCCGGCAGTGGTGGTCTTGCCCGCACCCTGCAAGCCAGCCATGAGGATGACCGCAGGCGGCGTGACATTGAGCACCAGGTCTTCGTTGGCGGCGCCCATTAGGCTTTCGAGTTCGGCCTGGACGATCTTCACGAACGCCTGGCCCGGCGTCAGGCTGCGCGACACCTCGGTGCCGACAGCACGCTCCTTGACGCTGTTGACGAAGTCTTTGACCACCGGCAAGGCGACGTCGGCTTCGAGCAACGCCATACGCACTTCGCGCAAGGTATCTTTGATGTTGTCCTCGTTCAGCTTGGCCTTGCCAGTAACGTGGCGCAGCGTCTGTGAGAGGCGGTCAGTCAGATTTTCAAACATGCGCGATCCTTTCAGGCTCTCATCGAGCCCCGGTTGGTGCGGCCCGGCCCGTTATGCAGAAAATGGCGCTCGGCGAGCCTGCGGCTTGAGCAGGTCGCGGATTATAGCGAAGACTCCGCCGCACGGACACCATGCAGACTGCTTCTGTGGTCTTTCGTGATTTGCCGGTTGTATGCCAAACTCAGCGTCTTTATCAGGCCCGTCCATCAGGATCTATGTCCCCTTTGCCACCCAGCCTGCTTCCCAGCCTCGCCGCCGCCGCTCTTTATGCCGCTGCGACCGCCTATCAAGGTGTGCGTCTGAGTCAGACCGCCCGGCCCGACAAACGGCTACTGTGCCTGCTCGGCGCGCTTGCGGTCATCGCCCACGCCATCGGCCTTTATTCCCAGTTGACGCATTCTGTCGGCCTTGGCCTGGACTTCTTCAATTCGGCCAGCCTCATCGCCGCTTCGGTGATTGTCGTGACATTGATCGCCACGTCGCGCATTCCGGTGGAAAACCTGCTGGTGCTGCTCTTCCCGCTCGGGATGATCACCGTGCTGCTCGCCCAGTTCGCACCCAGCGGCACGGTGCAGCCGATCATGGAAGAGCCCGGCATCCTCAGCCATATTCTGCTGTCGCTGCTGGCCTACGGCATGTTCACCATTGCGGTGTTTCAGGCCTTGCTGTTGCTGTTGCAGGACTACCGGCTCAAGCACAAACACCCTTCCGGGCTGATCAAGAACTTCCCTCCCCTGCAAACCATGGAAAGCCTGCTGTTCGGCTTCCTCTGGGCTGGCTGGACGCTGCTCTCGCTGTCGCTGCTTTCCGGCTGGCTGTTCGTCGAAAACCTGTTTGCCCAGCATCTGGTGCACAAAACCCTGCTGGCGTTTCTGGCGTGGGTAGTGTTCAGCGTGTTGTTATGGGGACGCAATCGCCTCGGATGGCGCGGGCACAAGGCTATTCGCTGGACCCTGGGCGGCTTCTGCCTGCTGATGCTCGCCTACTTCGGCAGCAAGCTGGTACGCGAATTCATTCTGCACATCTGACGGGCTATGATCATGGATAATCTGCCCCTTGGCCCACTGCTCGGCGTTCTCGCCCTTCTGACGCTCTGGGCCGGCCTGCTGACAGCAGTGGAAGCTGCGCACCATCAGCTCAAGGCACTGCGCGCTGCCAACCGCCCGGACAAGGCAGCGACGCTTGCTGAACTTGCGTTCAACCTGAACAGCCTGATCCTGGTCAACACACTGATCAAAGTGCTGATCACTGTCATCGCCACGCTCATTGCCGTCAGTTACTGGCTGTACAACGGCGCGACCGTGGCATGGCTTGGCACAGTTGGCGTCATACTGGTGTTCGCCGAATACATACCTAGACGCCTGGCGAATCGCTATCCGGTCTCGACGCTGATGCTGGGCAACGGCGTACTGCGCATCCCGATGAAGCTCGTCTGGCCGCTGGCATACATCTTCAACGCGCTCGCCAAAGCGCTGCTGCGCCCGTTTCTGTCACGCCACGTTCAGCCGCAGGAACAGGCCTTCGATGACGATTCGCACACAGCACAGCCGCGCAGCATCGTTCAGGAGCATCACCCGCGCATCAACGTGCTGTCGGGCATCCGCGCGCTGGACAGCATCACCGTCAATGACATTCTGATCCCCCGCAATGAGGTGGACGGCGTCAACCTCGACGATTCGATCGAGCTGATCATCGAACGCCTGATCATCTCTCGCCACACCCGGCTGCCGGTTTACCACAACGACATCAATCAGGTGCAGGGCGTCATCAATACCCGAGACATCAGCCACCTGCTGCCCAAGGGCACCTTGACCAAAGAACAGCTGCTGGCCGTCTGCTACGAGCCGTATTTCGTCCCGGAGAGCACCCCGCTGCAGCTGCAACTGCTGAACTTTCATAAACAGCAGCGTCGTTTGGGTGTTGTAGTGGATGAATATGGCGAAGTGCTGGGCATTGTGACCCTTGAAGACATCCTCGAAGAAATCGTCGGCGAATTCGAAAGCGAGCAGAAGCTCGACAACCCGCATGTCAAGCCTCAGGAAGACGGACGCCTTGAAGTGGAAGGTGCTGCGTCCATTCGCGAACTGAATAAAAGCCTTGGCTGGCACCTGCCGTGCGATGGCCCGAAAACCCTTAACGGGCTGGTGACCGAAGCACTGGAAACCATCCCGCAGGCGCCGGTCTGCCTGAAAATCGGGCCTTACCGGCTGGAAATTCTCGAAACCGAAGACAATCGCGTAAAGCGTGTGGCTATGTGGCAGAACACGCTCGTACGCACTTTCAAATAGATTCCTGGCCCCGATTACCTCCCGGCCCATTCGGGTTACTCTGCTCGATGCTGCACCCACAATCACAATAATGAACACTTGCCGGAGCCCGGCACCGGCCGACCGGTGAGACGAAAGCCAGGGAATCCGCATGACCAGCACCCCGCTCTCTCGCGAAGATAACGACGCACCCGCACAACCGGTGAACTCGGCGACCCGCGTCGCCACTGCCAGCTTCATCGGCACCGCCATCGAGTTCTACGACTTCTATGTCTACGCCACCGCCGCCGCACTGGTGATCGGTCCGGTGTTTTTCCCGCAGACCTCAGGCACGGCACAAATGCTGTCGTCATTTCTGACATTCGGTATCGCCTTTCTCGCACGTCCACTGGGCTCGGCACTGTTTGGTCACTTCGGCGACCGGATCGGCCGCAAGTCGACGCTGGTTGCATCGCTACTGCTGATGGGGGTCTGCACCACGCTGATCGGCGTACTGCCTGGCTACGCAACCATCGGCGCATGGGCACCGATTCTGTTGTGCGTGCTGCGCTTCGGCCAAGGGCTTGGTCTGGGCGGGGAATGGGGCGGGGCGGCCTTGCTGGCGACTGAAAATGCCCCCAAAGGCCAGCGCGCGTGGTTCGGCATGTTTCCGCAACTAGGGCCATCGATCGGCTTTCTGGCGGCCAATGGCCTGTTTCTGGCGCTGGCAATGACCCTGGACGACGAACAGTTCCGTTCGTGGGGCTGGCGAATTCCGTTTCTGCTCAGCGCCGTGCTGGTCATGGTCGGGCTCTACGTGCGCCTGAAACTGGAAGAAACACCCGTGTTCGCCAAAGCGATGGCACGTCACCAGCGCGTCAGTCTGCCGATAGTTGAAACGGTCAGCCAGCACTGGAAGCCCATGTTGCTCGGCGCAGCGTCGATGGTGGTCTGCTACGCGCTGTTTTATATCTCGACCGTGTTTTCGCTGAGCTACGGCGTGTCTACGCTGGGCTATACCCGCGAGATATTCCTCGGGCTGCTGTGCTTCGCGGTGCTGTTCATGGCGGCAGCAACGCCATTGGCTGCGCTGGCGAGTGACCGATTCGGGCGCAAGCCGGTGCTGATTGTCGGCGGCGTGCTGGCGATCCTCTCGGGTTTCACCATGGAACCGCTGTTGACACATGGCAGTACCTGGGCCGTGGCGCTGTTTCTGTGCATCGAACTGTTCTTGATGGGAGTGACTTTCGCTCCGATGGGCGCCCTGCTACCGGAACTATTCCCGACGCACGTGCGCTACACAGGCGCATCGGCGGCCTACAACCTGGGCGGAATCGTGGGCGCATCGGTCGCCCCCTTCTTCGCCCAGAAACTGGTGGCGATGGGCGGCTTGAGCTGGGTTGGCGGGTATGTGTCTGCCGCGGCGCTGATCAGCGTGCTGGCGGTGCTGAGCTTGAAGGAGACGAGAGATAGGGAGCTTTGAGCTGCAAGCTGCAAGCTGCAAGCTGCAAGCCTCAAGCCTCAAGCCTCAAGCCTCAAGCCTCAAGCCTCAAGAAAAAGCGTGGTGCTCTTTCTTGTAGCTTGAGGCTTGCAGCTACCAACCTACAACTCGACGACTACCGCACTGGATGCCCGGGTCGCCTTGGCCCGAGCCGCTTCGATGGACTCGTCTCGTGCCAGGGCTACGCCCATGCGGCGCTGACCGTTGACCTCCGGCTTGCCGAACAGACGCAAGGCGGTGTCGGGCTCTGCCAGAGCAGCGCCAAGGTTGGCGAAAGCGGTCTGCGTGGACTGACCCTCGACCAGAATCACCGCAGAGGCCGATGGCCCGAACTGGCGAATCAGCGGGATCGGCAGGCCCAGAATCGCGCGAGCGTGCAGGGCAAACTGCGACAGGTCCTGAGAAATCAGGGTCACCAGGCCAGTGTCATGCGGGCGTGGCGAGACTTCGCTGAACCACACCTGATCGCCTTTGATGAACAGCTCGACGCCGAACATGCCACGACCGCCCAAGGACTCGGTCACCGCCTTGGCGACGCGCTCGGACTCGGCCAGTGCGGCCGGGCTCATGGCCTGTGGCTGCCAGGATTCCTGATAGTCGCCCTTCTCCTGACGATGCCCCACCGGCGCGCAGAAGGTGGTGCCGCCGATGTGGCGCACGGTCAGCAGGGTGATTTCGTAATCGAAGTCGATAAAGCCTTCAATGATCACGCGGCCCTTGCCGGCACGACCGCCTTCCTGCGCGTAATCCCAGGCTTTCTGTACGTCATCAACGCTCTTGAGCAGGCTCTGCCCCTTGCCCGAAGAACTCATGACCGGCTTGACCACGCATGGGAAACCGAGG
The DNA here is from genome assembly GCF_030209255.1 of Pseudomonas sp. CFBP2511. NCBI lineage: Bacteria > Pseudomonadati > Pseudomonadota > Gammaproteobacteria > Pseudomonadales > Pseudomonadaceae > Pseudomonas > Pseudomonas sp. CFBP2511. Next base: position 103,137 of record NZ_JARVSI010000009.1, on the reverse strand, counting down.
TCTTCGACGGCCTTGCTGTACGCCTCGAAGGTGTCGGCAAAGTGGTAAGGCGAGGTCGGCAGCTTCAACTCTTCAGCGGCCAGACGGCGAATACCTTCACGGTTCATGGTCAGCTGTGCCGCACGCGCGGTCGGAATTACCGTGAAGCCTTCGGCCTCAAGCTCCACCAGCGTAGCGGTGGCGATGGCTTCGATTTCAGGGACGATAAAGTGCGGTTTTTCAAGCTCGATGACAGCGCGCAAGGCAGCACCGTCAAGCATGTTGATCACATGACTGCGATGAGCGACCTGCATCGCCGGCGCGTTCTCGTAACGGTCAACAGCGATCACTTCAACGCCCAGGCGCTGCAATTCGATCACGACTTCCTTGCCCAGTTCGCCGCTGCCGCAGAACAGTACGCGAGTCGCGGTAGGCGACAGTGGAGTTCCGATTCGGGTCATCTCAAGTCCTCGTGAAACAGATATCGAGAGCTGCCTGCTTTATGCGGGCAACCGCTGTGAAGAAAGGCGCGCAATTTACCACGAAGCCCCGCCAAACGGGGGCCTAACCCGGACAAGCGTTGTTGCGCGCACGCCAGGCCATGATCATCCACACAATGCTCACACCGGCGAACTTCGAGGCCAGCGCGGTCACGACGACAGGCGCTGTCAGGGCGTCGATCATGCCGAAGAAGATAAAAGTATCCAGCGGGATGCTCAGCGCCGAGCTGATCCACAAGCGATCACGCAGCGGACGCTTGGTGATGCTGAAGACCAGCCAGTCGATGCACTCGGATACGGCAAACGCCGTGGCGCTGGCCAGGGCAATGGAGGGATCGCTGGTGACATAAGACAGCACCAGCGCCGCCAGCATGGCGAGGATCGCGCCATGACCGAAGCGAATCTGCACCATGTCGCGCAACACAAACACCAACCCGCCCCAGGCAGACCAGATGACGTCCAGATGCGGCGCACTGGAAAAGGCGAAGTTGATCAGCACGACACTGCTGATGTAGACGAGCAGGAAAAACATGACGGGTTACACGCCTGGAGAAACGGATGGCAATGATAACTCAACTATCGTGCGACGCTCCGCGTCGGCATGCCGTTCAGGATGCTCAGCGTCCTCTTTGCGACGCAGAGCGTCGAGAACTGCATTCCCACGCTGGAGCGTAGGGAACGATAATCTCAACCACGAACACTATCGTGCGACGCTCCGCGTCGGCATGCCGTTCAGGACGCTCTGCGTACTCTTTGCGACGCAGAGCGTCGAGAACTGCATTCCCACGCTGGAGCGTAGGGAACGATAATCTCAGCCACGACCACTATCGTGCGACGCTCCGCGTCGACATGCCGTTCAGGATGCTCAGCGTCCTCTTTGCGACGCAGAGCGTCGAGAACTGCATTCCCACGCTGGAGCGTAGGGAACGAGAATCTCAACCACGACCACTATCGTGCGACGCTCCGCGTCGGCATGCCGTTCAGGATGCTCAGCGTCCTCTTTGTGACGCAGAGCGTCGAGAACTGCATTCCCACGCTGGAGCGTAGGGAACGAGAATCTCAGCTACGACCACTATCGTGCGACGCTCCGCGTCGGCATGCCGTTCAGGATGCTCAGCGTCCTCTTTGCGACGCAGAGCGTCGAGAACTGCATTCCCACGCTGGAGCGTAGGGAACGAGAATCTCAGCCACGACCACTATCGTGCGACGCTCCGCGTCGACATGCCGTTCAGGACGCTCTGCGTCCTCTTCGCAAACACGTTCGCTCCCACGTGGCCACGTGAACGTCAGCGTGACCCGCCCACCGTCCACATCAATCCGCTGGCCCGTGCGCGCTCGTCGCACAGGCCCAGCACCACTCGGCGCTCGTCGTTGCTCATTCGGCTCCATTGGGTGATTTCGCTCACGGTGCGTTGGCACCCGGTGCAGATATCCTGTTCATCCAGCGCGCAGATGCTGACGCAGGGAGAACGGACTGGTTTCTCAATCGGGGCATCAGTACTCATCAATCTTCCTGCACGGCCAGGTCACGGGCGTAACGCCGGGCGTTGTGTACGTAATGGGCGGCGCTGGCTTCCAGCATTTTCTTCTGCACGTCGGTGAGCTCGCGCACCACTTTACCCGGCGACCCCATGACCAGCGAGCCATCGGGGATGACTTTGCCTTCACCGATCAGCGAATTGGCGCCGATGATGCAGTATTTTCCGATTCTTGCCCCGTTTAGAATCACCGCATTGATGCCGATCAGGCTGTAATCGTCAACGCTGCACCCATGCAGCATGGCGTTATGACCAATGGTCACGCCCTTGCCGATCGCAAGCGGCGAGCCCATGTCAGTGTGCATAACTGTGCCATCCTGCACGTTGCTGTTTTCACCGATGTGAATCAGTTCGTTATCGCCGCGCAGCACTGCGTTGAACCAGACACTGGCGCCAGCCTCAAGCTTCACATTGCCAATGAGCACCGCGCTGGGCGCAACCCAGCTCTGCGGATCGGTCTGGACACTGGAATCTCCCAGGCGAAATTTCATGCAGCCTCCTCGGGCCGAGCGTACTCGTAGGTGCGAATTGTTATGTACGCCACTTGAATCAGTTGGTCGAGCGCTCGGGCGGATGGTGCAGGCTGATCCTGGTGTCGTACAGTACGTTGACCAGCTCGACGATCATGATCGCGGTCAGCCCCCAGATCTTGTATTCGCCGTATCGATAACTGGGCACGTACCAGCTGCGACCTTCGTAATCGATACGGTGAGTGTGTTCGCGGGTGTCCTGACGAAAGAACTCCAGCGGCACACTGAACACCGCCGCGATCTCGCCGTCATTGGGCCGGTACTCGACAAAGTCGGGGATAACCCCCACATAAGGCGTGACCTTGATGCCGTGTTTGGAGATCAGCGGGCTAAGCGGTCCGATGACTTCAACCAGCCCCGGAGGCAGACCGATCTCTTCCTCGGCTTCGCGCAGGGCCGTGAAGATCAGATCGGGATCACCCGGATCGCGACGACCGCCCGGAAAAGCAACTTCGCCCCCGTGAGTCGACAAGCCACTGGCACGCAAGGTCAGGATCAGCTCGGGCTGCTCACTGCGGGTGACAGGCACCAGAACAGCGGCCTCGGGGAATTGTCGATCCGAGTCCAAGGTTTCTGGCGTATGACTGACTACACGGCGAAGTAGCTCATCCAGCATGGGAAATCTCGATCTGTTGCCTGTCTGGCATCATGCACCAAAGCGGCGGCGCGCCCAACCCCTTGCAGAACAACTCATCAGCTACGAAAGGTTGCCGACCTGCTGCACGACAGGCCAAGATAGCGACTGCGTTCACTACCGACTGACCCCATGAAATTTTGCAGCCAGTGTGGCAACACCGTCATCCAGCGTATCCCCGAAGGCGACAGCCGTCTGCGGTACGTCTGCGAGCATTGCCAGACCATTCATTATCAGAACCCCAATATTGTTGCGGGCTGCCTGGTGACGCTGGGCGACAAGGTTCTGCTGTGCCGCCGGGCCATCGAACCACGCCTGGGTTTCTGGACGTTGCCGGCCGGCTTCATGGAAAACGGCGAAACCATCGAACAGGCCGCGCGCCGCGAAACCCAGGAAGAAGCCTGCGCCACGCTGACTGATCTGCACCTGTACACGCTGATCGACGTGCCGCACATCAATCAGGTGCATGTGTTTTATCGGGCAGAAATGGCCACCGAAGCGTTCGCCGCAGGTATCGAGAGCCTCGAAGTGCAGTTATTCGACGAAGCCGACATTCCGTGGGCAGACCTGGCTTTCATGACGGTCGGGCGTACCCTAGAATACTTCTTCGCGGATCGGCATCGGCAGGTCTACCCGGTTCATACCAGCGCCCTTCCTCCGTCACGCCCACTGCTGGACACTTGAAACGGGTTCGCAAACACCATCGGCGCTTTTTATCGAAAAGTACTTTCAGGGATATCGTAATGCGCTGGTTGCTCGCCCTCTTCTGTGTGTCGTTCATTCCGCTTTCGCAGGCGGCGTTTACTCAGACCATCGTGCCCAAGGGCAGCGAACAGAAGATCATCAATAATAAAGTCATCAACACCGAAAGTATTGCCAGCAAGAAGATAGACAAGGTGCTGGTGCTCAAATCTGCGCGTCAGTTGCAATTGATCAGCGGCGGCGAAGCCCTGAAGACGTATCGCGTCTCGCTGGGTAAAAACCCTACGGGCACCAAGTTGCAGGAAGGCGACCAGCGCACGCCGGAAGGCTTTTACTGGCTCGACTGGCGCAAGCCCAGCAATAACTACAACCTGTCGATGCACATTTCCTACCCGAACATCTCAGACTCGGCACGTGCTCGTCGCGAAGGCGTGAAACCGGGCAGCATGATCATGATTCATGGCACGCCGGTGGATGAGGAGTACCCGGAATGGTATTTCCATACCCTGGACTGGACCAACGGCTGCATCGCGCTGAAGAACAACGACATGCGGGAAATCTGGGATCTGGTGAAAGACGGGACGATGATCGAGATTCGGCCTTGATCATTGCAGCTAGCAGTCAGGATCGGACGCAGAGCGTCCAGAACGGCATGCCGACGCGGGGCGTCGCACGATAGTTGTACACCGTGGGAGCGAGCCGGGCGACGCTTCGCTTGCTCGCGAAGAGGCCAGTACAGCCCGTCAGAAATCTTCCAGCCGCCATACTTCGTAAGCAGGCGTTTCGTAGGGATGGCTCTGCTTGAGCGCCAGCACCGCTTGCTGAATCAGATCATCCGCCACGACCAACTCGACCTTCCACTCCTTCACCGACTCGACCACTCCGCCCTGCCCGATAAATGGCTGACTGCCATTCAGCGGGCGGAACTGACCTTGGCCGAGCACTTGCCACGAGCATTGATCGTAAGCGCCGATTCGCCCTGCCCCAGCAGCGAATACGGCGTTCTTGACCTTGTCCACATGGCTTGGTGGAACAAAGAAGGCAAGTTTGTACATGCGCCTTAGTTAACCCAGGCCCGCGCATTGCGGAACATACGCATCCAGGCAGCGTCTTCGTTCCAGTCCTCAGGACGCCATGAGTTCTGCACCGCGCGGAATACGCGCTCCGGGTGCGGCATCATGATGGTCACGCGACCGTCGAGGGTGGTCATGCCGCCGATACCGCGCGGCGAGCCGTTCGGGTTGGCCGGGTAGCTTTCAGTGACCTTGCCGTGGTTATCCACGAAACGCAGCGCCACAGTACCGGACACGTCCGCTTCAAGCAGTGCATCGTCGTTGCGGAATTCCGCATGCCCTTCGCCGTGAGCGATGGCGATCGGCATGCGCGAGCCGGCCATGCCCTGCAGGAAGATCGACGCCGACTCCTGAACCTGAACCATTGCCACACGCGCTTCGAACTGCTCGGAGCGGTTACGCACAAAGTGCGGCCAGAACTCGCTGCCCGGAATCAGTTCGTGCAGGTTGGAAAGCATCTGGCAACCGTTGCACACACCCAGCGTGAAGCTGTCGGAACGCTCGAAGAAGCCCTGGAACGCATCGCGGGCACGGCTGTTGAACAGTGCCGACTTGGCCCAACCCTCACCGGCACCCAGCACGTCGCCATAAGAGAAACCGCCACAGGCAACCATGCCCTTGAAGTCGTTCAGATCGACACGACCGGCCAGAATGTCGCTCATGTGCACGTCAATCGCGTTGAAACCGGCGCGATCAAAGGCTGCGGCCATTTCGACCTGACCATTGACACCCTGCTCACGCAGAACGGCGACCTGAGGGCGCACGCCCGTCTTGATGTACGGTGCGGCGATGTCTTCGTTGACGTCGAAGCCCAGCTTGACGGTCAGGCCTGGATTGTCTTCTTCCAGCAGTGCGTCGAATTCCTGATCAGCGCACTCGGCGTTATCACGCAGACGCTGGATCTGGTAGCTGGTCTCGGCCCACTGGCGTTGCAGCAGACGGCGCTGACCACTGAATACCGGCTCGCCAAGGAAGCTGATCGACACTTCGTCATTGTTGATCGGCTGACCGATGACAGCGACGCAATCTTCCAGCCCGGCAGCGCTGAACTGCGCCAAGACCAGCGGCGTAGCGTCCTGACGCACCTGAATGACCGCACCCAGCTCTTCGTTGAACAGGATGGCGCTCAGCTCGGAAACATTGTCGGCCAGACCGTCGAGGTGCAGGTTCAGGCCGCAGTGACCGGCAAAGGCCATTTCCAGCGTGCTGACCAGCAGACCACCGTCGGAACGGTCGTGATAGGAGAGGATATGGCCATCTGAATTGAGGCCCTGAATCACGGCAAAGAAGGCTTTGAGGTCTTCAGCGTCATCGACGTCCGGTGCCACACGCCCCAGTTTGCCGTGGGTCTGGGCGAGGATCGACGCGCCCATGCGGTTCTGGCCACGACCCAGGTCGATCAGGATCAGGTCAGTGATGCCCTTGTCCATGCGCAGCTCGGGGGTCAGGGTCTTGCGGATATCGACCACTGGCGCAAAGCCGGTCACGATCAGCGACAGCGGCGAGGTCACGCTCTTCTCGGTGCCTTCGTCGCTCCAGCGGGTTTTCATGGACATCGAGTCCTTGCCGACCGGAATAGTGATGCCCAGTTCCGGACACAGCTCCATGCCGACCGCTTTGACGGTGTCATAAAGGCGCGCATCTTCGCCGGGATGGCCTGCCGCCGACATCCAGTTGGCCGACAGTTTGATGTCAGACAGCTTTTCAATGCGCGAAGCCGCGATGTTGGTCAGCGTCTCGCCGATCGCCATGCGCCCGGACGCCGGAGCATCCAGCAGGGCCAGCGGAGTACGCTCGCCCATCGCCATGGCTTCACCGGTGTTGACGTCGAAGCTGGTCGCGGTCACGGCGCAGTCAGCCACAGGCACCTGCCACGGGCCGACCATCTGATCGCGGGCTACCAGGCCCGTGATGCTGCGGTCGCCGATGGTGATCAAAAAGCTTTTGCTGGCAACGGCCGGGTGACGCAAGACGCGCTGTACGCTTTCTTCGATATCCAGTGTGCTCGGGTCGAAGTCGTCGCCGATTTCGGCTTCACGCGCAACCGAACGGTGCATGCGCGGCGCCTTGCCGAGCAAGACTTCCAGCGGCATGTCCACCGGGCTGTTGCCGAAGTGGCTGTCGGTCACGGTCAGTTGCGGCTCGGCAGTGGCTTCGCCGACCACTGCAAACGGGCAACGCTCGCGCTCGCAGATGGCCTTGAAGCGTTCGTAGTCTGCGACACCGACCGCCAGAACGTAACGCTCCTGGGACTCGTTGCTCCAGATTTCCAGCGGGGCCATCCCCGGCTCGTCATTAGGCACGTTACGCAGCTCGAAACGACCACCGCGATCGCCATCGTTGACCAGCTCGGGGAAGGCGTTGGACAGACCGCCAGCGCCGACGTCATGAATGAAGCTGATCGGGTTACGACCGCCCAACTGCCAGCAGCGGTCGATCACTTCCTGACAACGACGCTCCATCTCAGGGTTTTCACGCTGAACCGAAGCAAAATCCAGGTCTGCAGAACTGGTACCGGTTGCCATCGAGGACGCTGCACCGCCGCCCAGACCGATCAGCATCGCCGGGCCACCCAGCACGATCAGCTTGGAGCCGACAGTGATTTCGGCCTTCTGGACGTGATCTTCGCGGATATTGCCCATACCGCCTGCCAGCATGATCGGCTTGTGGTAACCACGCACCTCATCGCCATGCGGTGTGGTAATGGACTGCTCGAAGGTACGGAAGTAGCCAGTCAGCGCCGGGCGACCGAACTCGTTGTTGAACGCCGCGCCACCCAGCGGGCCTTCAATCATGATGTCCAGCGCGGTGACGATGCGCTCGGGCTTGCCGTACGGCACTTCCCAAGGCTGCACAAAACCGGGGATCTGCAGGTTGGACACGGTGAAACCGGTCAGACCCGCTTTCGGTTTGGCACCGCGACCGGTTGCACCTTCGTCGCGAATCTCGCCACCCGAGCCGGTCGCTGCGCCCGGAAACGGCGCAATGGCAGTCGGGTGATTGTGGGTTTCAACCTTCATCAGAATATGCACCGGCTCCTGCACCGCGCCGTACTGGCGGGTGTCAGGGTCCGGGAAGAAACGGCCGGCAACGCTGCCGACGATCACCGAGGCGTTGTCCTTGTAAGCGGACAGAACGCCTTCGCTGTGCATCTCATAGGTGTTCTTGATCATGCCGAACAGGCTTTTTTCCTGGCTCTGGCCGTCGATATCCCAACTGGCGTTGAAGATCTTGTGCCGGCAGTGCTCGGAGTTGGCCTGGGCAAACATCATCAGTTCGATGTCGTGCGGGTTGCGCCCCAGACCGTTGAAGCTGGTGATCAGGTAATCGATTTCATCTTCAGCCAGGGCCAGGCCCAGCTCGACGTTGGCTTTTTCCAGCGCCGCGCGGCCACCACCGAGGATGTCCACAGCGGTCAGCGGTTTGGGCTCGGCGTGGCTGAACAGACCGGCGGCCTGCGCATGGTCGCCCAATACCAGCTGCGTCATGCGGTCGTGCAGGCTGTCAGCAATGGCCTGAGCGTCTGCATCGCTGAACTGGCCTTCTACATAGAAGGCAATCCCGCGCTCGATACGCTGGATTTTAGTCAGGCCGCAATTGCGGGCGATGTCGCTGGCCTTGCTCGACCAGGGTGAAATAGTGCCAAAACGCGGCAACACCAGAAACAGACGGCCGGCAGGCTCTTGAACCGGCACACTCGGGCCGTATTTCAGGAGGCGGTCGAGAACCTGCTGTTCTTCGCCGGTCAACACGTCATTGACGTCAGCGAAGTGGGCGAATTCGGCGTACAGACCACTGACAGCTGAAACTTTTTGTTTCAGTTGTTCCAGCAATTTGCTGTGGCGAAAGGCAGAAAGGGCAGGAGCACCGCGCAGGATCAACATCTTCGGGACAGCCTCGAGAGGGGGGTGTGCTTTGAGGCCGCATATTCTAGCCTAAACCGGGACGTTGATCACCCAAAACGGCGGCATCCCGTGCGCCCAAATGTCGCCCCGCTCAAAAAAACACGAAAAAGCCGCTAAAGCGCCCTCGCCTATCAGACGCAAGCTTCACTGTCGAGATATGGCACCCGGTGCGCTTTGCGTATACTGCACCGATGTTCTTCAGACCAGATTTCCGCCCACGTTGTGCCAAGTGGCTCATCGCAACCGGACTCTTCCTGATGCTCGGCGCCTGCGTGGAGAAACCCACCACACTGGAGCGAGTCAAGGAGGACGGCGTGCTGCGCGTGATTACCCGTAACAGCCCGGCGACTTATTTTCAGGATCGCAACGGTGAAACCGGCTTCGAATACGAGCTGGTCAAGCGTTTCGCCGACGACCTGGGCGTCGAACTGAAGATCGAAACAGCCGACAATCTGGACGATCTGTTCGATCAGATGAACAAACCGGGCGGTCCGGTCCTCGGCGCAGCGGGCCTGATCGAGACGTCAAAGCGCAAGCAACAGGCGCGTTTCTCGCACTCTTACCTGGAAGTCACCCCTCAGGTTGTCTACCGCAACGGCCAGTCGCGCCCCACCGACCCCGGCGATCTGGTGGGTAAACGCATTGTGGTCCTCAAAGGCAGCGCGCACGCCGAGCAGCTTGCAGCGCTCAAGGCGCAGACCCCCGCTATCGAATATGAAGAGTCGGACGCGGTCGAGGTCGTCGATCTCCTGCGTATGGTCGACGAAGGCCAGATTGACCTGACGCTGGTCGACTCCAATGAACTGGCGATGAACCAGGTGTACTTCCCCAATGTGCGTGTGGCGTTTGACCTGGGCGAAGCCCGTGAGCAGCGCTGGGCGGTGGCACCGGGTGAAGACAACAGCCTGCTCAACGAAATAAACGCTTACCTGGACAAGGTCGAGAAAAACGGCACGCTGCAGCGCCTCAAGGACCGCTATTACGGTCACGTTGACGTGCTCGGCTACGTCGGCGCCTACACCTTTGCCCAGCACCTGCAGGAACGCTTGCCCAAATACGAGAAACACTTCCAGACATCGGCCAAGAAAGAACAGGTTGACTGGAGGCTGCTGGCTGCCATCGGCTATCAGGAATCGATGTGGCAACCGGCCGTCACGTCGAAAACCGGCGTACGCGGCCTGATGATGCTGACCCAGAACACTGCTCAGGCGATGGGCGTGACCAACAGGCTCGATGCACGGCAAAGCATTCAGGGCGGGGCCAAGTACTTTGCCTACGTAAAGGATCAGCTGGACGACAAGATTCAAGAGCCCGATCGTACGTGGCTCGCTCTTGCTTCCTACAACATTGGTGGCGGTCATCTCGAAGATGCGCGAAAACTGGCTGAAAACGAGGGGCTGAACCCTAATAAATGGCTGGACGTTAAAAAAATGTTGCCGCGTCTGGCGCAGAAGAAGTGGTACAGCAAAACGCGTTACGGTTATGCACGGGGCGGCGAACCCGTGCATTTTGTCGCCAACATTCGCCGCTACTACGACATTCTGACCTGGGTCACGCAGCCGCAACTTGAAGGCAGCCAGGTCGCCGATGGCAACCTGCACGTTCCCGGCGTCGACAAGACCCAGCCACCTGCGCCGACCGCACCCGTTGCACCCGCTTCCAGCCCGGAAAAGCCCGCGCTCTAGACGTCGATCCTGCTTTTTCCTGCATCCCTGGCGGCCCGGCGCAGCCTGAAAAACTCGCTCAGCATTGCCCCACACTCCTCGCCCAGCACCCCACCGTCAAACAGTACGCGGTGATTGAGAAAGCCCTGGCTGAAAAACTGCCCCTGGCTCTGGACGATGCCCGCTTTGGGCTCCAGCGCCCCGTAAACTACACGTGCCACCCGCGAATGGACGATCAAACCGGCGCACATGCTGCACGGTTCCAGCGTCACGTAGAGCGTACTGCCCGGCAGCCGGTAATTGCCCAGCGCCCTGGCGGCGTCGCGAATGGCGACCATTTCGGCGTGCGCGCTCGGGTCGCTGCCGCTGATCGGGCAATTGTAGCCACGGCCGATGATCTCGCCGTTGTGCACCACAACTGCGCCGACCGGCACTTCGCCCAGCAGTGCGCCTTGCGCGGCGAGCGCCAGCGCCTCACGCATGAAGTGTTGATCGTTGCTGCGGTCGATGATTAGCGGCTGGCGCATCACGACACCTCAATGGCGGCCATGAGGCCGGTTTCCATGTGATCGATCACGTGGCAGTGAAACATCCACACGCCGGGGTTATCCGCCACCAGCGCCACGCGCGCCCGTTCGTTGCGGCCCAGCAGGAAGGTGTCGGTGAAGTAGGGAATGATCTTGCGCCGATTGGACGCGATCACCTTGAAACTCATGCCGTGCAAGTGAATAGGGTGCTGATACTGGGTCATGTTTTTCAGTTCGAAGATGTAACTCTTGCCCAGCTTCAGTTTGGCGATGGGGCGATCAGCGCAGGTCTTGTCGGTGATGTCCCAGGCTTCACCGTTGATCTGCCACAGGCTCGGCGGCTTGCCGTTGTCGGTGTTGACCGACATGGAGCCGACCCACTCGAAGTTGAAATTGATCTTCTCGGCGTTAGCCATATCGGGCTCGGCCACCGGATTGGCCGGCAACTCAGGTGGCCACTGACCGGGCGCATCGCTGTTGGCAACCGAACGAAAGGTGCCCAGACGCACCGGGCCGTTACGCAACGAGATTTCCTCACCCGCAGGCGGAGCCTTGATCGCCAGGCAGATGCGCATGCCCGGCCCCAGCCAGTACTCGTCACCAAACGGGCGCGGCGTGACCGGGTTGCCATCCAGCGCATAAATCTGCGCCTCGGCATCCGGCAGGTTGAGCCGATAGGTCACGGTATTGTCGAGGTTGAGCAGGCGCACACGAGTGATCTGCCCGGCAGGCAGTTCGATGACTGCCTGAGGCACGCCGTTCAAGGTAGACAACCGCCCTGCCGTGCCTTCGCGCGCTGCCTCACGCAGCACACTGAACTCGGTGAATGCGCCCACGTCATCCACATGCCAGCTTTTCAGACTGACCGTGCGCTCATGGGCAAAACCGGTCGGCTCGCGCTCTTCGACGATCAGCGGCCCGACCAGCCCACGGCCCAGCTCTTCGCTGCTGCTGACGTGCGGGTGATACCAATAGCTGCCGGCATCCGGCACACGGAATTTGTAATCGAAGTATTCGCCCGGTTTGACCGGCAACTGCGACACATACGGCACGCCGTCCATCTCCAGCGGCAGCCGAATGCCATGCCAGTGAATGGTCGTCTCCACGGGCAACTGATTGATGAAGCGCAACCGCAGCCAATCGCCCTGCCGAACGCGCAACTCTGTGCCTGGAGCAGAACCGCCGAATGCCCAGGCTGGTGTCTTGTGACCCGATACCAGCTCTATATCCAGCGGTGCAGCGATCAGCACAAAGTCCGACCCCGCTTCAGACTCGCGGCGCCCCATCCAGTAACGCGAAGCACCGCCCGCGCCCAGGCCGACTACGGCAAGACCGGCGATGCCTGTGAGGATCTGGCGACGGGTGAAAGACATGAACGGCGGGACCTCTGATACGAAAACGGGAGGCATCTGCAGGCAGATGCGCGGGGCGAATACGATACACCTGCATTTGCGGAAAGATAAGGGTCGATACCACGAACTGAAGTCGAGGCGTAAAAAAGCCGGGCAAGGCAGTGGTGCCCGCTCCGGCTTTTCGCACCCCGCGTGCGCGCAGAGCTCGGCATTTCGTAAACCGTAACCTCGGACCGGTTTACCCAGCGCCAGCTTAATGATCGTCAAGCTGCCAGGATCGAGCCAGATCAACTCGATGATCTGGCTCTTGTTCTACACGTAAATTGCCTGCGTGATGCCAAGGCAATTTTCAACCTGATGAAGCGTTGCGACCGTCATCTGGTACAGGTGGCGTCCATTGATCCACAAACGCCGCGATCTTTTCTTCAATATGGCTCTCGATAGTCCGCAGACGAAGCAAAGGAATGCCGCACTTTTCCAGAATGCTGTTTTTCACGGTGTCTCGTTCGATCTGTACCAGGTCGTTGTGGTGTCCACCGTCGACTTCAATCACGCCCAGCGGACGCTTCCCTACTTTGAAATAAAGTACGAAATCACAGCAGGAACCGTTGTTCATGAACTCCCGCTCTCGCTCCGTGAAGCTTGCATCGGCGACCGATGCCAGCTGTATCAACAGAACTTCGCGATGAAACATGATCGATTGGCGAGCCTCCTGAGCCAGCGCCTCACGAAGTATCTGCGCTACGATCTGCTCGGACTTGAAGGGCGAGTCATCTGGCCTGAGCCTTTTATTCAGACGTTCCTGTGATCGATCATATTCCTTGTAAAGCAGATCGAACGCCGAAATGACCGGCGCCCGGTGGATGTGCCCGTCCTCTGCGTAATATTCCATATAGCGGATCAGCGCCGCGATATGTCCATTGCCGGCTTTGAAAACGCCGTCGCCGGTCACCAGCGTGAACCTGTTTTTAGCTCTGGATACCGCCACATTGACCATCCGCGCATCGTCTACAAAACTCAGGCGCTCCGGGCTTTTATGCTTATCCAGTACGGTAGAAAAGACAATTTCGTCGCATTCACGGCCTTGGAACTTGTGCACGGTGTCGTTGATGAAATCAGCTGGCAGACATGAGCCTGAAAGTGTTGCCTGATTCTTGAACGGCGCAATGAACCCTCTGCCATCCTCACCCTCCCAGATACTCTCACCACTCCCATCAAGCACTGCCAATAAAGAGTCCAGCTCACGGAGATTGGAGTTGTTGCGCGTATGGTTGCCCTTGGCGGTCACGAGCAGCGTCAACGATTGTTCGCCAGCGTCCTGAGTCATCGGGACGAGCTGGTTATCGTAGAACTGCTGATTGCAAAACTGAATGATGCGGGGGTGGCATCGATAGTGCTCTTTGAGCAATGTCATTGGAATCGAATCACCGAACACACCCACGCATGAATCCAGCAAGCTGTACGTCTCACAGTCATACCAAGGAGCGGGGGCTTCCAGGCCCAACTTTTCCGGAATATGCGCAAGCTGTTTTCTGTCGCCGACAATAATCAGATTCTTCGCACAACTCAGCGCCAGCACACCCGGAACAATGTCCTGCTGCGAAGCCTCGTCGATGATGACGTAATCAAGGACAGCCTTGCCTCCCAAGGAATTGACGATCGAGTGCGTACTGCTGCCGATGACCGGATAGCGCTTCAGAAAGGCATCCAGGTGATTTCGGTACGTTATGTCGAAGTCATCATTAGGCGAAATGTGAAGATCCAGATGGTGCTTGAGGTGACGCATCGAAGAGGAGGTCAGTTCTTCCAGCAAGGCATTGAAATTACCGATGCGCAACGCTTCCTTATGGGCAGACAATTCCCTCTTCTTCTTTTGCAGGACCTTGTCGTAGTAATCGAGCTGCAAGCTGTAAAAGGCTGACATACGCTTGCCCCGGTCATTCAACTGGCCGGTGCGCAGAATCCTGAAGTTGAACAGCAACTCAATCCGGTCCTTGATCCGGATCCGGTCGCTGGGTATATGCGGTAGATACGCCATCAAGTCAGTAGTCTTTTGCGGCGATAATTTATACCTGTCATGCACAGGCACTATTCCATTGTCCTGTTGCCACTGCACGAGATAACGCCGTTCTATCTCCAGCTCGTTAATCTCGATCTGCAACTGCGCCACTGCATTGCGAGCACTCAGATAACGCCTGAGCCGCTGGAGAACGCCCTGAATATCTTCCATTGCAGGCGCAGGTTCAGATTCAGGGTCTACTGAAGGTCGCAAAGAGCGCTCGGCAAAAAACGTTTCCCGGTTTTCCTTATTGCCCAGTCTGGCGACCAGGTAATCCAGACCGCACTTGCCCAGCTTTTCATAAACATTCTTGACCGCAGCGTTGTTGTTGGACACCACCGCTACGGTTTTCCCCTGCAACAGGATATTGGCGATGATGTTCAGAATCGTCTGTGTCTTGCCAGTCCCGGGAGGTCCTTCGATGAGGCTTATCTGCGAACTGAAAGCCTGCTCTACCGCCTTGAGCTGACTGTCATTGAGACCAAAAGGAAAGATGAAGTTGCCCGGCGAGTCCTGCTGTACAGGCTGGCCTTTGCAATAGGCATTGAGCGCCGTAGCCGGGGACAATGAGAGTGTGCCCATCTGGCGATCAACGTTTTCGGCAATGCCTTTTTTTTGCTCATCGTCAGCCGCGTTGTTGACCCGAGCTGCGGCCACGGAGCGAAAGTAAGTGAATACGGGCTCGTCGGTAATCGAGGTCGGGGAAACGAACTCAATGTTATCCATATGGAACAGGTAGCTATCCGGACTCCCCGGAAACTGAACGAGCGCGTATTTCTCGCCGTAAACCAACGCTTTCTCGATGGGGCTTAAAACATGCCCTCCTGTTCTTAGAAGAAGCATGCCCTTGACCTCCCGGGTTGGATCGACCTTGCAGTCGCCAAGCGGGCGGGAGTAGGTTTTTTGAGAGGGGTAGTGGCAAGTCAGTCTGAACTCACCCTTGCCATTCTTTTTAATAACCCAGTCGCTGATCTGCCGGGTCTTGTCCTCGCCACACATATAGATAGAAACCATAAATCCCTTAATCAGGCGTAATCACCGCCTGTCCGCATCCGTGCCAAAAAATCCGAATTCATTGATTCGGGTAGTGGGTGCCATTTTGGCATTGCTGATCGGGTTGAGGCCAGTGCTGCTCTTATCGGTGTGATGACGATGGGAGCGTGATTGGCTTTGTGCGGGCCTGATGGCGCTGGCCGGTCTCAGGCTACCGAAAGCCAGCGGATACACAGCTTCAAGGACCCGATGCTGCCGCCACCAAGCGCTGCTTGGTAACTGATGATCCGATAGGCGGATCAACTATCGCGGACGCGCCCTCCCCCCTCCAAGGAGCCCCACAGGTGCGGGGCTTGGACGGTCGCGCGACACTTCCGTGATCAGTCTCGCACGAGCTTCAGCATTCCGCCGTCATACCAGGAAAGAGCCAAGGACCCATTCTGTGCTAGAAAAAATACCGGGCTTTCTTTATCGAGAGGACCCCAGCTTCCAGATGTGCACTCAACGCCATAAGGTACGGCTTTTTCGATGCCAAGCTTATGAAGTTGTGGCTCCAGTTCAGCTCCACTGATCGTAGGAAGCTTGTGAAAAACAGGCCCCTTGCACACATCTTCCGTTGAGCCTGCCGACGCTTTCCATGCCAGTTGGTCGTGATTGAAACTGAGACGTCGCCCCATAAAACTCGGGGCATTATCCTCCAGTGCTTGCACGCCCGAATCCGATACCTCTACACCTGCAACATGCCAACTGCCGTACAACGCGTTTTCTCCAGGCTGATCGCGCTTTGGAGTATCCATATTCACTGCGCATCCTGTCAGCGACAACATGATCAGGAAGGATGAACAGCAAGAAAATCGAGATTTCATGAACGGGTTCCTTGGTTTTGGCGGATACGATATCGAATCCTTTTGCTGAGCTGCCCCTGCCTCGACGTTGGGGTTGAGGTGCATCTGAGCCACTTCTCCGTGACGATTTTCCTCGAACTTCAGGTCAGTTTCAAATGAGGTGCTTTGCGGATTGCTTAATGTACCGGCCTGCTCACCTTTGGTAGGTTTGGAGAGAGCCTGCTGATACCCGCCCCACGAATCCCGGAGTTGTGCAATGAATCCAAATACCGTGCCTACGCCTGCCCGCGGCGCCATTCGTTGGGAGGCCCATACCTGCCTGCCGCTGCTGCCCAATCAGGACATGTCTGCGCTGCTGCGCTACCGCGACAACGGCTTTCACCACGTCTCGGTCAATGTCGGCATGGACATGACCGCTGTTGGCGATGTGATGCAGGTCATCGCAGGCTTTCGCCAGTGGCTGATCAAGCATCCAGAGAACTTCATGCTGGCCGGTACCCTTGCAGATCTGCAACGCGCCCGCGTGCAGGACAAGCTGGCAGTGTCTTTCGACTTGGAAGGCTCCAACATGCTGCTGCAAGACCCGGCAATGGTCCGCTTGTATGCCGACCTGGGCGTCCGCCAGATGCTTCTGGCGTACAACCTCGATAACAGCTGTGCGGGCGGTTGCCATGGCAGTGGCATGGGATTAACTGCGCTGGGGCGGGAGTTTGTGGGAGCCATCAATTCGGCGGGTATCGTGATGGACTGCTCACATGCCAGCAAGCGCGCGAGTATGGAAATAATCGAGCTGTCACAGCGACCGGTTGTCTTTTCACACACTAATATCAAGGCAGTGTATGACCATCCACGCACGGTGGATGATGAGCAGATCATGGCCTGTGTTGAAACAGGTGGTGTGATCGGGCTGACCGGTCTGGGGATTTTTCTGGGCGATCCGCAGGCATCGGTCGAAGCCTTCGTGCGCCAAATCGATTATCTGGCCGAACGAGCGGGAACGGCACATATCGGCCTGGGCCTGGACATCGAACTGCACCCCGACGATAAGGATTTGGCCGAGGGCGTGAATGAAAACGATTGGTGGCCAAAAGAATTCTATGGCGGCATCAACGGGCATCGTCAACTGCAGCCGGAAGCGCTGGGTCAGGTCGCAGAAGCATTGCTACGGCTTGGATATGACGCCACGCAGATCAACGGCATTTTTGGCGGCAACTTTATGCGGGTCGCTCAGGCCACTTGGCCATAAGCGTCCGGTGATCACGCTGGGCGAACCGTGCTGTCGGTGTGCTGTGGAGAAATGAATTGTTTCATGGCTGTCATTAGCGCGATCGCCAGAACGGCGAGCCCACCGCAGAATCGGCTTAACGTACCTTCAATTCCGTTTTCTGAAGCGCCCCCAATGAAGCGCTGTTTCGCACCGTTTATCCGGGTCAATTGCGCAACTGCGGTCGAACTCGTGTTGAACTCCGGCCACACTCGACCTACCCCGAAACTGCCCCTTTCCAGCCTTTCCGGAGGGGGGGTAAAAAGGTACCACGATATGCGATTTGCGCCTCAGGGCAGCCGCCGGATACGGGCTTTCCAACAGCGCCAACCGGTAAATTGCGATCCCCTCCAAACCCCGCCTCGGCGGGGTTTTTCATTGGGCGAAGCACAAGGAGACCATTGCAAATGTTGAAAGACTACCGATGCGGACAGTGCAAGAAGCTGCTGGCTCGCATGGGTGACTACACCGAACTCCAAATCAAGTGCCCCCGCTGCGGGACGCTGAATCATGTGAAGGCCGCGAGCCTCGAGTTATCGCCTTTGAGCGAAAGAGGTACAGCAGCGTCGCTGCTGCCTCCCAAAGCTATTTAAAGGTATCAATTATGTCCAATAGCAGCTCTGCTGTAATCCAGCACAAAAATAGTCCTCTCGTAGGTAACATCAAATACGCCCCCACTGTCTGGTCCCGCGCCGACGCGCTGAAGGTCAATGAAAATGACCCGACCACCACGCAGCCACTGGTGAGTGCGGACTTCCCGGTCATGAGTGATACGGTATTCATCTGGGACACCATGCCGCTGCGCGAACTGGATGGCACGGTGGTTTCGGTCAACGGCTGGTCGGTCATCCTGACCCTGACGGCTGACCGTCACCCCAATGATCCGCAATACCTCGACGCCAATGGCCGTTATGACATCAAGCGTGACTGGGAAGATCGTCATGGCCGCGCACGCATGTGCTACTGGTACTCGCGTACCGGCAAGGACTGGATCTTTGGTGGTCGCGTAATGGCCGAGGGTGTATCGCCCACCACGCGAGAGTGGGCGGGCACCCCGATATTGTTGAATGACAAAGGCGATATTGATCTTTATTACACCTGCGTCACGCCCGGCGCAGCGATCGCCAAAGTACGTGGCCGTATTGTGACGTCCGATCAGGGCGTGGAGTTGAAAGACTTTACCCAGGTCAAAAAGCTGTTCGAGGCCGACGGCACCTATTATCAAACCGAAGCGCAGAACTCGAGCTGGAACTTTCGCGACCCCAGCCCGTTCATTGATCCCCATGACGGCAAGTTGTATATGGTGTTTGAAGGCAACGTCGCCGGTGAACGCGGCTCGCACACAGTAGGGAGTGTCGAACTGGGTCCTGTGCCGCCGGGTCATGAAGACGTGGGGGGTGCCAGATTCCAGGTGGGTTGTATCGGTCTGGCGGTCGCAAAAGATCTCAGTGGTGAGGAGTGGGAAATACTTCCGCCGTTGGTGACGGCCGTCGGCGTGAACGATCAGACCGAGCGCCCGCACTATGTTTTTCAAGACGGCAAATATTACTTGTTCACCATCAGTCACAAGTTCACGTATGCCGATGGTGTTACAGGGCCAGACGGGGTGTACGGTTTTGTCGGCGAACATTTGTTCGGTCCGTACCGGCCAATGAACGCTTCCGGCCTAGTGCTCGGCAATCCGCCCGAGCAGCCTTTCCAGACGTATTCGCACTGCGTCATGCCGAACGGTCTGGTGACTTCGTTCATCGACAGCGTGCCCACCATAGGCGAGGATTACCGTATCGGCGGGACCGAAGCGCCGACGGTGAGAATCCTCTTGAAAGGGGATCGCTCGTTCGTGCAGGAAGAATATGACTACGGTTATATTCCTGCGATGAAGGACGTGACGCTGAGCTGACACGTCGTTCCCATGTGATGCCTAAAGAACGCTTGTGCGAGCAGGCGCTCTTCGTGCGTTCAGCCCAGCAGCTCGCTCATCGCGATAATCTGCTCGGCTATGGTCACATACCAGCGCCTTGGCACGTGTAGTGCTCGTTCATGCATGGGCATTTCAAAATGCCCGTGCATGGACAGCATATTTTGTCCCCTCAGAACCATACCCAAAGGAGAAATCGCAATGGCGACTGCGAACAAAAATCTCAAGGCGACCTGGGTCGCAACAGTTACGAATCTTGACTGGCCGTCCGCCTCATCTCTGACCATCACTGATGAGGCTGCACGTGTCAGCACACAGAAAGAAGAGTTGACCGGCATTCTTGATGATATTGTGGCAATGAAAATGAATGCAGTGATATTCCAGGTTGTTCCCTGCGCAGATGCACTCTACGCATCAGATCTGCTTCCATGGTCGAAGTACCTGACAGGTACGCTCGGAAAAAATCCCGGCTTCGACCCACTGGCTTATGCTGTTGAGCAGGCGCATGCTCGTCATATTGGGCTGCACGCATGGGTGAACCCGTACCGCATATCAATGAACGCCAGCGACGGAACAATGGAAGAGCTGAATAACTCATCATCTGACTCGCCAGCCAGTGTGTTTAATACGCATCCAGAGTGGACTGGGACCGCAGCGAACCGCTTTGTTCTCAATCCCGGCATACCTGAAGTTCAAGCGTGGGTTGGTAGTATTGTTGAAGAAATTGTCACCAAATACGATGTTGATGCCATTCAGTTCGATGATTATTTTTATTATGAAACTGCGGATTCCCTGCTGCAGGATGATGCTACCTACCAGACATACAATACAACCTTTACCACAAAGGCCGACTGGCGACGAAATAACACGTATTCGCTGGTTGATGCATGCCATAAAAAAATAGCCGCAGTTAACACGGATGTCTTGTTTGGTATCAGCCCGGCAGGCGTCTGGCGGAATAAATCTGACGACCCGCTGGGGTCTGATACGCAGGCAGGTGCACCTAATTACGATTTTGCGTATGCAGACACCCGGAAATGGGTAATTGACGGCATCATTGATTATATCGCCCCACAGGTCTACTGGCCGTTTGCCCGGGAGGTTGCCCGCTACGACGTCATCACACAGTGGTGGGCGGATACCGTCAGGGGTACCGGCACAGCGTTATATGTAGGTATGGCTCTGTATAAGGTGGGAGCCGCCTCAGCAGCCGAGCCCGACTGGACTGTTGAGGCGGGCGTGCCTGAAATGACCCGTCAGCTTGACCTGAATGATTCTCTAGCTGAGGTGTCCGGGTGCATGTTATTTCGACATATGTTTCTGCGGGCCTCACAAACTCAGCAGGTAGTTGACTATCTAAAGCTTCGCTGGGCCGACGTCTAATATTTTTCTTGTTGGGGTTTGGGGAGCAACGTAACAGAAAGTGCACTCAAGCCGAGTGCCTGTCCGCAAACCCTCGTGCAGCCTGGCCAATACGATAAAACACGTTTTCAGGAAATCGGGTTAGCGAGCACCACGGAGGGAAATATGCCCCCAAAAAGCGGTGTTATAAACTCGAACAGCAAATCAAAGTTCGCTATTCCCCACCACCTGACGGGAGAAGCAAACGCTACCCATGCCTTACGTTGGTTTTTAGCTCCATTGCTCCCCCACCACAGACTATCTGCGGTCAAATGCCGGGAAGCTCCGTCCTCAGTAATACGCACGAGCTTGTCTAAACCCCATCTACTACCTACGCCGGGGACACTTCCAACTTAGGCCGGGAATGTTGCCACTTATGCCGGGACATGACCTAAGCAGTAATGCTCACTGCCTATTGCCACCTGAACGCTGTTCGATCAGTGGCACTCGCTTCGGGCGACTGACTAGCACCAAACCACTGCTCATCTGGTCTACAGACCAGCCATAGCCTCCATGCAGGCTTCGGGTTTGTTCAGCAATCTCTTGCAACGCCGCCCGCAGTTGGCCACGTTTTTTTTGCTGCGGTCTATACGGCGAAGCCAGCCCAAGCCGCCCCGCCCCAAACATATTTACTCAAGATCCAATGCCGGAAAGTGATCGCATGTCAGGAGTCACGATCAGTGAAATGTTGGTAAATGGGCCAATGCTTCATAAGGTGAAACACGCTCGCCTATGGGAATAATGAAAGTGCTGCACGGCAATCAGACAGTGCACAACCGCCATCGCGGCGCTGCAAAGCGCAGGCAACCCCTCATCGCCCTCAGCAGCACCGACGGTATTTCATCCACAGCCCGTATAGTTGAGAATGCCCGGTCGTAAGAGTTTTTCCAATGAAAGCGGATTTTCATCAAGTGGTCGATTATGGACATGCACAGCAGTTCTGCGACAAATGATTGCGCCCGGATTCATCGCGCCGGCGTGGATCTTAATGGGCTGATGTCGGTCCTTGGCAAACACCTGTATTCCTCCCCCACCGTGGCCTTGCGCGAACTGGTACAGAACGCACATGACTCAATCCTGCGCCGACGTCTGGAAGGCGACTGGCAGGGCATGGGCCGTATAGATGTGATCGGTGATCCCCAGGCAAACACCATCAGTATCATTGATACCGGCGCCGGCCTGACAGAGCATGAGATTCACGCGTACCTCGCGACCGTAGGTGTTGGCTACACCAGAGGTCTGCGCGAGGCCGGCGAGGAAGCGGGAGGATTGATTGGCATGTTCGGACTGGGCTTTCTGTCGGCGTTTGTACTAGCCAATCGGGTCATCGTTCGCAGCACCTCCTATCAGCAGCCGAACCTAGGGTTCTGTTACCAGTCCAGCAATGGCGAGCAGTACAGCGTGGTGGCCTGCGAGGCGCGCCCGGTGGGCACGCATGTCACCCTGGAACTGCATGAGCATCATCGAGCCCTGGCCGAGGCCCCACGTCTGCGTGCGATTCTGGAACGCTATTGCGCACTGCTGGAGGTGCCCATCCATGTAGGTGCGGGTGCCGGCGAGGCCATCAACCGGGAACTGCCACCCTGGAGACTGTCTGCGGGAGGCGGTTTGCATCCATTGCAATTGCACAAACGGCAACTGGCGTTCGCCGAGGGCTTTGAACACACCTTCAAACCGATCTGCTGCATGCCTGTATATTCGCTAGAACAGACCGATCTGCAAGGGTTGCTGTGGGTTCAGGACGGCGCGACCTATGGTTCAAACGATAACCGCAATCTAAGTGTATTCCTGCGCGGGATGCTGTTGGATGACAATGCCCGCGACCTGTTGCCGTCTTGGGCGGGTTTTATCGGCGGCGTGATCGAGTCCAGACACCTGACCCCAACGGCGAGCCGCGAGGCTCTGCAGCGCGATCAGCACTACCTCGAGACCCGTCATGCTATCGGCGAGGCACTGATTGATGGCCTGGTGGGGCTCGCCGAGCATCAGCCGCAGGCTTGGCGACGGGTGCTGTCGCGCCATAACGAATCGTTGTTAGGGGCGACCCTGTGCGATCAGCGCCTCTTTGATCTGCTCAAGGACAGCCTGAGTATTCCCACCTCTCAGGGTGAACTGCCGGTTCGCCATCTGGTAGTCGAGGGTGCTGTCCATGTGTTGCTCGACAGCCAAGACGGCTTCGAAACAATGTTGTTCCATGCTTTGGGTTTTCCGGTGGCCCATGGCAATCGTTATGCCGTGCTGCCGTTCCTGCGCCTCTGGTGCGAGGTTCAAGGTATGCGTCTGGTCGAGTTGGGCAGCGAAAGTGGCAACCGGCAATTGTTCACGCCGGTCAGCCTGCCGACGTCACAACTTGATTGGCTAAGTACACGGCTGGCGGTGAACGAAGAACTGGTGGTGGCGCGTTTTGCTCCCGAGGCACTGCCACTGGTGGTAGTCAGTAATCACGAGGCGCAGTTGAAGGCCCGGCTTGAAAGCGACGAGGCGGATCGGCATATTGCATCGGCAGCCTTGCACCTTGCCCGTCAGTACACGCAGCAGATAACAACCCAGGCCGCTAACCGTCTCTATCTAAACTTCGCCAACCCGGCAATCCAGGCCCTGATCCAGGCCGTTGACGGCAATCAGCCGGGCGCCCTGAATGCGGCCCGGTTGCTCAAGGCGTTCAAGGTAATTATCGCCGGACAGGCCGCACTGCAGACGCCATCCGCCCTGACAGAGGCGCTGGAAGGACTCGCGCAGTCGATGCAGGTGTTGCTGGCCCGATGATTGATGATCCTGATGGATCGAGTGGAGAGTGACGTACATGGATATCTGGAGTTGGTTGGGAAAACTCAAGGCCGAGTTGCGAGAGTCGGGTAAGGGGCAGGCTGTCGATTCGCTGGACCGCATGCTTCAACACATATTCAACCTAGAAGTCACTCAGGCTCAAGCTTTGCTTCCAGAGGTCAAGGCGCTGGCCAAGACCGTTGGCAATCCTTGGCTGGAAGTATTCGTCGGCCATTGGGAAATGCGCAATCGCGTCGGCAGCCTGCTGGAAGGTGAAACTGCACTGGCGCAGGTGGTGACGCTGTTCGAGCGGGCCAACCGGGAAGATGCCCGACAATGCCCGCAATCGGTCTGCGTGACCCAAGATCTGGTGTCCTGCTATGCCAATGTCGACGGTGCGGGGTGGGCAGAGGAACGGATCGCCGTCTGTGATGAAACATTACAACGCTTGGACCCGAGCAGGGGATGCTTTTCCTGCATAAGTTACGAAAAAGCCGATGCCTTGCTCGACGATGGACGCCCCGAGGACGCGCTCGCATTCCTAGACGAGCAGCAGGGCAAGATCCTGGCCGCAGGGCAACCGACCTACGACTGCATGCACGAGGTGCGCATAGCAACCCTACTGCAACTGAAGCGGCCTGAGCAGGCCTGGACGGTGATGGCTGAGTGGGATGCGGGGGTGAAGGGTCATGAGTGGCCAACAGAACGTCAGCAGCGAATGATGTACAAGGCTCAGGTGTTGGCCCAGTTAAAGCAGGACGACGAGGCCTTGGCATTGTTGCTTGCCGAGGACGAGTTGATCCCGCGCTATCGCCTGTTCCGGCTTCGAGCACTCGAAGAGCTGTTGCAGCGGGCCCCGGAGCGCAATACTCAAGCACTGGCCGATCTCTTGCAGCAGGTCATTGAGCAGCACGACCATCATGGTGCACACCGAATAGTCATTCAGGTCGCCGCTATGAGCATTCCACTGGCACTGCAGCGCGAAGACCTGGCCCAGGCTCGCCATCATCTAAAGCTGGCACGCACGCATATCGGGCAACTGCGCCGGGATCGTGGTGCGCAGACGCTGCTGGAGTCGCTGGCGAGACAGATTGATGCTACCTCCCCTCAAGGCGAGAAATCGTTGCGCTGACAATTCGGGTAACGCAGTACCAAAAATGACGGCTATGAGCCAGCGACGCATTTGTCGATAAGCCAAATTGCACAACAGGTGGTACTGACATCTGCATTGCTAAGAGTCTCGATACCATGCCGGCATTCCTTATCCGGGACATGGTGTCGATACAGCTTTCTCACATACTTACGATGTGCGCCATTAACAACGCCATTGATGACGTATCAAACATAACTATTCAATTTTATTTTTTTAAATAAAATCAAATAGTTATGATCCAGCCCTACTCCCACTCGAACATAAACAATCATAAAAAATCTTTATAAATCATATATTTATTTTAATGCTTTCAGCTAATACCACGAAAAATGCCATTAACAAAAAGCTGTTTTCGTACGCACCGCATTACTCATGTGGTGTGGTCATCACTAGTAGCAAGAGCGTGCGTTTCATATTTTTCCATTGTGTCTGTGACTGTCGGCAACCGACTCCCAGAATCGGCTTCCGACAGGCCCGGCGCACCGGACTTGCCTTGAATCATTAACGCTTCAACTGTCTGACGCCTGAATACACTGGGCGAGGTCTGAGGTGCGTTTTTCCCAGTCGAGCAAACCTCAAAGGAGCAGTTAGGTTCTTTTTCATCGCATTTTTCGCAAACTTGGGCGGCGTGAATCGTGCCCTCCTACTGCCTAGGCCCCGGTACAAGGCCGGAGTTTGAGGTGTACATAGTGCTGCGATTATCCGTAATCGTAGAGCTGATAGTGGGTGCTTTGCCGTCCATTTGCGGAGATCAAAAAATACGCCAGCGCTAACAGCAAACGCCGAGCTAGTTTCTTGATCAGCTCAGACGCAGACGCTCGCCCGGCTCCTCAGTAAGCTGACCCGAGGCTTTCCCTTCTTCTACAGCGGTACGAAACTCATCAGAGCTGAACCCGGCAGCGCGACAGCGTGCTAATAGATTATGAGGAGGGAAGGTTCCATCGTTCGGAGTACCCCGCTCTGCGATCAGGCTAGCTGCAATGTCGAGCACTTCATTCAATCTGGTCATGTATCAACTCCAAAATTTAAAGAGGGGCCTAACCTCAGCCAAATTTTTCTGCAGGATCCTGAGCAACGTGAATCGTGCCACTCCTATGGCCTCGACCCAGCGCATGGCTGGGCTTGGGGTGCACCTGCTAGGAATTTCCTTCCTACGACCATTCGGCATGATTGGGCTCGATCATTGCGCTTCCCCGGAGGTGTTACACCGGCGGGATAACAGAGGAGTACATTGGCCCCGAGTAATCGATAGGTCGCCCAGCGAGCTGCTCTGCCATACGGTTTTTTTCCTCGAACCAGTTCTTGAACACGTCTATGCGTTCATCGAGCAAGGGGTGATGATCAGCCGATGCCGCGATAAGAAAGGCGATAGCCTGACTGACCTCAACACAGGCCAATAGCGCATGGTTGACGTGCCAGCTATTCACCCCGTAAACGACCGTCATATCGAAGCCTTCTGTCGAATCTGTTCGTATAGCCATCGCACTCGCATGAGCAAGGATCGATCGCTGGTTGGGATGAGCGCCGAAGTCGATCGATGCATCGTAAAGCCCCTGGACGTACTCTGCCATTTCGGTGCTGACGGGCTTCAGCGCTGAGACAGCGTTGCTGACAGTGAACATCTGCCGACAGCGCTTCAGGGAGTCCTTATCCCTGTGGCGGTTCCCCCAGATTGATGCTTTGTCGTTGTCTGAGCCGATCAGAAAGCCGTAGCACGCCGACTCAAGAGCCGTTCGGGCAATCGGATAGGTGCAGCTTATGTGCCCTGATAGCGCCTCCCGCACGGCACCAGCAAGCATCGTGTACGAGTTCAGTAGCAGCATTGCTGAGAAAGGATGAACGTCGACCGGGAAACTGAACAATTCCTCATGGAAGATTTGGTCCATCTGATCGACCATGTACATCAGTTGAGGTGGAGTCGCCGCATGTTCATTGGCATTCTCGCTAGTGTCCTTGAGATACTCATTCAGCCTTCCTGATGTGAGGCGCATTTGGTATATCCCCTGCATGATTGTGCGGGCCAAGAGCGCCCTTTTCCTTTGTTAGAGGGATTACTCGGACCTATGCGAGTAACAGAGTCATGCCCACAACCCCAAAGGTCAGGCCTAAGAGGAGGGCAACTCTATAACTCCTCTGATAAGGCCGGTAATGCGAGCTTGCAATCCTTTCGAACTCTGTATCTCCGATTGAACAATCGTTCCTTACATACAGCGCGGTTTGCAGATTGCGCTTAGATTGCTCCGGGTCCTGCTTCGCCTCAAGGTATCGTGAATAGTTCCAGTACGAAATCCAAATTGCTACCGCGAACAGCGTCCATAGCACTATCTGGATGATGAATTTTGCCATGTCAATATCTCCTCGATTCTAGGGAAATGCGTCCCTCTTCTACGGTTTGAGCCCCGACTGACGGGGCTGGTGGTGGACCGATTTTTCCTATCTGCATAGCTGCATTGCGATTGCATGAAGCTCGCGATCGAAACTAGCTCTCTCAGCA
This sequence comes from Pseudomonas sp. CFBP2511, assembly GCF_030209255.1. Taxonomy (NCBI): domain Bacteria; kingdom Pseudomonadati; phylum Pseudomonadota; class Gammaproteobacteria; order Pseudomonadales; family Pseudomonadaceae; genus Pseudomonas; species Pseudomonas sp. CFBP2511. The sequence continues at coordinate 75,840 of NZ_JARVSI010000009.1, read as the reverse complement.
GCGCTCAAGAAGCCTTGCTGGTTTACAAATCAGTAGGTCTGGTTTCGGATATCTACAACACGTTTGATCATAAGGTCAGCTTCAACCTGAGTGATCTTGCGGGCTTTTCGTGATGTACCGATATGGGCACTCAGGATACTCGCTCGCAACGATACCACCGCCTGAAGGTAGAATTTTTCTACACCGTGCCTTGCTAGACCATTGCTCAGTTCGCCTAATTCTTGCTCCAGGTTCTCTTTTGTCCAACCTCTGCTCCGGTATGTATCTGGGACGGCATAGCCAACCTGAAAGCATCCAATCCCGTCGATCTTTTCCATACTCACGAACATTGCCATCGCTTTCACCCGACCGTGCTCTATCCGGGCATAGGTGGATACGACCGAATTCCGACGATACGAAGGCTATTCGTCAGGCTTGGTTGACAGCTTGACGAAGCGACAAGTTGACCATATAGTAGCAACCAATTGATCACTGCATCAGCGCGTCGTTAGGAGGTTTTATGTCCGTCCCTACTATAGAATCCGCCCCCACTTCGAGAGTGGATCTTGAGTCTGCGGTGGACAGACGTTTCCGCCAGTTCATCGCAAAGCTGCCCCAGGCGGTGCTCGAAAAGTCTCTGAAACTTTCAGATAGAGAGGCCCTCGCTGAGCTGGCGAGATCCGCAGCTGAGGCGGCGAGAAGCATTGAAATCGAGAACCAGGAGGCTATCGCTGAAATGCGAGCTAGAGCCTTTGTGAGGGTCCGAGAAAGATGCGAACTGCTAGAGAGCAAGGACCTCGTTAGAATTTTGGGTATCACAAAACAGGCGTTGAGCAAGCGTATCCAGGCTGGCCAGATCGCCGTGTACACCAACCAAAGCAACGGCAGAAAATACTACCCAGCCTTCCAGATCAGAGATAACAGGGTCCGACCTGTAATAGCCGATCTGATCTCCGAATTCGGCGTCGATCCCACAGACCAAGTGGCCATGAACCTGTTTGTTCAGCACCTGATCACAAGAATCGATTACTCGAACCCAGGTGAGCCCGAGAACCTCGTCGAGATGCACACGCTCATGGACGATCCTGCCGCCCGCAGAATCATCAAGCGGGAATGGGACAACAAGTACCTCCACGGTAGATAAAAACCGCCCCCCTCTTACGAGGGGGCCGGGTGTTGCTTACTCCAGGCTTACGCCCAGGTCTTGCAGGTGCTTCACGGCAGTCTTACCGTTCGACAAGCGCTCTTTGAGGAGCGGCTTGTGGCTGACCGGTTTAACCTGCTCGCCCCGTTCGTCGAAGAGGGCGGCATTGCACCCTTCAAGGGTGCCGGCTGGCGAATACACGGAAGAGGTGTACAGAAGTCCATCGACCTCTGCGCCACATTCCATGCACGCCTTGCTCAGTGCCCGAGTTGGATCATAACCTTCAGAGCCCTGCCCCTTTGCCCGGACGACATCGCGTAGCTTGAGACCCGCCAGATTAGCCAACATCGGCAGGTCTATCAGCTTCAAATCCCGTACAGCCACCAGCTGGTGCAAGGAGCTTTGCTCCAGCTTGGCATACGCCACCGGGGAGTCATCTCCCGGCGGTTGGAACACCTCGGCGACGGCAACAGTATCGCTGAATCCTAGATACAGAACTCCTACGGGAAGGTCGGCGCTGCCATAGCGGCTATCCGACTTTTTGTTGTAGAAGCGGGGCTCAGCGTCATGCTCCGAATCCTGGGCACGGGCAAACGCGGTTCCTTCAGGCGTGATCCGGACAACCTCAGGGTTGGTGTCCAGAATTGCCTTTACATCGTTAACATCGATAATCACCTTTGTCGTACTCCTGATAAAAAATGAGAGGGTATTTTTGGATTCGCATGGGTTACTTCCCTTGCTGGTTGGTTGACCCGCGCAGACATCCGCACGGGGCGTGTTTGGCCCAATCGGGCCGAGAGCGAATATAAGGCAAAGTGCCAGTCCTTCATAAGGCTTAACGCACGTATTCGATCTTTTTTTGTTATTCATGACAGCAGGTTGCGTCAATCGCCCGCGACATTGCCTACCTGATGAATGGCATCAGCACCTCTTATAAGGTCGAGCGTGAGAAGATCACCGTGACGAGTGGTCTTGGCCGGCATGCTGGCCACCTGAGCCGGGAGCTGCTATTGGTAAGCGACAGTTTTAATTCTCAGAAACCACGAGAGACAGGTCGCCAATCGATGTGAAACTGACGAACTTCTATTGCACGAAAGACGCGGACTTTAAACGTAAGGACAATATGGATCTGTGCAAGCAAGGCCGCATCGGCGAATACCCGGTGTGCGAAGGCCGCCGGTAACCCATTACCAAAAAGGAAAATAGGGAATGAACGATCTACACAACGGACTGTACGGCACCGCATTGGTGTTGGCAGCAGCGTTGGGCGGCTGGCTGTGTCTCCTCGTCCGCAGTCTCCGGCGAGCTTGGTAAACAGGGGGACAGCTACCAAAAGGTGATCGCCGTGGTCAGCCGCAACAATACCGTGATTAAACAGGTCGATGGCCAAGGCTTCCAGGCTTAGGGTTACTCGACAATGTTCAAGGACTGTCGCACCAAGTACTTCCTGTTCAAGGGTGCCCATGGTTTGCAGCGCGTGAGCTATGAACCGGCGCCGCATCTGTGGGCCAGGCAGAACTGCCGCCAGCCTTAACCTCTCCCCTGCGAATCGATGCCTGATGAAGTTTTGTCTGTAATCCCCGCAGTGCTGCTAGCGCTCGGGGGCTGCGGCCAAGTGGCGAACGCGCCCCCGCAGGGCGGAGAGACTGCCCGTATCCGCCTGCTCACCGGCGGCCTGGTGCGCGCCGTGCCGGGGCGTGATTGCCTCGACTGCAACGTGCCCGGCGCGGGGGTGATGGCGTCGGCGAAATCCGGCCTCCCCGACCATAACGGCGAAAACCTCGGCAGTCCCGGACAGATCTACTCGTGGGCGGGTGCAGTCTCGTCGGAGCTGGTGGTGTCGGCGAGCAAGCCGATCGAGCTCCATTACCTAGGGCGCCTGCAATATTCACAGCAGTGTGCCAAGACCATGACCTTCGTGCCTTGGCCTGGGGTGGATTACATGGCGCAGGCATCTATGTCGGGAGACTGTTCATTCAAGCTGGATGAGCTTTCATCTGACGGTATGCAATGGATATTTGTCGAGCCGAAGACTAATGGCAAGGTGTCAATGTGTAACGCGATTGATAACTCCTAGCCCGAAATCAGCGTCGGTTGAAGGCTGCGCGTGAAGCTCCTCCAAAACACATACCAACACCATAGCGGAGACTGGCAAACAGTTACTGCTGGCATCTATACCATCCTATTATTCGGATGGGGCTCTGTGCGAACACTCGGCCTCCCCCTCTTCCTGACCAAAGGCCTTGGCCATCTGCCTTAGTAGGATGGCTAGTTCGGCAGGATCGCCGTTACGACGTACCTCACTCAGAAGCTCGGCCGCATAGTCGGGATAGACCTCGAAATGCACGGCCATTGCCTCGTCGTGGGATCGATCTTTCATCTAGCACCATCCCTAATCAGTTAAACGGGCGATTCAAGATTACAACGATAAACGTAAAGGAGCTTTTAACGCATTCCTGAATCTTGAATGTCGCCTCAACTCTGAATTTTGCTACGCAGAGGCAGCCTAATCCTATCCCTAATCTCAGAATAGACATTGGCCTTCAGCGTATCAGCCACCTCGAAAGTTACAATCAAGGCATATGGTATAGCGGGTAAAGCCCCAGCGCCCTGCGTACGACACTCTACTCTGATACGCAGAACATCGTCTTCACCAATGGGCACCGCATCTTCCCCTTCATAAATCTCATGTATCACCGTGCCACGGCGTGATGTATCAAAAGGCGGCTGATTCGCAGGTACTCTAGAAACTCCGATTGGCGATCCATTAGTATCTTCAGTAACAAAATCTAAAAGAGCATCTTTATAAAACTGCTCTGCGGGTTTTGTAGGACTAAGCCAAGATAAAGTGACAACCAGCTTTCTAACGTCCTTCTTACCCGAAAGTGATTTAGGCAAAGGAAAGCTGAAAAGACCCGCGCCCTCACTCTGCAAAGCACCAACACCCAGCATGGTAACTCGATGTTCGGTACATTCGAGGACTCTAGAGAGATCGATTTTTCCATAGCCTAAAAAGCGAGTGATGTTGGAGCGCCTATTTTTCCACAGCCTACCATCTTTTGGCTCCAGAGCACCTTCTAGAAAAGCCCCGGCGCTACCCCAACTTGCGGAATGCACAATTAAGCCTTTAACAATTGAAGGTAGAAAGGGGCGAATACGCTCAAATTCCGCTGCCGAAAACTGAGACATTAGCTCATCATGAATGATTACTGCGGCCCTAGTCGCTAGCGCAGCAGAGTTGCTTGTACCTATAGTGCGTACGAGATCAGTTGTGCTAGAAACACCGGCGACCTGCTGCCCAAAGTAGCGCCCTGCCTTCCCAGGAACCAACAGGAGCCCATCTGCAGTCGCGATGTAGGAATACAGCGCCCTTCCCCCACAATTCAGCACCTCAGGTTTAACAGCTTGTTTATAGCCCAATCCTAAACCAGATATTAGACTAGGAAATTTCTCACTAGAATACGGTTCAATAAGATATGGACTAGGGGCAGTCAGGCAGCCGTCAGAGTGACTCGCACCTACGGTAAGAGCATTGATCGCTTCTGCAGGCGAGAAAATGCTTCGATGAGCCATTTTAGCTTGGACAGCTGTTACGAAAAGTAAATGCCGCTCGTCATCCGTCAATTTAGTGAGTTGGATTGGTTGCTTGATAGTAGCTAGAGATAAGCCTTCCGCTATATTTCCTGCACTAATTATAAATAGCAGGTTATATTTCCACGCGAGGTAGTCTATCAACCTCCCCCAAGCACTCATCTGCCCTGAAAACGGTCTATTTATATCACCCAAAGACAAATTGATGACAAAAACATCCCCACCTAATTCTTTAGGTGCCTGCTTTAAGCGTAAAACTGCCGAGTAGATTACATCCAATAACAATCGTGACTGAGGGGTTGTTTCAACTGAAGAATCTTGGTTTGCAGCGAGCAGATATTGCACATATAGTTTACGCTGTAGAGCACCTTCGTCTTTCGCAATGTCGCCATGTAAAATTAGCGACGCCATGGCGGTGCCATGATGTCGAGTATTGACGGGAGATGTCCTTTCTAGATCTTCACCATCATCAATTACGAGACGCCCTTTTAAAAGGTCATGGTTCTGCACCAACACCCCATCAAACAATGCAGCAACAGGCGGGTGCAATAAAACCCCATCAGACGATTCAACAAGCTGCTCTACATCTTCAGGGTCTGAAGATGATATACTCATCGCCTGAGGACGCAAATAAGCAACTTCATCAAAATTTAACAACCCTGACTCTAGATCTAGTAACTTCCTAGCCTCCGCTTTAGAAATGGAAACCAAGAGCGCGTGATACCTAATTTCAGGTATATACGACGTATCCAAAACCTCTGCCGATTCAATATTAATTTTTCCCAATAGAGATTTAACCGCTACTGCATCACGGTTTTTATTACCATGAAATACGAGCTCTAACTCAAAGTTTGCTTTATCATCGCCCGCATCTCCCAAGCCTGCAATATACCTCGCTGCTTCGGGCGTGAGTCTATCCTGTGCCCCCCAGGCGCGAATATCCAGCAAATGAGAAAATAGTTTCTTCCAGTCCCCGTAGCCCCTAGGAAGCTCTTTACCAGAGCTATAAATTGTCCAAAGTTTCAGTAACTCACTAATTGCTCGCTGATTAGGAACAGTTAGATAAAGCCGACCCTCCATTGCCTTCCCAAGCTTCTTTTTATCAAAGAAGTCATCATCGCTTGCGTACGAAAAATCTGCCTCATCGACCCAAGTCAGTCCAAGCTTTTCAGCGGCCTTCTTAAATTCTTGTTTCGATTGAGCCAGTTCAAATACGATTGCTTTTTCAGGATGCAAACCATCAGTATCATCAGAAATGGTCCCGCTAGAGACGGGGTTTTCGGAGTACCGCTTCAGAGTTTCAAATTTTGGGCCCAGCCTGGCTAACTGACGGTCGGAACTAGGTGTCGAGATGCTGAAAAATTTCGGACTGCCCTTCAGGCGAGCGTCTTGGCTTGGTGGATTTAGAATCAGCAGTGGAAGCTTTTCCATGATTTCTACGATCATCCTTAGTCGAGTTACCAGGGCGGCAGTGTAATAGACGCTGCTTGACAGCGGCTTTTAAGCTCAGCCGACCTTCAGAGAGAATCAACTTCCTTCGAATATCAAGCAACGTTTGTTCGATATCAGAAAAACTACTACCATTCAACGCATTAACAAAATCATTTTTAAATTCTTCAAAACGCTCACCAACCAAAACCTCAAACTTACCCAACCATTCTCCAATCTGCTCTGAGGTTGGTGACGCAAGATTGGCGTGAATCTGAAATCGGCGCCAAGCTGCCCTATCGATTATCTCTGGGTGGTTAGTTGCAGCTATAAATACATTATATGATGGAAGATCATCCACCTGTAAAAGCAAAGTGCTAACGATTCTCTTTATCTCTCCTGCATCATTCGCATCTGCTCGCTCTTTACCAATTGCATCAAACTCATCAAAAAAAACGACGCATGGTCGTGTTCTAAAAAAGTCGAAAGCAGCTTGAAGCCTTGCGGCAGTCTCACCTAGATAACTACCGATAATCCTTTCATATCTCATTACGAAAAAAGGGAGACCGAGTTCATAGGCAATAGCTCCAGCCAAGCTAGTTTTACCATTGCCTGGTGGCCCAGTTAGTAAAATTTTGCTGCGTGGCTCCAAAGCAAATGAGCGCAATAAATCAGCTCGCTTATGCTCCTCAATTAGCTCCGCACATGCGAGATTGACTTCGGGTGCTAAGTAGAGATCTGAAACACCTCGAGTGCTCACAATCTCAGAATACAAATCTTGAACTGGCTCCTTTTGATTGGAATTCCCGTATGTAAATGCCTCAGTTTTAGCTACAGGCTCTCCGGAATTACTCCACCTTGCAGAACGGAGCGTATCCGTTAATTTTTGAGCGTAAATGTGGTGTTGCCTAGCACTCTCCTCAGAGACTATAGCTTCAACCACACGCCTAACTGAGGCTTTATCGCCACTTAGACCTGCCTGGGCGAGTTTTACAACAAGATCGCTTCTTGCCATATCAATTATGCACGCAAATTGTTGGTGTTACGCTCGAAGGTGCGTACTTTGATATTTTCTTCACACCTTTCATGCCTGACTTTGTGACTGCGGATATACAACAATCACCGCCAGGCAACTCCAGTCTAAAAACACCGTACTCGTTCGTAACAATAGCTATATCTTTAGCCGGAACTTCAGAACTCTCCACCACGACAAATGCCCCCTTAACAGGGTGCCCCATATCATCTACCACACATCCACAAACTATCTTTGATTTCATCGTCGCACCTTTATTGACGCGCACGCCACTCAGCGATTTTATCGGCCAAAAGCGGAGTAATTCTGACCCCCGAATTTGCATTAAGCGACCTACCAGCACCATTACTATGAACACCAACAACTACTGGAGTATTCGAGCCACTGGAATAGAGCCAAATGGGCGATCCGCTTTGCCCACCTTCTGTATCTACATCATAGTAGAGTTTATGGTCGGTAACGGCGCAAATCCTATTGGAGTGATGCATTTGCTCCTCACCCACTACACAAATTGGATAACCAGAGATGTTCACCATTTGCGAGGTCAAATGCGACTCGGGATAAGAACCAAAGGAAAACCAGCCAAGCCGACTATCCAAATCCTCAGAGAGAATTATTGCGCCAATATCGTAATTTTCATCCCCGGCGGAAGTCCATCTTTCCATCGAGCAGAAACTCTCAGATCGGTATCGCCCGAATGGCTCTGATTCGCCATCACGACCCGGAATAACATCAATACTTTTCATCCAACCATTATAAGCATCATTAAACACACAATGACCGGCAGTAATAATTAACCGTGGTCCGGCAATCCAGCCTGTGCCAATACATGAATCACCATCTTTCGATGTAATTTCTAACGCACATATTTTACGCCATGGGTCAAAAGCTGTATCTAGCACACGTGAACGCCGGTCATGGCCTGGAACCAGCAGGCTTTGCCCAAAAGACGTTTTTGACACCAGAGCGGCATCCTGTCTGCCGCGGACGATCAGCTTATCCGACGAGCAAACCTGTTCTGGGACTGGGAGTGCGCCGACTTCACCGTCAGATACCTTGATCCTCTGGATAGCCGCAACTTCGAGTTTTGGAGAGTCACTGCAAATATCCCTATCGTAACGCGAACTCATTTCATCACCCATGGATTTCAATAACCAGCTTTTGGATCGTAATCGTTTAACGGCAGCCCGATGAACCTCGACTCAGGCTCGTAGGACTCTAGACACGTGCGCCCTGCAGCCAGAGCTCGCGCACGTGCGCGCGCTCATCCTAGCATTGCTCGAAGCCATCTCACCGTCATGAAAAAAAAATGTCGAGAAATTCCACTCCCACGGGCACAGATAGAGCTTGGACATACCTCAAAACGAACGCTATAGGCGAGCCAAATCCGTGGTTCCTCTTGGCAGCTTCGAAAACACAGCGGTCGAACCAGCATACGTTCAAAGACTCGAGTTCAACCGATATCAGCAGCCGGTTGAGGACGACAGAGACACTCGCTCGACGGCAACATGCAAATGTCGGACGGATTCCGACGCCCTACTTTGGTGCGACCTTTCGCAGATAAGTCCTACTGCTGATACTGATTTTTGGGCGCGGCAGCGGATGTACGCCTCGCAGAGCAAGACCGTTGAGCCGAAGGCGAATAAGGGTAGGTGGTGAGGGAGCACAGGCGAAGCCTGTGGGCCCACAACACACATCTTGCCGTCTTAATCTATGCGTGTGCGTGCGTTCGAATCGATCACGATCCATCGGAGCCCCGAAACATAGGGCTAAACGCATAAGGACGCATTGAAGCGCATACCAGCGCACTTTGTGTGTCGCAAAAAAGCTAAAAGGCGCATAGAAACGCACCCAGACGCATAACAACGCAGTTTTTAGCTAGGGCCGATTCCATGACCGCCACTTGCTCAATGCGCAAAACACATACAGAAGGTGCGCATGATATGAACCAAGCAAAGAACGATGTGCACCAAAGAAAAAGTGGCGAGCAAATCACTCCCCATCCCCATCCCCATCACTTACAGGAAGCCCAGAAAGTCAAACCAAGACCACCTTCGCTAGGTTTTTTCTGTCCGGAAACTACCGTTTGTTGGACACATTTTTCTTGAGGTTTCTGACGAAAAAAACTCCTGAGAGAACAACGAGATCGCGTCGTTTTTTTGTCCGGGAACTATACGTTTTTCGGACAGTAAGACACTGATTTTTAAAAGAATAAATCCATAAATACCAGTGGAATGCTCTGGAAATATGGGGCAATAATCGAACCTCGAAATACTACAAAACGAGGTGTTCGTTATGAATGCAGAAGCGCTAAAGCAGCCGATTTCATTAGCTCGAAAATCCAGAAGACGCACTGCATTGATTTTAGCAATGATAAGCACAGGCTTTAGTGTGGGTCTCTACTTGGCATCGCCTCCCGCCTATGCAATTTACTGCTCGAACTGCTCGACGTTTTATCAACAGATGTTCGAGTACGCCGAAGCAGTCAACACGTCGCTGAACACTGCTGAGCAGCTACAGACGCAGATTCAGCAGTATAAAAACATGGTCACTCAGGGCACGGGCTTGCCCAGTTCCATGTTTGGCAGCATCGCGGCCGATCTTAAAAATGTGGCCAACATCTACAACCGGTCGCAGTCCCTGGGCCGCCAGATCCAGAATATGGACTCGCAGTTCAACACCGCTTTTCCTGGCTTTCAGTCTTACCTAAATCAAGCCGCAAACTCGGCGCAATTACCGGCGCGTGAGCGCTATCAGAAGTGGTCAAAGCAAAACCGCGACAGCGTAAAAGCGGCCCTTGAAGCTGCCAATCTCAATACCAGCACTTTTGAGTCTGAGGATACCCAGCTCGACTACATGGTGGCTCGCTCACAGTCGGCCGTGGGCCGGATGCAAGCCATTCAGGCAGGCAACGAGATAGCCTCTCAGAACGTGCAGCAGTTGCAAAAACTGCGCGATCTACTGGCTACGCAAATAAATATGCAAGGTAACTATATGGCTCAGCAGGGCGACCGAAATGCTGCTAGCGAAGCCGCCGAGCAAAAGTTCGAGGCTCGTAGAAACAACTGGGGGCCCTCCGAGGATTTCTAACTATGTTCATATCCAAAAATCTGATCGCTGGGTTATGCATCGTCTCTGCTCTTAGTGGTGCTGCTCTGTCCGGATTCATTGTCTTTATCCGCACCGACTGCGTGGCTACTGAGCGTTCGATGCAATCAAACACGGATAAAAACTATGAAGCTCGGAAAAACAACTGGGGCCCGTCTGAGGATTTCTAACTATGCAACGTTCAACATTTCTAGCATTCGTCAGTACAACACTCTTTCTTTCGGCCAGTTGCGCGATGGCAGCAGGAGATGTAACTCAAAGCAATGAAATGAACGGGCTTTTGCGGATGCTTTATCAAGCCGCAAGTGAATGGTCACCACGGCTACAAGGATATGCACTCAAATTGCTGGCCTCTCTCGCTCTCATTCAGTTGGTTTGGACGTTCATGCCTTTAGTGATGAAACAAGCTGACTTAGGCGAAGTTGTCGGCGAGCTGATCCGCTTCTTCATGGTCATTGGCTTTTTCTACGCAGTCATTGAGCATTCCGTTCCATGGGCGACAGCCGTAGTGGACAGCTTTCGAGAAGCAGCGGGCACGGCTAGCGGTCTGGGCCGTGCGCTTCAGCCCGGTGATATGTTCGCAGTGGCTGTCAACTTCTCACGCACCATCGTGGAGGGAATATCACTTTTTTCTCCGGGTAAAGCAGTCCTTATCGCGCTTGTTGGTTGCTTGGTTTTACTGTCCTTCGCCTTTATTGCGGCATTCATGTTTGTGACGCTCGTAGAGTCGTACGTCATCATCAATGCCTCCGTGCTTTTCTTCGGCTTCGGTGGTTCGCAATGGACACGCGATTTTGCAATTGCACCACTCCGCTTCGTTGTTGCCGTAGGTGCCAAGCTGTTCGTCTTAACATTGATCGTAGGAATTATTGTCACATCGGCGAAGTCCTGGTTAGCCGCTTATACCAATGACGAAGCATCTCTGATGACATTGGCAGGTTTAGCTCTGGTATGCGCCTATCTGACCAAGACTATTCCCGAACTGATTGGCGGGATGATAAGCGGCACGTCTATGGGCGGCGGTTCGGCCCTCGGCGGAATGGCTGCGGCCGGTGCGGCCGGTGCTGCTGCCGCAGTCGCCACCATCGCCACGGCCGGTGCCGCTGCGCCCGCCGCCGCTGGTGCGCTTGGCGCTGCCAGTAGTGGTGGTAGTGCTGCAGGGGCTGCAGGTAGCGGAGGATTGGCTGGAGCTATCAACTCCAGCTTTGCCGGTGCGGCAAACTCCGGCACCGGTGCAGTAGCGTCAATGGGCAATACCGCATCCTCTGGAGTGGGTGCCAGCACTGGTGGCGGCGCGGCCCTCAAGGGCTCTACATCAGCGGGATCGAGCGTAGGGGGCAGTACGGCTAATGCGAGGCCTAGCCTTGCCCAGCAATCTAACAGCGGCGTACAGCAGGCCGCCAAGCAGGCTGGAAAGCCAATGCAAGACAACGACGACAAAGACAAACAGCAAGAGACACCAAAAAGAGGTACTGAAGTCTCTGGAAATGCCCTTTCTCAAGCGGCGAATGGAGGTGCAAAGGTGCTTGGGGCGATGGCTTCAATGGCTGTACCGGGCATGGAGAATGCGCATGGCCTGTCCTTTGGGGCTGGATCAACCCCGCCTTCAAATAGCGAGGTCGATTCGACCCCGATAAATAGCAGTGGAGATTTAGCCGCTGATTCCGAGCTGGGGGATTCCAACGTGATCCGTCCGGCCTCAGAAGCAAGCTCTGCTAATGGTCGCCTGGCCTCGCTGAGTGTGCCGGGTACGGCCTCCAACAACGAAAAAACGGAGAAATAGTCATGATGGGCTTTCTGATGTTCGCTGGATTCGTAGTATTCGCTTTTACATTCGCCGTCGGCATGTGGGCACTCGGCCGGTGGCTGCGAAGCAAAGGTTACGGGCCGCAACTAGATAAGCTGGATCGGCAATACACGGCGTTGCAGCTTCGCGTTAGCCCGCTCGCAATGTCCGCTTCATATCGCATGTTTGTCGGGGCACGGGCTCTCAATCTTATGCCTTTACTGGGTAGCAAGACTAACGCTAACTTGAACCAGCAGGTTTTGACGGCCATCGAAGCCGCGCGGCAAGCACAGCTGCAGAAAAACCCTGACAATCGTTAATCACTACCCTGCCCTAAAGACAACCCCGCCCGAGTGCGGGGTTTTGTTTGCATGTCGCACATCAGGAAGGCCTCTGTGCTGCGCTCAGAGCGCTTTTGACATCTTAGGCCCCCAAGCCATTACACCTCTCCTGAAAAGCGGGCTCGGCGGCTCCCACGCGCCTGAATGACAAGCCAGCCTGCGGCTATCCCCTTTTGGTGTCCAGCGGCCGCAGCCCAACCTGAAAGGGGAACCCGAAGAATGTGAAAAAATCGTACGCCAAGGTCGCGGGCTCCAGTGTCGGCCGAGTGAAGTGCGGCTTACCAGTTCCATCTGGATGGTTCGCGCAGACCGACGGGCAGCGGCTTACACTGAATCGGTCAAGGTATTCGCAACCAACGTGCGGTAATGAAAGGATCCCAAACCTCCGAATCAATGCGAACGAGACGACGTCAACAGCTTGGGGCTTGGCCATCAGTAATACGCACGGACTTGTCTCACCCTCTTCTATTCGGACACCCTTGCAATACGCATGGACCTTGAACACCTATCATACGAAGGCTGGCAACTATCAATACGCATAGATTTTTACCAGTTCTTTGCCATAACACTTTTTAAGCGCCCTGACCCTGACACTCCCTTTGGTGTCCATCCTCTTACAGGTTATTTATAGGATTTTATCTAGAGGATAATCCTACAGGTTTAGGGGGGGGCCGATTTCACGTTATTTAGGGGTCTGATTTCACGTAAGAAATGGGGTCCGATTTCACGTCGTTAAGGGGTCCGATTTCACGCATGCAATCTACCATGGTTGACCACTACAATAGGCCAAGGCTTATGAGCTCCCGATACGGATAGTTTTCTTCCGTATAGCAGCGCGGGTAATTGCACCGACTCGACCACCTATTTGCATTCGGCTTGACCAACACGCTGCGTGTCTTTGACCGGCAGACGTCGGCCAGAAGCGGTCGCTCATACCAGAAGGATTGCGATCCCAAACGGCCCTAGCTTTTGAGTCAGTGGCGCACCGCCGACGGGGGATCGTCCCCTGCAACGAATGGTTATAGATCGCATCGAAACTCAAGATAGGGCCTTCTTGGTGTCAAAGATGAACGCGAGTTCATGTCCCGACTGCCAGTCTTTCAGGTCGTGGTGCTTCTCCGCGATATTGACTGCAATCTTCCCAACTTCAATCGCCGCTGCGGCTGATAGACCAATAAGCGGCCCTCCAAACAGCCCAGCCACAAGACCCGCTCCAGCAGATGTCTGGAGATCCTTAGCGTCAAGCAGTAGCGACAGTGAGGACAAAGTTGTTTTCAACCCAAATTTTTTCGTCACGCGCTCATATTCTTCGAGCCGCTGAGAAAGATCGTCCTCTATGTAGGCGAATGAGCAGTCTGCGTAATTCTTATGAATGAACAGCCGTAATCTCGCTAACTTCCGGTGCGAAACAGTGTCTTTTCGAAGCTCTATGATTTGACGCCATTCGGCTTTACTAGCATCGATGAGGTTCAGCTTAGATAGGGTAATGCTAGGGTCGCATTGACTTCCGCCTGACCCAATTGCTGAAGGTACAGCAACACAGAAATGATCGAACCCGATACCCTTCGCGTAGCGGCGGAACGCCTCGCGAATCGGGGTAACCCCAGGGATTGACGCGTCTGCGAAATAGGATTCTTGGAGCTTTTGGTATTGATTTCGAACGTCATCATTGTCGGAACGACTGGGGTCGGACGACCATAGCCTCGCATACGGCTCCACCTCTTTAGCGAATTCAACCCATCTGTTGGCGGTGAACTCCATTACGCGAGTGGCGTGACTATAGGTAACTGTGTTCCCTTCGATCCCATCGATAAGATGGGAAAGAGCGGCAGATGGAACTTCTTCTGGATAGCCAACCAGAATGTCGCCGACAGTCGAATCGCCACGCATCCGTCCCATGTTCAAAGGAAGCACGCGATCAAAATACAGCGATGCTTCCTTAACATTCTCAAAACACAAGATGGTGCTTGATGGGCGATAGTCGTTGTTAGTCATCTTGATCTCCAACGTTTGGTTAGGGAGCAGCCCAGTGAGCGAAGCGAACGATTTGTTATGCGCCGCGCGGACGATACATTCCAAGAATGAACTGCCCCATGTAACGATCATAGAAGTCGTAATGATCTGGATCATAATGATCGCTATGCTCTAGATAACCCCTAATTTTTATGTCGTAACTATCATTCCAGCCTTGAGGTAGCTCTTCAGCTAGTTGCTCTGCGGTATAGACAGGTTGCTGTGCATTCGGATGCATGTAGTCAACGTACCAGACGAACGTGCCGTGCTTATCGTCAAAATATACGCTTCGCAATCTGAAGAAATGTTTTTCTGGGAGCGGGTATGCAATCAGTTGCTCTAGCTTAGACTCGATGGTTTTTAGATAGAATTGACAGTTTGATCCAATGCGATTTGTTATGTGGAAATAATATCCATTGAAATTCGCCGTCCAATGATTTGGTCTTTCGCTTGAGAATATTTGCCACCCACTGGCACTCTTCGGAAAGAAGCGTTGCGCTATATTCCAATGCTGAGCGGTTCTTAGTCGCCTTTCTAACTCAACTGAGTCCCAATACGTGGCAATAACTGGTGCTTTGTCATTGCTTGTGATTTGCTCAAGTCTCGATACCACTGCGGAAGAGGGTTGGGTTGATGTTACCAAAACATAACCATCACACTCATGTTGAACACAACTTGTGATGATATCATCTAGATCACCAATTCCGACGCTATTTCCTGATCTTGCCTTATGTTTGCATTGAATCAACCATTTTTTTGATGTTTTTAAAAATATGCTATCGTTCTCTTCGATACATACAAGATCGCGACCTCCATCTGGGCCACGACCACTCCAATAGACTTTGTACCCAATGCTGAATAGTAGTTCTCGAATCAAAAGCTCAAGATCTTGGCCGTTATCTGAAAGTTCTGTGAAGTCAAGCATTGCGAGTGATGATCCTTGGAAAGCGCATAGCTATGAGTAGGCGACACAATCGCGGGGTAATATTTTCCGCCCCCTTGTGCCCGATAACGTTCCTTGTCCATGGATAGCCCCTTTCAGCAGCATGCAAGGCGTGGTGGAGACGCGACATGAGGCAGTGAGAAAGAGAAACATGGCCTGTACGTAGCTTACGAAGTCGGTAGCAGCGTGTCCATGGCCTGTTTTTGACCGAGAGCAGCTTGTTACGACTGGTAGCTTTTACCTGAAAGTGATGAGCGGAGTGTCCGCTTCTGGCCGACTTCTGCCGGTCAAGAGCACGCAGTGTGCCGGTAAAATCCTATGCAAGAGCATGGCCAAGTTGAATGCAAATGACTGGTAAGCAGCACTGGAACAGGTGGTGAAGTGGGATGCAGTTACACTAGCAGCGTGGGTATGTAGCAAAAAAGGGGCTCAGCTGTGTGCGTGAATTGGCGGGGATCAAAGGGGTCCGATTTCGCGAGACGATTGAGGGAAACATAGGAGCAGCATCATTTGAGCGGGCCATCCTTATAGGGGATCGGCGGCGGCGATCCGACGAGAAGAAAACCTCCCCTAATTTGACTAACCTTGGCTTGCGGGTATACCGCTAGCACCTTGCGTAACGCCGGAACGAATTTCTTCTTGAAATCCTTATCAGGGTCCTTTCCAGTGTATTCCTGCGCAAACTGCTCGCGCAGGGGCTTCCAGTATAGCTTTGTTCCCCTGCCCTCGATCCGATGCAACCGGTGAGCCAGCCAAGAATATATGTCCAAGGCCAGCGCTGAGCCCTTGAGGGCAATTAGAGCTCGGTTATCTAGAGGTACGGCGCTATCAATAAGGGAATTGAAATACCCCTCGGAAAGCACCATCTTCCCAGGCCATAGTAGCCGCTGTTTACTATTTCGGTTCGCTATCCAGGCGTCAAATTGCTCGATGGGCTGGCCATTGTAGGTACGCCCCTTGAATCCGAGTTGCAAGCGGCACGCTGCTAGTGCGTGCATCTGTTTACGCAGAGTGGAGTAACGGCGCCCGTCATCGCCCATCCCCATCAGACGCAGGAACTCGGCCGCACTATCGCCTATCCTGATTTCACGCTCTTTGTTGCGCACGGCGATGGTAGACACCCAAGCTAGCGCAAGGCGGGGCATAGCGCCATAAGGGATAGGCTGCAATATCGGACCGTTACCTTCGTCTAGGTAGCCAGACTGTATGTTGACCCATGCCGCGCCGCTCTGGCGCATGAAAACCTGTCCTTCTACCTTGGAGCGGGGCAAGCCAACTTGGCAAAGTACTGCATGGGTAAAGGCTATGTCTTCAGGCGGGAAAGCCGCAATGTTGGCTGCAATATTCAATAAGTCAACCGCCACAATTCAGGCCCCAATTCCGGGACGAAGAGCCTGGCCCGAATGCCTGCACGTATCAATCCATGTCTCGACCTCTTCCAAATCCCAAACGACCTTCCGGCTGCTGACGGCAATACGACGAGGGAATTTTCCCTGCTTTTCGAAGTTATAAATCGTCCGCTCACACAAGGGGATCATTGCCAGCAACTGCTTTTTGCTGATGAGCACTTTGCTCGACTTCCTCAATTCTTTCTCCACACCGAACTCCTCGTTTTGTCGCATTCGAGGTTCGATTATTGCCCCATATTTCCAGAGCATTCCACTCATATTTATGGATATATTCCTTTCAAAATCAGTATCTTACTGTCCGACAAACGTATAATTCCGGACAAACGAGACAACGAGATGTCGTTGTTCTTTCAGGAATTTTTTCCGTCAGAAACCTCAAGAAAAATGTGTCCCACAAACGGGTAGTTTCCGGACAGAAAAAAAACCACGAATGTGTTTTTTTGATAGGTAAAAATAGATCAGCTTCCACTTATCCCCTCACGAAAAACGGAATCAACTCTCTGAACGCGTTTTTTTGCGCGTCCATTCATCAATCATATCCGCCCAATCCTGCAACATCGCCCGACGCTGATCACGGTATTCAGCCTTGTTGTAGACGGCCCGTATGCCCTTCTGCTCGTGCGCAAGACACTTCTCAATCCAGTCTGAGTTGTACCCCGCTTCATGCAGCAGCGTACTCGCTGTGCGCCTCAAATCATGTGGTCCGAACTTACTCAGTGGCTGCCCCTCTTTCTGCGCGAGCCGATAGGTAAGCGTCAGAACCTGATTGATCGTCGCGGTACTCATCGGCAAATCAGAATCGTACCGGGAGGGGAAGACGTAATCTGAACCGCCGGCAAACGTCTTCAATGCAATGAAGAAATCCAAAGCCTGCTGGGATAAGAACACCAAATGGGGGTTGCGGCGCTTCATCCGCTCTTTCGGAATAGTCCACAAGGCTTCGCTGAAATTGATTTCGCTCCAGGTAGCGTTGGTCAATTCACTTTTACGAACCATGGTCAACAACAGCAGCTTAGCGGCGACTCTCACGGATGAGGCAGTGCCGATGCGGTCCAGGTACTGATACATCAACGCGATTTCGTCAGGCCCTAAAGCACGGTCACGTGGCTCAAATTTAGCGATGCTTGCAGGACGTACCAAATCAGCCGGATTCTCGACCTTCTGGCCTCGCTCTATCGCCCATCGGAACACCTGCATCACAATCTCGCGGGAGTGCACGGCCGTGGCTGGAGCTCCACGCTCCACGATTGCATCAGTCAGCGTTCGCAGGTCCTCATGATTGATTTCCACCAGTTTCTGATTACCGAAGTGCGGCTTGAGCTCGCGCTCGTAAACAGATCGGCGCATGTCACGGGTCGAGTCAGCCATCTGATACCCACGCAGCCATTTCTCAGCCCACGCATCAAACGTCTCTGCCCCTTTGGTGCGTGCCTTGGCACGAGCTTTCTCTTTGGCAGGTGACTTACCCGCCGAAACCATCTTTTTAGCCTCGCCCAGGCGCTCTCGGGCTTCCGCAAGTGTGATGCCACCCACGCCATAACGACCGAAGGTGATGGTCTCCTGACGACCGTTGATTGAATAGTTGTAGCGAAATGAGATGGAACCGGCAGCAGTGACGGCCACGTACAGCCCGTCGCGGTCGTTCACTTTGTAGAGTTTTTCTTTCGGTTTAAGGTTACGCAGCTTGGTATCGGTCAACATGGCAGTTATGGATTCCATGGAAAAAAATACCATGCTCAGAAAAGCACTCATGCACCACGTTAAAACCCAATGAAACCGGGGTAATGATGAGATTTGATACCATGCCCTTCCCTACTAAGGCGACATGGTATCGAGCACCAAGCATGGCATTTGGCTCAGTCAATGCCCCGTACCATGCCACATAAACACGGTGCTTGGCGATGCAGAAAGCTGCCAGAACTTGCCAGACCCAAAAAGCCAAAAGCCCGCAATTACGCGGGCTCCAGGGCATTTTTTGCTAGATCGTGCCGGGCAATGCCGGACGTCCAATCATTCCCACTCAATCGTAGCCGGCGGCTTGCTCGACACATCATAAGTCACCCGCGAAATCCCCTCGATCTCGTTGATGATCCGGCCACTCACCGTCTCCAGCAGCTCATAAGGCAGGTGCGCCCAACGAGCGGTCATGAAGTCGATGGTTTCCACCGCGCGCAGCGCTACAACCCAGGCGTAACGACGACCGTCGCCGACTACACCAACCGATTTGACTGGCTGGAACACGACGAAGGCCTGGCTGACTTTGTGATACCAGTCGGCCTTGCGCAGTTCTTCGATGAAGATGTGGTCGGCGCGACGCAGGATGTCTGCGTATTCCTTCTTCACTTCACCGAGGATGCGCACGCCCAGGCCTGGGCCCGGGAATGGGTGGCGGTAGACCATGTCGTATGGCAGGCCGAGTTCGAGGCCCAGACGGCGGACTTCGTCCTTGAACAGCTCGCGAAGGGGTTCGACCAGCTTGAGGTTCATTTCTTCCGGCAGGCCGCCCACGTTGTGGTGCGACTTGATGACGTGGGCCTTGCCGCTTTTCGCGCCAGCCGACTCGATCACGTCCGGGTAGATGGTGCCTTGCGCCAGGTACTTGATGTTGTCCAGCTTGCAGGATTCGGCATCGAACACGTCGATGAAGGTGCGGCCGATGATCTTGCGCTTTTTCTCTGGATCGCTTTCGCCTTCCAGGTTGTTCAGGAACTGTTCTTCGGCGTTGGCGCGAATGACTTTGACGCCCATGTTCTCGGCGAACATGGCCATCACTTGCTCGCCTTCGTGCAGGCGCAGCAGGCCGTTGTCGACGAATACGCAGGTCAGTTGATCGCCGATGGCCTTGTGCAGCAGCGCCGCGACCACGGAGGAGTCAACGCCGCCGGACAGGCCCAGCAATACGTTATCAGTACCCACCTGAGCGCGAACCTGAGCGATAGCGTCTTCAGCAATCTTCGAAGGGGTCCACAGTGCTTCGCAGCCGCAGATGTCGAGGATGAAGCGCGACAGGATGCGACCGCCCTGCTTGGTGTGGGTCACTTCCGGGTGGAACTGCACGCCGTAGTAACCGCGAGCGTCGTCAGCCATACCGGCAATCGGGCAGCTAGGGGTACTGGCCAGAATATGGAAGTCTTCCGGCAGTTTGGTGACCTTGTCACCGTGACTCATCCATACGTCGAGGCCAAACAGGCCGTCGGCGTCGATATGGTCTTCGATACCATCGAGCAGACGGCTTTTGCCGACTACGTCAACGCGAGCGTAGCCGAACTCGCGCAGCTCGGAACCAGCAACCTTGCCGCCCAGTTGCTCGGCCATGGTCTGCATGCCGTAGCAGATACCGAAAACCGGCACACCGAGGTCAAATACCGCTTGCGGGCAGCGCGGGCTGTTGGCTTCGTGCACGGACTCGGGGCCGCCGGCGAGGATCACGCCTTTTGGAGCGAATTCGCGAATCGCTTCGTCGTCCATGTCAAACGGATGCAGCTCGCAATACACGCCGATTTCACGCACGCGGCGGGCGATCAGTTGGGTGTACTGGGAACCGAAGTCGAGGATCAAGATACGGTGGGCGTGAATGTCGAGGGCCATGGAAACTCTCTGAGCAGCTGCGAGCTATAAGCTGCAAGCGGCAAGTTGTCGGAATCAATGCGGTAGTTACATTTGCGTAACTACCGCTTGTAGCTGATTGCTTGGGGCTTGAAGCTGAAGGCGTTAGCCGACGCGATAGTTCGGCGCTTCCTTGGTGATCTGCACGTCATGGACGTGGGATTCAGCCATGCCTGCGCCGGTAATGCGGACGAACTCGGGCTTGGTGCGCATCTGCTCGATGTCGGCACTGCCGGTGTAGCCCATGGAGGAGCGCAGACCGCCCATCAACTGATGGATGATGGCGGACAGCGGGCCTTTGTAGGCAACACGGCCTTCGATGCCTTCCGGCACGAGCTTCTCGGCGCCTGCGGACGAGTCCTGGAAGTAGCGATCCGAGGAGCCTTGCGCCTGGGACATTGCACCCAGCGAACCCATGCCGCGATAAGCCTTGTAGGAACGGCCCTGGAACAGCTCGATCTCGCCTGGCGCTTCTTCAGTACCGGCGAACATCGAGCCCATCATCACGCAGGAGGCACCGGCCACGATGGCCTTGGACAGGTCACCGGAGAAACGGATACCGCCGTCGGCGATCATCGGCACGCCGGTGCCTTCAAGGGCAGCGGCGACGTTGGCAATGGCGCTGATTTGCGGCACGCCGACACCGGCGACGATGCGCGTGGTGCAGATGGAGCCTGGGCCGATACCGACCTTGACCGCATCGGCACCCGCAGCGACCAGCGCCAGGGCAGCTTCGCCGGTGGCGATGTTGCCGCCGATGACCTGCACTTGCGGAAAGTTGTCCTTGACCCAGCGAACGCGGTCGATCACGCCTTTGGAGTGACCGTGAGCGGTGTCAACCACAACAACGTCAACGCCTGCGGCAACCAGCGCAGTCACGCGCTCGCCGGTGTCCTTGCCGGTGCCGACAGCAGCGCCGACACGTAGACGGGCTTGATCGTCCTTGCTGGCCAGCGGGTAAGCCTTGGCTTTTTCGATGTCCTTGACGGTCATCATGCCCTTAAGGGCAAAGTTGGCGTCGACGATCAGGACTTTTTCCAGACGGTGTTTGTGCAGCAGCTCGCGCACTTCGTTCTTGTCGGCGCCTTCACGCACGGTGACCAGACGCTCTTTGGGCGTCATCACTTCGCGGACAGGGACATCAAGACGGTTTTCGAAGCGTACGTCGCGGGACGTCACGATGCCGACCAGGTCGCCATTGTGCAGCACGGGCACGCCGGAAATGTTGTGCATGCGGGTCAGTTCGAACAGGTCACGAACAGTGGCGTCGGCTTCGATCGTGATCGGGTCCTTGACGACACCGGCCTCGAACTTCTTGACCTTGCGCACTTCGGCAGCTTGCTGCTCGATGGTCATGTTCTTGTGGATGATACCGATACCGCCTTCCTGGGCCATGGCAATTGCCAGACGGGCCTCGGTGACTGTATCCATTGCAGCAGAGACCAAAGGAATATTCAGCTCGATGCCACGGGTCAAACGGGTTTTCAGACTGACTTCGTTGGGAAGTACCTCGGAATAACCGGGCACAAGGAGAATGTCGTCGAATGTAAGGGCTTCTTGCTTGATACGCAGCATCGCGGGGGCTCCCGGGCGGGAAATTGGAAGCGCGCCATTATACCCACAGACCCCGCCCGGCTCAATGTAAACCTCAGCCTATTATCAAAGCTGTTTATAGACGCACATGAACGAAAGACACCGGGCGATCCAGACGTTCGGCGAAGTCGTCGAGAAAGGTCTGGGTGAAGGAGGCGTCCAGCCAGTTGTTGAAGATGAAACCGAGGTTGGAAAACCCGCAGGCGTCCAGGAACAGAAAGCCGTTGATGTCGTCTTCGTGGCGGCATTCAGGGCAGGTGAAATTGTCGGTGTGGCCGGGCATCCAGTCTTCAAGGCTGTCGAACAGCGCCTCGCCGACTTCGCGACGACACTCCGGGCAGCCGGCCTCTTCGGCGAAGTTGTTCAGAGGCGTGAAGATGCAGCGCTTGGTGACGATCTCCAGCCCGTTGATGACCTGCCCGAACGGCAAGGCCTCGGGCTTCTTCACCACCCTTCTGGCGCCAGGCGCCACGGCATAGGCCATTTTGTTGTAGGTACGGCCGCAGGTGGTCAGTTCCGGCTCGACCACATCGAGCTTGACCAGCCAGCGCAGGATCAGGCGCGCTCGGGCCTCGTGGCCGGGAAAGGTGGAGATTTGCGGAACGATGATGCTTTGGGTGTTCATGGCAGAGCGTCGCTGAAAAGCTGTTCGAGGCCGCAGCTTAATAGGCCACAACCTCAGGTCAAGGCCCAATACCGTTCAGGCGGTGAGGTAGCGGACGATCAGCGCAAGGCCGCTGACCAGCACCAGCCAGGTCACCAGCCGTACAAAGGCTTCGCGGGAGAGCTTTTTGATCAGCGCCCTGCCCGCCAGCGACCCCAGCAGCAGGGGCGGGCGAAGCGCTGCCAGAGACGTTGTGCTTCCCGTCAATAGCAAGCTCGCTCCCACACGGCATTACCATTATGATGCCGGGCATGATCAAAGACCCTTTCGCAAGACTCGGCCCCGACCGGGAAGTCCTTACTGTCAGCCAGCTCAACGGCCGTGCCCGGGTGTTGCTGGAGGATGTGTTCAGCAGCATCTGGGTCGAGGGCGAGATTTCCAATCTGTCGCGTCCGGCGTCGGGGCATGTCTACTTCACGCTGAAGGATTCCGGCGCGCAGGTGCGTTGCGCGCTGTTCCGACAAAGCGCTGCTCGCGTGCGCCAGGCGCTCAAGGATGGTTTGCAGGTCAAGGTGCGCGGCAAGGTTTCGCTGTTTGAAGGCCGTGGCGACTATCAACTCATTCTCGACACTGTCGAACCTGCCGGTGATGGTGCTTTGCGCCTGGCATTCGATGCGTTGAAGGCCAAGCTCAGCGATGAAGGACTATTCAGCGCCGAGCGCAAGGTTGCCTTGCCGCTGCACCCACAACGTATCGGGATTATCAGTTCGCCGACGGGCGCGGTGATCCGCGACATCATCAGTGTGTTTCGTCGTCGCGCGCCGCGGGTCGAGCTGACGCTTATCCCTACCGCCGTTCAGGGCCGTGAGGCGATCAATCAGATTGTTCGCGCGCTGAAACTGGCGGATGCCAGAGGCTTTGACGCCTTGATTCTCGCCCGGGGCGGCGGTTCGCTGGAAGACCTGTGGTGTTTCAACGAGGAAGCCGTGGCCCGCGCCATTGACGCCTGCGTAACGCCGATTGTCAGTGCCGTCGGGCATGAAACCGATGTGTCCATCAGTGACTTCGTGGCCGATGTGCGAGCCCCGACGCCCTCCGCCGCGGCCGAGTTGTTGGCCCCGGATTCCAGTGACCTGCACCGCCGCGTCGATAACCTGCACCGCCGACTGGTCAGCCGTATGCAGGATCGCCTGATGCGTGAGCGGTTGCGTCTGGAGGGGATTTCCCGGCGTCTGCGTCACCCCGGCGAGCGATTGCGCCAGCAGTCCCAGCGCCTGGATGATCTGGACATGCGCCTGCGCCGTGCTTTCGAGCAGAGCATGCATAAAAGGCAGGTGCGTCTCGCGCACATGGAAAGTCGTCTGACTGCGCAGCACCCAGGTCGGACCCTGGCCTTTTTGCGCCAGCGGCTTGATGCGCTGGCCGAGCGTCTGCCGAGAGCCATTCGCGAGCAGATCAAGGCGCGCAAGCTGCAACTGCAAAGCCAGATGCAGACCCTCAATGTTGTCAGCCCGCTCGCCACACTGGGCCGTGGCTACAGCATCCTGCTCGATGAGCGGGGTCATGCGATCCGTAATGCCGCTCAAACGCAACCCGGCCAGCGACTGACCGCAAGGCTGGGCGAAGGCGAACTGCAAGTACGCGTCGAAGACAATCACCTCACGCCTGTGACCCTCTCCCTTCTGGACTGACTGCCGATGCTACGTTTTATCGCCCCGCTGTTCGCCCTGCTGCTCTGCCTGCCCGCCCATGCCGACAGCTTTATCACTCGCGCACTCGATAAACCGGTGCCCGGTGGCGTTGCGGTGATTGATCTGGGCACCGGCGCGCAGGCACCGACTGCCACCTATCAAGGCAAACCGGTGCTGGTGGTCAAGGAACAAGGCACTCGCTGGCTGGCCATCGTCGGCATCCCGCTGACCGTCAAACCCGGCACTCAGCAAGTGACCTCGGGCGGGCGCACGATGAGCTTCACGGTCGGCAGCAAGAAGTACCCGGAACAGCACATCACCCTAAAGAACAAGCGTCAGGTCAACCCCAACCCTGAGGACAACAAACGGATCGAGGGCGAACTGGCCGAGCAGATCCGCGCCTACCGCAGCTTCAGCCCAGGCACGCCGAGCAATCTGATTCTGGACAAGCCGGTCAACGGCCCGCTGTCGAGCAAGTTCGGTGTGCGTCGCTTCTTCAACGGCGAAGAGCGCAACCCGCACTCGGGGCTGGATTTCGCCGTACCGGCCGGTACACCGATCAAATCCCCGGCAGCGGGCAAAGTCATCCTGACCGGCAATTACTTCTTCAATGGCAACACCGTGTTTGTCGACCATGGGCAAGGCTTCATCAGCATGTTCTGCCACCTGTCGAAAATCGACGTGAAAGTCGGCGATCAGGTGCCTCGTGGCGGCGTGGTCGGCAAAGTCGGCGCTACCGGTCGGGCAACCGGTCCGCACATGCACTGGAACGTCAGCCTGAACGATGCACGGGTTGACCCGGCAATTTTCATTGGTGCGTTTCAGCCCTGACCTGAATTGCGAACAAGCGATATAACGCTTGTTCGCAATAGCCAAAGCCGGCGAACTATCGTTGCGCACATCGTCTTTAGCCAACAAAAAATGGTAATAAAAGCTGGAAAATCCGCTATAAAAAATCGTAAAAACGGCAATTACGAGAATATATCCCGATTTTTTTCAAGTGCTTGCCATTGCTCCTGCCAATGGTTACGGTTGGCCTCATGAAAAATCCTCAAACCCTTATTCTGTTGCGCCAACACCGGTGCCTCAGCCTGGTCAGCGCCCGACTGCCAGGCTAGATTGCTGTGCCTCGCCCCTGTGTTCGCTACCCCCATGTTTTTAGAACGGCAGGCCGCCTTTATCCGGCCCCTTCACTACAAAAGGATTTCCAGATGACCATGCTCAACAATCCATCGAAGAAGTACCGCGCGTTCCCGACCATTGACTTGCCTGACCGCACCTGGCCATCGAAAACCATTGATGCGGCGCCGATCTGGTGCAGTTCTGACCTGCGCGACGGCAATCAGTCGCTGATCGAGCCGATGGACTCAGTCAAAAAGCTGCGTTTCTGGAAAACCCTGGTCAGCGTCGGCGTCAAGGAAATCGAGGCGTCGTTCCCGGCGGCTTCGCAAACTGACTTCGATTTCGTTCGTACTCTGATCGAAGACGGCCACATCCCGGATGACACCACCATTCAGGTGCTGACCCAAGCGCGTGAAGACCTGATCGCTCGTACTTTTGAATCGCTGCGTGGCGCCAAGAAGGCCATCGTTCACCTGTATAACGCTACCTGCCCATCGTTTCGCCGTATTGTCTTCAATCAGGACAAAGCTGGCGTGAAGGAAATCGCGGTCAACGCTGCCAAGCTGTTCGTGAAATACGCGGCGCAACAGCCAGAAACCCAGTGGACGTTCGAGTACTCGCCGGAAACCTTCAGTGCCACCGAGCTGGAGTTCGCCAAGGAAGTCTGCGACGCGGTCATCGAAGTGTGGAACCCGACGCCCGAGAACAAGGTGATCCTGAACCTGCCGGCCACCGTTGAAGTCGCTACACCCAATATTTATGCGGACCAGATTGAATGGTTCGGCCGCCACATCACTCGCCGCGACAGCGTGCTGATCAGCCTGCACACTCACAACGACCGTGGCACTGGCGTGGCCGCTACCGAGCTTGGCCTGATGGCAGGCGCGGATCGCGTCGAAGGCTGCCTGTTCGGCAACGGCGAGCGTACCGGCAACGTCGATCTGGTCACTGTCGCACTGAACCTTTACACCCAGGGCATCAACCCTGAACTGGACTTTTCGGACATCGACGGCGTGCGCAAGGTCGTCGAGGAGTGCAATCAGATTCCGGTTCACCCTCGTCACCCGTACGTTGGCGACCTGGTCCACACCGCGTTCTCCGGCTCGCACCAGGACGCCATCCGCAAGGGCTTCACGCAGCAGAAGGAAGGCGAATTGTGGGAAGTGCCTTACCTGCCTATCGACCCGGCTGATATCGGTCGCAGCTACGAAGCCGTGATTCGCGTCAACAGCCAGTCCGGCAAAGGCGGCATCGCCTACCTGCTGGAGCAGGAATACGGTATCTCCCTGCCACGTCGCATGCAGATCGAGTTCAGCCAGGTGGTTCAGGGTGAAACCGACCGACTGGGCCTGGAAATGACCGCTGAACAGATCCACGCGCTGCTGCGCCGTGAATACCTGCAGGCCAACACGCCTTATGCGTTGATCAGCCATCGGTTGCAGGAAGAGAACGGCAACAGCGCGGTAGATGCCGAAGTGCACGTGGATGGCGAAACGCAGCATTGGCGCGGCAAGGGCAAAGGTGCTCTGGAAGCACTGGTGGCTGGCCTGCCGGTTGCCGTCGAAATCATGGACTATAACGAGCATGCCATCGGTTCGGGCACCACGGCCAAGGCCGCTGCCTATATCGAATTGCGCGTGAATGGCGACCGTGCCGTGCACGGCGTGGGTATTGACGAAAACATCACCACGGCCAGCTTCCGCGCCCTGTTCAGCGCATTGAACCGCTCGCTGAGCCAGGCCCAGGCCAAAGCAGCCTGAGTCGACAATGACGATGGCGGACGCAAGTCCGCCATCACATGATCTGTTCTGAAACGCCCTCCTCCTCTCGCAAGCCTGTCAGCTCAGCCTCTTGCAGTCTGTGCATGACCCTGCCTGTTTCGGCATAATCTTTTTCATTTATGCTGTGGTAGCATGCTGCCCTTATCCGAGAATGGCCATAATCCAACAGCAATTCATATGCTGACGGTGCCGCTCCGGACTTTCCTGCCAGCGACACCTTTCTTATAAAAACCAAGACGACCACTGCATTGATTTCCGGACGAAAAGAATGCTCGGGCAGACTCACCGTGCATTGAAATTACTATCGGCCTCGGTAATGCTGAGCTGATCCAATCACATTTGGAGCGATTATGCCCAAGGCTTCCCATCAAGATTTGCGCCGCAGTTTCCGTGCGCTTACCTCGTCGAACTCGTGCTTTCACACGGCCTCGGTATTTGACCCCATGTCAGCGCGAATCGCGGCAGACCTGGGTTTTGAAGTAGGCATCCTCGGCGGCTCTGTCGCTTCGCTGCAAGTACTGGCAGCCCCTGATTTCGCACTGATCACGCTCAGCGAATTCGTCGAACAGGCCACGCGCATCGGTCGCGTCGCGCAACTTCCAGTGATCGCGGACGCAGACCATGGTTATGGCAATGCCCTTAACGTCATGCGTACCGTTGTGGAACTGGAGCGTGCAGGTATTTCGGCACTGACCATCGAAGACACCCTGCTGCCTGCGCAATTCGGGCGCAAATCCACGGACCTGATTTCCACCGCTGAAGGCGTTGGCAAAATCCGCGCGGCACTGGAAGCACGCGTCGATCCGGAAATGTCGATCTTTGCCCGCACCAATGCGGCGATCATCCCGGTTCAGGAAGCCATCAGCCGTGTGCAGCAGTACCAGGCTGCCGGGGCTGACGGCATCACCATCGTCGGCATTCGTGACTTTGATCACCTGGCACAGATATCAGAAGGCATTACCGTGCCACTGATGCTGGTGACCTACGGCAACCCGGAGCTGCACGACAACGCGCGCCTTGCCGAAATGGGAGTGAGGGTCTGCGTGCATGGCCACGCTGCTTACTTTGCTGCGATCAAGGCCACTTACGACTGCCTGCGCGAGCAACGCCAGATACTGGGCAGCGAGTCGAACATGAGCGCGACAGAACTGACCCACACCTATACCCAGCCCGAAGACTACGTCGAATGGGCCAAAAAGTTCATGAACGTAAGCGAGTAAGAGCGAGGGTTATCAGTACTGCATAGACGCTTTGCAGCGCACGATCAAGCGCGGCCGCAGAGCGTCACCTGCTGCAGGCCAGCACTTCAAGGTATTGGCATGTGAGCCGTGTGTATCACGCCGTGGTATTTACACCACGCTGAGTCTCCAGTTGCAAAAGCGAGCCTTGCAGGGTCTGCAAGGTGGCGCTGGTCGCAGAGATCTGAGCCTGGATCGCAAGGGCTTTCATGGCCTTTTCCTCAGGTGTCCCTTTGCCGCTTTGCGCTGCTGCCAGTTGCGCCTGCTGCTGGGCGAGCTGCTTCTGAGCATCTTTAATCTGCTGCTTTATTTTCTCGATCGTATCATCGAGGGCCGACTGGCTCGAACCGCCAACGCTGCCACCACCACCTGCTGCAACAGCCTTGCCGCCTTCGGTGGAAGCCTGATCCGAGCTTTTCTCTGTCTCAGTGGTGGTCGTCGCAGTAGCAGCCGCCTTGGTTGCTTCGGCGTCGGTAGGCTTGACCGCGATCGTCAACGAGCTGGCGTAGCTGTTCAGTGTAGAAGTATTGATGGTAGTCATGACGGTCTCCTAGGGTTCTGAACAGCCTATCGGCCGACTCGTAACATTCTGAAGTAATTTTATTGAATATTAAAAGAGTCAGCGTCCAGCCCTGCTGGAAAGCGCGTGCGATAGGCCTGCAGGTCCGAGGCACTCAGTGTTGCGCGAAAGACGCCGTCAGCTTCTCCGACGCCCAACAGGCTCTCACCCTGAAAATCCAGAACCTGACTGTCACCGGTGTACGCGAAGCCCTTGCCGTCAGACCCGACCCGATTGACCGCCGCAACGTAACACAGGTTTTCAATCGCCCTGGCAGGTAGCAACCGGTTCCAGTGCAAACGTCGAGCGCCGGGCCAGTTGGCGGTGTACAGCAACAGGTCCGTACCCTCTGCATCACGGCTCCATACCGGGAAACGCAGGTCGTAGCAGATCAGCGGCCGGATACGCCAACCATTGAGCTCAAACGTCACCTGGCGCTCGCCCGGCGTGTAATGCTCGTGCTCGCTGGCCATGCGAAACAGGTGGCGCTTGTCGTAGTGCAACAACTCGCCATCCGGCCGCGCCCACAGCAGGCGATTACGATGACTGCCATCGGCGTCGCGAATAATCACACTGCCGGTCACAACCGCATTGATGCGCTTGGCTTGTGCCAGTAACCACGTCGATGTCGGCCCAGCCTCCGGTTCCGCCAGCATCTCGGACTCCATCGAAAACCCGGTGGTGAACATTTCAGGCAGGATCACCAGATCGACACCTTGCGCCTGATCCAGCAACGGCGCGAAATGTTCGAAATTGGCTTCGCGGTCATGCCACGCCAGAGTCGTCTGAATCAGCGCGATGTTCAGGTTTGGCAGATCGCTTATATCGCGCATAGTTTCTCCGCAGCCAGACGCAGCGTGTCTTCCTGTTTGGCAAAGCACAGGCGGATCAAGCGCTGCCCAGACGGCGGGCTCTGATAGAACACAGAAATGGGAATGCTCGCCACGCCGTGCTCACGGGTCATCCACAGGGCCATGTCGACATCGTTCAGGTCAGGCCTGATCTGCGAGTAATCCACCAACTGGAAATACGTACCGCCAACTGGCTTGAAGCTGAAACGTGAATCCGCCAACTGATTACAGAAGTAATCCCGCTTGGCCTGATAGAACCCCGGCAGCTCATCAACATGCTCGGGATGCTCGGCCATGAAGTCGGCCAGTGCGTATTGCAGCGGTGTCACGCCACAAAAACTGACGTACTGATGCACCTTGCGCAACTCGGCGGTCAACGCTGGCGGCGCGACCACATAGCCGGTTTTCCAGCCGGTGACGTGATAGGTCTTGCCGAACGAGCTGACCACAAACGCACGCTGATACAACTCATCGTGATCAAGCACGCTGACATGCCGCGCGCCGTCGAAGACCAGATGTTCGTACACCTCATCGCTGAGCAGGTAGATGTCACGGTCGGCAATCAGCGCCGCCAGCCGATCCAGCTCGGCACGGCTGATCAGTGCGCCGCTCGGGTTATGCGGGCTGTTGATGACGATCATGCGCGTGCGCGGGCTCAGTGCATCGCTGAGTTTTTGCCAGTCGATGGAGAAGTCGTCCAGCCCAAGTTGCACATGCACGCAGCGCCCACCGGCCAGCTCCACCGCAGGCTCGTAGCTGTCGTAGCACGGGTCAAAAATGATGACTTCGTCGCCGGGACGAATGACCGAATGGATGGCGCAGAAAATCGCCTGGGTCGCGCCGGGCGTTATGGTGATTTCGCTGTCCGGGTTGATCTCACGCCCATAGCTGCGAGCGATCTTGGCCGCGACCTGCTGACGAAGTGCAGGCAGACCGGTCATGGGTGAATATTGGTTATGGCCTTGAGTGATATGTCGGCAGACCGCATCGCGCAGCGCCTGCGGCCCGTCAAAATCGGGAAACCCCTGGGACAGGTTGATCGCGCCGGTTTCGGCGGCCAGTTGTGACATGACGGTGAAGATAGTGGTGCCCACATTGGGCAACTTGCTGTCGATCATGAAACCCTTTCCCTGCAATCTCTCCGCAACCAGAACGGCCCGGGCCAACCAGAATAGCTCAAAAAACACGTACAAAAAAAGGCGCCGAAGCGCCCTTTTTGAAGTGGCTGACTCAGCGCTTGTCGCGGCGCTTCTTGTCAGCTTTCTTGTGGTGCGACATCATTCGACGCTTCTTGTTGACCTGACGGTCAGTCAGCGTGTTCTTGTTGCCTTCATACGGGTTCTCGCCACCCTTGAACTCGATGCGGATCGGCGTACCGACCAGCTTGAGCACACGGCGATAGGTGTTTTCCAGGTAACGGACGTAGGACTTGGGTACTTTTTCGACCTGATTACCGTGAATCACGATCAACGGCGGGTTGGCGCCGCCCAAGTGAGCGTAGCGCAGCTTGATGCGGCGGCTGCCGACCATCGGTGGTGCGTGCTCGCTGACCGCATCTTCCAGAATCTGGGTCAGGCGGCTGGTAGGCCAGCGCGTTACCGCAGATTTGAACGAGTTCTGTACCGACTGATACAGGTTACCCACGCCCGTGCCATGCAAGGCCGAGATGAAGTGGATATCCGCGAAATCAACGAAGAACAATCGGCGTTCCAGCTCGATTTTCACGAAGTCACGTTCGCCCGGCGTCATGCCATCCCACTTGTTCAGTGCGATGACCAGTGCACGCCCCGCTTCAAGTGCGAAGCCCAGCAGGTTGAGGTCGTGGTCGACCACACCTTCACGGGCGTCCATCACGAAGATCACCACGTTGGCGTCCTTGATGGCCTGCAGCGTCTTGACCACGGAGAACTTTTCTACTTCTTCGTGGATCTTGCCGCGCTTGCGCACACCGGCGGTGTCGATCAGCGTGTACTTCTCTTCGTTACGCTCGAAGGGAATGTAGATACTGTCGCGGGTGGTGCCGGGCTCGTCATAGACGATAACCCGGTCTTCGCCGAGCATACGGTTGACCAGCGTCGATTTGCCGACGTTCGGGCGGCCGATGATAGCGATCTTGATGCCGTCTTTTTCGCTCGGGCCGGGAATGCGCTTGGCTTCCTGACCTTCGGCAACTTCCTCGACTTCACCTTCTTCGAGCTCATCCTCGTCCTTGGGGAATTCGCGCAGGGCGATTTCGAGCATCTGCGAGATGCCGCGACCGTGGGCACCGGCCACCGGAATGGCATCGCCCAGCCCCATCGGGCTGAACTCGGCACGCGCCAGGTTCTCATCGATGTTGTCGATCTTGTTGGCAACCACGTAAGAACGTTTGTTGCGCTTGCGCAGGTGCTCACCAATCATCTGATCAGCGGCGGTATAGCCCGCACGGGCGTCCACCAGAAACAGCACCACATCGGCTTCTTCAATGGCGAGCAGCGATTGCTCGGCCATTTTTTCGTCCATGCCATGCTCGTCACCGGAAATACCGCCGGTGTCGATCAGAATATAGGAGCGCCCTTGCCACTTCGCCTCTCCGTATTGGCGATCACGGGTAAGACCGGACAGATCGCCGACAATAGCGTCGCGGGTCCTGGTCAGGCGGTTGAACATGGTGGACTTGCCGACGTTCGGTCGACCCACCAGGGCGATTACGGGAACCATTAGGCTCTCCACTTCGTTATTTCAGAAAATACAAAAGCCGCTGCAGGGCAGCGGCCGGAGTTCGGAGCGGTGCACACCGCAGCCTTGCCTGAGCAAGGGCACCCGGGGCCAGCAGCCCCGGGCATGGACACTTATTGCTTGATGGACAGCGCTTCCAGTTTGCCGCTGTTGCCATACACGTAAATCATGTCCCCAACCACCAGCGGACGAGCACGCAGGCCGTCGCTGTCAATGCGCTCGCGACCGACAAAACGACCGTCGACCTGGCTCAACAGGTGAAGGTAGCCTTCCATGTCACCCACTGCTACATAGCTTGAATACACTTCCGGTGCGCCCAGTTGGCGGCGAGCCAGCGATTCGTTGCTCCACAGTGCAGAGGACGAGCGCTCGTCGATGCCTTCGACAGTGCCGGAGGCCAGGGTTGCGTAAACACTGCCAAAGCCTTGGGCAACGCCCGAGTAGCTTGAAGCATCACGCTGC
Organism: Pseudomonas sp. CFBP2511; assembly: GCF_030209255.1. Lineage (NCBI taxonomy): Bacteria > Pseudomonadati > Pseudomonadota > Gammaproteobacteria > Pseudomonadales > Pseudomonadaceae > Pseudomonas > Pseudomonas sp. CFBP2511. The sequence continues at coordinate 42,840 of NZ_JARVSI010000009.1, read as the reverse complement.
CACAGCACACGACCGCTTTCCAGTTCCAGGCCGGCAACTCGACCCTGATAGGTAGCGACGTACAGTGTACCGCCGGACAGCAGCAGGCCACCGTCGATATCGACCACGCGGTCCAGTTCCGAGCGACCTTTAGGGATCGCTACGCGCTGTTCCCAGATCGGCACGCCATTGGAAATATCCAGCGCGACGACTTTGCCGGTCGACAGACCCGCTACAGCGAGGCGGTTGGTGGCCAGTGGAGCACCGGTGCCGCGCAGTGTCAGCACCGCTGGCGTGCTTTCGTAGATCCAGAGCTGGGAGCCGGTGGAGGCATCAAAGCCGACAACACGGTCATCCTGAGTCTGAACCACAACCACGGAACCGTTGGTGGCAGGCGGAGCCAGCACTTCACTGGTTACGCGGGCGCGCCATTTTTCTTCGCCGGTCGAGGCGTCCATGGCGACCACTTCACCCTTGAGGGTGCCGATCATCACCAGGCCGTAGCCCACACCTACAGCGCCGGAAACCGGAAGATCGAGATCTTTCTTCCAGATCACGTCACCGGTCAGACGATCCAGCGAAAAAACTTCGCCAGTGACGTCAGCCGCATAAATACGGTCGCCATCAATGGCCGGGACCATCATGTTGTAGGTCTTGCCCTGGCCGTCACCAATCGAACGGCTCCACTGCTTGTGCAGAACCACTTCTTCTTTGAAGTCGGTCAGCTCGGCCGGAGGCAATTCCTTTTTGCTGTTGCTGCTGCAACCCGCGGCCAGAATGGCCAGAGCCAGCAATGCTGCATGTTTCCAACGAATCACGTCACGCATCCCCTTTCGCCAGATCGTCGAGCTTCATTTGCAGGCCGCCTACCGCTGCGTCTTCGGACAGCGCAGATTTGGCCTTTTGGTATGCAGCATGTGCCTCGTCGGTACGACCCAGCTGCTCGAGCAGGTCACCCTTGAGTTCTTCACGACTGGCGAGGAATGCCTTGTCGGCATCGCCGGCGAGCAGTTTCAGCGCGTCATCGGTCTTGTTCTGCGCAGCCAGCACGCGAGCCAGACGCTGACGGGCGATTTCACCCAGCGTGTCGTTGGCAGGCTTGTCGGCCACGGCTTTCAGCTCGGCAGCAGCGTCGTCCAGCTTGCCGGCATCGACCGCCACCTTAGCGACGAACAGGCTACCGAACTGTGCATAGGTAGTGCCACCGAATTCGCTCTTCAGTTTGCCGGATATCTCGGCAACACGCGCGGTGTCGGCCTGACCACTTGGCGTCAATGCGGTTTCCAGCAGTTGCTGATAAAGCATCGAGGCGCCCTGCGACTGGCTGGCTTGATACCTGTGCCAGAACTGCCAACCCAAGACCACAACCAGCGCCAGCAAACCACCGGTCAGCAAAGGTTTGCCGTTGCGCTGCCACCAGTCCTTCATTACCGCCAGCTCTTCATCTTCGGTACCCGACACCCCAATACTCCTATTCGCAAAACGGCTGTTAATCAGCTTCAACCCTGCACAACGCAGGAGGCCAGGTGCTCTGACAGAGCGTCCCAGGCAATATTTTGTTGTTCACCCTGACCACGCAGGGGTTTGACGCCTATGATCTTTGCAGCCAGTTCTTCTTCACCGAGGATCAGCGCGTACAGCGCGCCGCTCTTGTCAGCCTTCTTGAACTGGCTCTTGAAGCTGCCCGCACCGGCGTTGACCTGCAGGCGCAGGTTGGGCAACCGGTCACGGACCTGTTCGGTCAGCGCCAGCGCAGCCAGTTCGGCCGCTTCGCCGAAGGCACACAGGTAGACATCGACCTGACGGGCAATTTCTTCGGGAACCTGCTCAAGGGTTTCAAGCAGCAATACCAGCCGCTCGATGCCCATTGCAAAACCGACGCCGGCAGTGGGCTTGCCGCCCATCTGCTCGACCAGACCGTCGTAACGACCGCCCGCGCAGACCGTACCCTGGGCACCCAGTTGATCAGTGACCCATTCGAAAACAGTCTTGCTGTAGTAATCCAGCCCGCGTACCAGCTTGGGGTTGATGACATAAGGAATGCCGGCGGCGTCCAGACGGGCCTTGAGGCCGTCGAAGTGGATGCGCGACTCGTCATCCAGGTAATCCGCCAGCTTGGGCGCATCGACCAGCACAGCCTGGGTTTCAGGGTGTTTGGTGTCCAGTACACGCAGCGGATTGGTTTTCAGGCGACGCTGGCTGTCTTCATCCAGTTGATCAAGATGGGCCGAAAGAAACTCGACCAGCGCATCGCGGTAACGCGCACGCGCCTCGCTGGTGCCCAGGCTGTTCAGCTCAAGCTTGACCGCATTGCGAATGCCCAGCATGCCCCACAGCCGCCAGGTCATGACGATCAGTTCTGCATCGATGTCCGGGCCGTCAAGATTGAAAACCTCGACACCGATCTGGTGAAACTGGCGATAGCGGCCTTTCTGTGGACGCTCGTGGCGAAACATCGGCCCGATGTACCACAGTTTCTGAACCTGACCGCCACCGGTAATACCGTGTTCAAGAACCGCACGCACACAGGCGGCAGTGCCTTCCGGGCGCAGGGTCAGAGAGTCGCCGTTACGGTCGGCGAAGGTGTACATCTCTTTTTCGACGATATCGGTCACTTCGCCGATAGAGCGCTTGAACAGGTCGGTAAATTCGACGACAGGCATACGAATCTGCCGGTAACCGTAGTTATCCAGCAAACGCGAAACAGTGCCCTCAAAGTGACGCCACAGGGGCGTCTGCTCGGGCAGAATGTCGTTCATGCCACGAATGGCTTGTAGAGACTTACTCACAGAAAATCCTTAGCAATCCTGGTTAGCCGCGCACGATGACCGAGGCGTCGGCTGCGGTCTTTTCGGCCGCTTTCTCGCGAATCAAGCGTTCAAGCTCATCCACGAGATTGTCATTGGTCAGTTTCTGCGCGGGCTTGCCGTCGATGTAGATCAGGTTCGGCGTACCGCCCGTGAGGCCGATATGCGCCTCCTTGGCTTCGCCAGGACCGTTGACCACACAGCCGATCACCGCGACATCAAGTGGCACCAGCAAATCTTCGAGGCGACCTTCCAGCTCGTTCATGGTCTTGACCACATCAAAGTTCTGCCGCGAGCAGCTCGGACAGGCGATGAAGTTGATCCCACGGGAACGAAGGCGCAACGATTTGAGAATGTCATACCCGACCTTCACCTCTTCGACCGGGTCAGCGGCCAGCGAGATGCGGATAGTATCGCCAATCCCTTCGGCAAGCAGCATACCGAGACCGACAGCCGATTTCACGGTGCCCGAACGCAAGCCACCGGCTTCGGTGATTCCCAGATGCAGCGGCTGGACAATCTGTTTGGCCAGCAGGCGATAAGCAGCGACCGCCATGAACACATCGGAGGCCTTGACGCTGACCTTGAAGTCCTTGAAGTTCAGGCGCTCAAGGTGCTCCACATGACGCAGCGCCGACTCTACCAACGCCTCTGGCGTGGGCTCGCCATACTTCTTCTGCAGGTCTTTTTCCAGCGAACCGGCGTTGACGCCGATACGGATCGGTATGCCGCGATCACGCGCCGCGTCGACAACCGCGCGCACGCGGTCTTCACGACCGATGTTGCCAGGGTTGATACGCAGACAGTCGACACCCAGCTCTGCCACGCGCAACGCGATGCGGTAATCGAAATGGATATCGGCGACCAGTGGCACCTTGACCAGTTGCTTGATGCGACCGAAAGCCTCGGCAGCATCCATGTCCGGTACGGAGATGCGCACGATATCGACACCGGCCGCTTCCAGACGATTGATCTGCGCAACAGTGGCCGCCACATCATTGGTATCGCTGTTGGTCATGCTCTGCACAGCAATCGGCGCATCGCCGCCGACCGGTACAGAACCGACCCATATTTTTCGGGATTCGCGACGCTTGATCGGAGATTCGCCGTGCATGACTTATTGCCCTAGCTTCAGGCGAGCAGTCTCGCCGCTGGTGAAAGGTGCCACGTCTACCGCCTGACCGTTATAGCTGACCTGCGCACCGCGCGCGAAGCCCAGACGCAGGGTCAAAGGTGGCTTGCCGCTGACGTCGAGGGTCTCGCCCTTGCGCTTGAGGCCGCTGACCAGCACTTTACCGTTTCCGTCAGTGACCTGGGTCCAGCAATCGGCGACAAACTGCACGCTGACCTGACCGGCACCGGCCATGACAGGCGCGGGTTGCTCGGCAGGGGTCGTCGGCATGGACGGTACGTTGGGCGACGCCACTGGCGCTTGTGTGGTGCTGACAGGCGGTGTCGCCACAGCAGGGGCCTGCGACTGAGCAGTAGCATGACCGGAAGCAGGGGCAGCAGGGGCAGCGCTCGGTGCCTCACTGGCAGGCGCACCAGCGTTCAGCGGCAACGAGGTCTGACCTGCGGGCGGGGCTTCAACCACGGCAGGCTCTTCCGGCTCGTCGAGCGGGTGGATCTGGGTAGTGCCGTCGGCGCTCTCGACCTCGACGTGCTCCATGTTCAGCCCGGACTGATCCTTGCCGCGCAATGAAGCCTGATCCTGCCACCAGACAAACCCGCCACCGACCAGTATGACCAGCAATAAAAGACTGACGATACGCAGAATGTTGTGTGACAGCCTGACAGGCTCTTCGATACGGCCCAGGGCGTGAACAGAGCTGCCCTTGCCGTCGGTGCCGGTAAACTGGTCGAACTGTTCGACCAGCGCGGTCTGATCAAGGCCAAGCAGTTTGGCGTAGGCACGCACATAGCCCCGGGCAAACGTATGCCCAGGCAACTTTTCAAAATTACCGTTCTCCAGATTGCTCAGGGAGGTCACGGTGAGGTTCAGCCTCAAAGCCACATCTGGCAGCGACCAGCTCCTGCTCTCGCGGGCCTGGCGCAGTGTTTCTCCAGGGTTCACGCGGGTGGTTGCTACAACTTCGGGATGCGCCGCTTTCATCATTGCTCCGACAGGTATTGCTGATATTCCGGCGTACCGGGATAGAGTCTTTTCAATTGCAGGCCATAGCTGGCTGCCTTGTTGCGGTCATCGTAGACCTTCGCCAAACGTGTGCCGAGCAATAGACTACGTGCATTTTGCTCACTGAGTTGGCTAAAACGGTCGTAATAATCACGTGCGGGCACATATTGCCTGTCTTCGTAATACAACTGAGCCATTTCCAGTAACGAACGCGGCTGTTGACGATCCAGACGCAGCGCCTTGGTGAATTGCTCGCGGGCCTGCTCACGATTGCCCAGCTTGAGCGAGGTCATGCCCAGACTTTCAAAGACCCGTGACCGCTCAGGATACAGGTTGTCGGCAGCGGCCTGCTCAAACCGCTCGTAAGCTTCCTGGTAACGCTTTTGCTCGAACAGAAAGCTGCCGTAATTATTGACGATGCGTGTTTCGTTGTTACTGGAAGCCAGCGCCTTGCGAAAGTATTGCTCGGCCAGTTGCGGCTCCATTTCGGTCTGAAACACCAGCGCCAGCGCAGCATTGGCCTGCGCATCTGAACTGTCGAGCTCAAGTGCCTTTTTCAGCGGAACCTTGGCGCGCTCGGTCTGACCCTGCTCGAAGTAGCCGAGCCCCAGCTGCACGTAGGCCCTGCGCGCCTCTTCACGCCCCTGCGTCGTGGTCATCGGGTTGACGTTGCCCGTGGACACGCACCCCGTCAGCAACACGACAGCACATAGCAGCAACGAGGCACGCACAGACATGGAGTCTCTCTCGGTCAGGTTCGCAGTCAGGTTCGAGTGGCTGCAGCCGGCGCCGTATCGACGTCGGCGCTCAACTCACGCACAGCAATGTAGCGTTCACTACGGCGCGTGCGATCCATCACCTGCCCGACCAACTGGCCGCATGCAGCATCGATGTCTTCACCGCGCGTGGTGCGCACAGTGACGTTATAACCGGCCTGATGCAACAGGTCCTGAAAACGACGGATTGCGTTATTGCTTGGGCGCTCGTAACCGGAGTGCGGAAACGGGTTGAACGGGATCAGGTTGATCTTGCAAGGTGTGTCCTTGAGCAACTCGATCATCTCGACCGCGTGCTCGACCTTGTCGTTGATGTCCTTGAGCATGGTGTACTCGATGGTGAGCACACGTTTTTCGCCCAGACTGGACATGTAGCGACGGCAGGACTCAAGAAGCATCTGCAACGGGTATTTCTTGTTAATCGGCACCAACTGGTTGCGCAGCGCGTCGTTCGGCGCGTGCAGCGACAGGGCCAGCGAGACGTCGATATGCCTGGAAAGCTCGTCGATCATCGGCACCACACCGGAGGTGGATAACGTCACCCGGCGCTTGGAAATGCCATACCCCAGGTCATCCATCATCAGACGCATGGCGGCAATGACATTGTCGAAATTCAGCAGCGGCTCACCCATGCCCATCATCACCACGTTGGTGATGGCACGGTCGACGGTAGCCGGGACGCTGCCAAAGGATTTGTTGGCAATCCACACCTGGCCGATAACTTCGGCGGCGGTGAGGTTGCTGTTGAAGCCTTGTTTGCCGGTGGAGCAGAAACTGCAATCCAGGGCACAGCCCGCCTGGGACGAAACACACAAGGTGCCACGCTTGCCCTGCGGAATATAAACGGTCTCGACACAGCTGCCGGACTCTACACGCACCACCCACTTGCGGGTGCCGTCGGTGGAGATGTCCTCGCTGACCACTTCAGGACCGCGAACTTCAGCGCAGGCCTTGAGCTTCTCGCGCAGGGCCTTGCTGACGTTCGTCATTGCGTCGAAATCATCGACGCCGAAGTGGTGAATCCACTTCATGACCTGACCGGCACGGAAGCGCTTCTCCCCGATAGAGTCGAAGAATTTCTCCATTTCCTGTTGAGTCAGCCCCAGCAGGTTGGTTTTACCAGTCGATGCAATCATGAATTCACCCTTCACTAGTCAGTCAAAAATGACTTAGCGAGCGGTTACTTCGGTAGCTGCGAAGAAGTACGAGATTTCGCGAGCAGCGGCGGCTTCCGAATCGGAACCGTGTACAGCGTTGGCGTCGATGGAATCAGCGAAGTCAGCGCGGATGGTGCCGGCAGCAGCTTCTTTAGGGTTGGTAGCGCCCATCAGCTCACGGTTCAGAGCGATAGCGTTTTCGCCTTCCAGAACCTGAACGACAACCGGGCCGGAGATCATGAAAGCAACCAGGTCGCCGAAGAAACCACGAGCGCTGTGCTCAGCGTAGAAACCTTCAGCTTCGGCCTTGGACAGCTGCTTCAGTTTGGAAGCGACAACGCGCAGACCGGCTTTTTCGAAACGAGTGGTGATCTCGCCGATTACGTTCTTTGCAACGGCGTCAGGCTTGATGATGGAGAAAGTACGTTGAACAGCCATGGTGAAACTCCAGAAACAGTGATTGAAGCGAAAAATTAAACCCGCGAATTATACGCGGGTTCTGGTGTATTGCCTAACGGCGTACGTTACTGAACGTCAATCCAGCTCTTCGATCCACAATGTCTGGATCGCTTCGAGGACTTTTTCCCCGCTGCGGTCCGGGTGGTCATCGAATTCAGGCAAGGCCATCACCAGGCCACGCAGCTTGGGGAAACTCACAGTGAGCGGATTTACTTCCGGGTGGCTTTCAGCCAGCTGGATAGCAATTTCCTGCACATCAACCCATTTGAGACTCATGAGCAATCCTTGAATCAGTGCGGCGCTTCGGCAGCGTGGTTGAGCGAATACTTGGGAATTTCGACGGTCAGGTCTTCTGTGCCGACAATTGCCTGACAGGATAGACGCGATTGCGCTTCCAGGCCCCAGGCTTTGTCGAGCATGTCCTCTTCCAGCTCGTCCGCTTCATTCAGCGAACTGAAACCTTCGCGAATGACACAGTGACAGGTAGTGCAGGCACACACGCCACCACAGGCGCTCTCGATCTCGATGTGGTGCTCGTGGGCGATCTCGAGAATAGACGTACCGGGCTCAGCTTCTACAACCAGCCCGTCCGGGCAAAGCTTGTCGTGGGGCAGAAAAATTACCTGCGGCATCAGTTATTCCTCAATCTCATTCAAGTTGCGCCCGGCCAGTGCGGCTTTTACCGTCGAATCTAGGCGTCGGGCAGCAAATGCATCGGTCACCTGCGACAGACGCTTGGTCTGCTGCTCGATGGCATAACCATCGGTGCCTTGCATCAGTTCACGGAGTTCGTCCATCTGCAGGTTGATAACCAGGCGCTCTTCTTCGTCGAGAAGACGCTCGCCATCGGCGTCCAGCGCGCCCTGAACGGCTTCAAGCAGACGCTCGGCGTCAACCTGATGCTCACGCAGCACGCGGGCAACCTTGTCGTCACCGGCGTACGCGAAGGAATCCTTGAGCATGCGGGTGATTTCGCCATCAGTCAGGCCGTAGGACGGCTTGACCTGGATGCTCGACTCGATACCCGAGCCCATTTCACGCGCCGAAACGCTGAGCAAACCGTCTGCATCGACCTGGAAGGTGACACGAATCTTTGCCGCACCCGCGACCATCGGCGGGATGCCACGCAATTCAAAACGCGCCAGGGAACGGCAATCGCTGACCAGCTCGCGCTCGCCCTGCAGAACATGAATTTTCATGGCCGTCTGGCCATCTTTGTAAGTGGTGAATTCCTGGCCACGCGCTACCGGGATCGTGGTGTTGCGCGGAATGACCTTTTCCATGAGCCCGCCCATGGTTTCGAGCCCCAGCGAAAGCGGAATCACGTCGAGCAACAGCAGTTCGCCGCCATCACGCTTGTTGCCTGCCAGTGTATCGGCCTGGATCGCAGCCCCAATGGCCACCACTTGATCCGGGTCAATCTGGGTCAGCGGCTGACGGCCGAACAATTCAGCGACGGCCTCACGCACACGCGGAACACGGGTCGAACCACCGACCATGACCACCGCCTCGACTTCTTCAAGCTCGATGCCGGTGTCACGCACCGCACGACGGCAGGCTTTCAGGCTACGCGCGATCATCGGCTCGATCAGCGCATTGAGCGCGTCGCGAGTCAGGGTGCCGCGCCAATCGCCATGAGCAACCTCGACGAACTCGGCGTCGGTCAGCGCTTCCTTGGCCGAGCAGGCCGCCTGTAACAGGCTGCGCTGTGCGGAAGGGTCCAGATCGGCAGACAGGCCGGCGTCGGCGACGATCCAGCTGGCAATCGCATGATCGAAATCGTCACCGCCCAGCGCGGTATCACCGCCGGTGGCCAGTACTTCAAAGACGCCGCCCGTCAGGCGCAGGATCGAAATATCAAAGGTCCCGCCGCCCAGGTCGTAGATGGCGATCACGCCCTCGGCTTTCTGGTCCAAGCCGTAGGCAACAGCCGCAGCGGTCGGCTCATTGAGCAGGCGCAGCACGTTCAGGCCGGCCAGCTTGGCGGCATCTTTGGTCGCCTGACGCTGAGAGTCGTCGAAATAGGCCGGAACAGTGATGACCGCACCGACCAGTTCGCCGCCCAGCGCCGCCTCAGCACGCTGACGCAACACCTTGAGAATGTCGGCAGACACTTCAACCGGGCTTTTAGCCCCCTGAACAGTGTCGATGAACGGCATGTGCGATTCACCGCCGACGAAGCGGTAAGGCAACTGCTCACCCAACTGCTTGACGTCGGACAGGCCACGGCCCATCAGGCGCTTGACTGACAGCACGGTGTTGAACGGGTCCTGCGAGGCCGCGGCTTTCGCCGCCTGCCCCACTTCGACGCGATCCGCGTGATAGCGAACGGCAGACGGCAGGATAACCTGCCCTTCTGCATCGGCCAGCGGTTCGGACAGGCCGCTGCGCACTGCAGCAACCAGAGAATTGGTGGTGCCAAGGTCGATACCCACAGCCAGTCGACGCTGGTGCGGTTGAGGACTCAGGCCGGGTTCGGCGATTTGCAGTAAGGCCATGCTGTTCAGAATAATCACTGGCGCGCAGCCGGGGCTGCGCGGGGTTAATCGTCGAGGCGCTCTTCTAACTGGCGCACTTCGTGAGAAAGCTTGTCGAGAAACTGCATACGCCGCATCAGCTTTTCAGCGTGCTCGCGCTGTGCAGCGTCATTCCAACAGGCAGCGAAGCTCTGGTTCAACTCGTCCTGAGCGACCTTGAGCTGACGCTTGAAGGTCGCCACCCCGGCAAGATCGGCCTCGTCCTGCAAGTCCTCAAGATCTTCGCGCAATTGCATCTGCTGCAGAAGAAATTCAGGATCGTGCACGGTGACCTCAAGCGGCACCTCGTTGCCATTCATTGCCAGAAGGTAGCGCGCCCGTTTCGGCGGGCTCTTCAGGGTCTGATAGGCTTCATTGAGACTGGCTGAACGCTCCAGCGCCAGACGCTGCTCACGCTCGGGAGCGTCAGCGAAGCGATCCGGGTGGACGTTGCGCGCCAGTTCACGGTAGCGCTTTGCCAACTGGTCGAGATCAAGCTGAAACTCGGGCTTGAGTTCGAACAGGGCAAAATGACAGGGACTGCCCACAATAAAGAGCCTCAGACGTTGAAGCTTTCGCCACAGCCGCACTCACCGCGCGAATTGGGGTTGTTGAACTTGAAGCCTTCGTTCAACCCTTCACGCACGAAATCGAGCTCGGTGCCATCCAGATAGACCAGGCTTTTCGGGTCGATGATCACCTTGACACCGTGCAGTTCAAATACGGTGTCTTCGCTGGCCGCCTCATCGACGAACTCGAGCACATAGGCGAGACCTGAACAGCCTGTGGTGCGAACACCCAGACGAACGCCATCACCCTTGCCGCGCCCGTCGAGGGAACGGCGTACGTGGTTAGCGGCAGCTTCTGTCATGCTGATAGCCATCGGAGCTCCTTACTTGTCTCTGACTTCTTTTGGAAGACCCGCTTACAGCAGGCCTTTCTTCTGCTTATAGTCACGAACAGCCGCCTTGATGGCGTCTTCGGCGAGTACCGAGCAGTGGATCTTTACCGGAGGCAGCGCCAGCTCTTCAGCCAGTTGAGTGTTTTTGATGGTCTCTGCTTCATCCAGAGTCTTGCCCTTCATCCACTCGGTGGCCAGCGAGCTGGAGGCAATTGCCGAGCCGCAGCCGTAGGTCTTGAACTTGGCGTCTTCGATAACGCCGTGCTCGTTGACCTTGATCTGCAGGCGCATCACGTCGCCGCACGCAGGAGCGCCGACCATGCCGGTGCCCACATCAGGGTCTTCCGCGTTCATCTTGCCGACGTTGCGCGGGTTTTCGTAGTGGTCGATGACCTTTTCGCTGTAAGCCATGATTCTGTTCCTCTCACATCAGGGAGCCGCTCTGCAGGTCACGCCGGTGTTGCACATGACCTGTCTTGAAGGCAGCTTTAAGTTAGTGCGCCGCCCACTCGATCTTGGAGATATCGACGCCGTCTTTGAACATGTCCCACAGCGGCGAAAGTGCACGCAGCCTGGTAACAGCCTCGCACACCTTCTGCGCGGCGTAATCGATCTCTTCTTCAGTGCTGAAACGACCGAAGGTGAAGCGAATCGAGCTGTGCGCCAGTTCGTCGTTACGACCCAGAGCGCGCAGTACATACGACGGCTCAAGCGAGGCCGACGTACAGGCCGAACCGGACGATACCGCCAGGTCCTTGAGCGCCATGATCAGCGACTCGCCTTCGACATAGTTGAAGCTCAGGTTCAGGTTGTGCGGTACGCGGGCAGTCAGGCTGCCGTTGACGTAGAGCTCTTCCAGGTTTTCGACTTGCTTGTAGAAGCGATCGCTCAGCGCTTTGATACGCACGCTTTCAGCGGCCATTTCTTCCTTGGCGATACGGAACGCTTCACCCATACCGACAATCTGGTGCGTCGCCAGCGTACCGGAACGCATGCCGCGCTCGTGACCACCGCCGTGCATGGCCGCTTCAAGGCGGACCCGCGGTTTGCGGCTGACGTACAGCGCGCCGATACCCTTCGGACCGTAGGTCTTGTGTGCGGAAAACGACATGAGGTCAACCTTGAGGCTGGCCAGATCGATTTCAACCTTGCCGGTCGACTGGGCACCGTCAACGTGGAACAGCACGCCACGCGAACGGGTCAGTTCACCAATGGCAGCGATGTCGTTGATGGTGCCGATTTCGTTGTTCACGTGCATGATCGACACCAGAATGGTGTCGTCGCGCAGTGCGGCTTCAATCATCGATGGCGTGATCAGACCGTCTTCGCCCGGCTCGATGTAGGTCACTTCAAAACCTTCACGCTCCAGTTGGCGCGTTGTGTCCAGCACAGCCTTGTGCTCAACTTTCGAAGTGATCAGGTGCTTGCCTTTGCTGGCATAGAAATGCGCAACACCCTTGATCGCCAGGTTGTTGGATTCGGTGGCACCCGAAGTCCAGACGATTTCACGAGGGTCGGCACTGACCAGATCGGCGACCTGACGACGCGCGTTCTCGACCGCCTCTTCAGCTTTCCAGCCAAAAACGTGGGAGCGCGATGCAGGGTTGCCGAAGTTTCCTTCGACCGTCAGGCATTCGATCATTTTCTGCGCGACACGCGGGTCGACCGGGGTCGTCGCGGAGTAATCGAGGTAAATCGGCAATTTCATTGAAGCTCTCCTATCAGGCAGGCGCACCGCTCATTCATCTGCGTTCATTCGACGGCGGACGTTTCGATCTTACCCAGTTGCGACGTGTGGTTATGACCACGGCGCATATCCTGGCGCTGAGCGACTTCTTGTACCTCACGGCGAGTGACAAGATCCGCCAAGCTGATACCGCTTAGAAATTCGTGAATCTGCTGGCTCAGATCGCACCACAAGTGGTGGGTCAGGCAGGTATCGCCAGCGTGGCAATCACCCAGCCCCTGACAACGCGTGGCATCGACCGATTCATTGACCGCGTCGACGACTTGGGCGACCTGGATGCCTTTCATGTCACGAGACAGCTGATAACCGCCGCCCGGACCGCGAACACTGGAAACCAGATTGCCGCGACGCAGTTTGGCGAACAGCTGCTCGAGATAAGACAGGGAAATACCCTGCCGCTCGGAGATGTCGGCCAGAGACACTGGCCCGTTCTGCGCATGCAACGCCAGGTCAAGCATGGCTGTCACAGCGTATCGGCCTTTAGTAGTCAGTCGCATGGCGTATACCGCAGAGGTTCGGAATGAGAGCGAGTATGCTATTCCCGAGCAAATTAGTCAACTATTAGACCAAGTAAAACAGTCGGGATTAGCGAAAAGTGCGGGCTGCATCATAGCAAAGCTGCGGCGCAATGGCACGCGCCACGCAGTCTGGGTACGCTAGCCGACGGTGTCTTCGCGAGCATCCTTGACACAGTCGAAGACCTCGTTGCGTAACTCGGGAAGGTCTTTGGCGCAATAATCGCTGCCCAGCCTGCCGAGGGCGTCGCACATGCCTTCAAGACGGCCATCGACCGCCTGCAGGTGATCCAGCATCTGACCGATGGCACGGGCGATGGGGTCTGGCATGTCGCCACTGACACCATAGGCATCGAAGCCAAGCTTTTCCGCCATGACCTTGCGCCTGGCTTCGGTTTCGTCGTCGGACTTGACGATGATGCGCCCCGGAATACCCACGGCAGTCGCGCCCGCAGGCACGGCCTTGGTCACCACGGCATTGGAACCGATCTTGGCGCCTGCACCCACGGTAAACGGCCCGAGCACCTTGGCACCGGCACCCACGACCACGCCGTCTTCCAGCGTGGGGTGGCGCTTGCCGGCGTTCCAGCTGGTACCGCCCAGGGTCACCCCCTGATAAAGCGTCACGTCATTGCCGATTTCGGCGGTTTCGCCGATCACTATGCCCATGCCGTGATCAATGAAGAAGCGACGGCCTATGCGTGCGCCCGGATGAATCTCGACACCGGTCATCCAGCGACCGAAGCTGGACACCACTCGCGCAAGCCATTTCCAGCCATTGCGCCACAGAACATGAGCGAAACGGTGCAGCCAGATGGCATGCATGCCCGGGTAGCAGGTCAGCACTTCAAAAGCATTGCGCGCCGCAGGGTCGCGATGAAATACGCTTTGAATGTCTTCTCGCAGACGCTCGAACATTACTGGTCCTTCCGCTTGTAGGGTTCACCGCGTGCGGCTTTCTGGGTTTCGGTCAGGACGCCGCGCAGAATACTCAGCTCGGAGCGCTCCACTTCACTGCGACCGAACAGCCTGCGCAGCCGCGCCATCAGGTGCCGCGGTTTTTCCGGGTCAAGGAAGCCGATGTTCACCAGCGTGGTTTCCAGATGACCATAGAAACCTTCCATCTCATCCATCGTCGCCAGCTCGGCGTTATGCGCCGACGCGGCCTTGGGCGTTTCGCCCTCGCCGGCCTGCACCGAAGCCGCCAGCCAGGCCATGCGCACTTCATAGCTGAGCACTTGCACGGCAGCGGCGAGGTTGAGCGAGCTGAACGTGGGGTCCGACGGAATGTGCACATGGAAGTGACAGCGCTGCAGTTCTTCGTTGGTCAGGCCGGCATGCTCGCGACCAAAGACCAGCGCCACTTCAGCGCGCTCCCCGGCCTGCTCGATGACTTTCTCACCGGACGCCCGCGGATCAAGCAACGGCCACGGCAGACTGCGATCACGCGCACTGGTGCCGAGCACCAGACGACAGCCGACCAAAGCCTCTTCAAGGGTCGCAACAACCTGCGCGCCTTCGAGAATATCGGTGGCGCCCGACGCCCGTGCATCGGCATCGGGCGAAGGAAAGATGCGAGGATCGACCAGTACCAGACGCGTGAGCCCCATGTTTTTCATGGCGCGAGCGGCACCGCCGATATTTCCGGGATGGGTAGTGCCGACCAGGACAACACGGATGTTCTGCAACAAGGCGAATGCTCACTGATGCGAATTAGGGGGGCAAATCTTACAGAAACGACTCGCCTAGCGCTATGAAGCCGTGCACCCCTGAAGATCGTGACGGCCCGCCCGCGAGGTAAAAAAACACACGCGAACCCGACAACCGTAACAACGCAAGGCTGGAAATAATTCGAATCAGCCCATAGAATGCCCGGCTCTCTTTAACAACCTTAGGTGAATTGTCCATGCAGCCCATGCTGAATATCGCGCTGCGCGCCGCCCGCAGCGCCAGCGAATTGATTTTCCGCTCCATCGAGCGCTTGGATACCATCAAGGTTGACGAAAAAGAAGCCAAAGACTACGTCACAGAGATCGACCGTGCCGCCGAGCTGAGCATCATCACCGCCCTGCGCAAGGCCTATCCGACTCACGGCATCCTTGGCGAAGAAAGCGGCATGCACGAAGGCAGCGGCGAAGGCACCGACTACCTGTGGATCATCGACCCACTGGACGGCACCACCAACTTCGTTCGCGGCATTCCTCACTTCGCAGTCAGCATTGCCTGCAAATACCGCGGTCGTCTTGAGCACGCCGTCATTCTGGACCCGGTTCGCCAGGAAGAATTCACCGCCAGCCGTGGTCGCGGCGCAGCCCTGAACGGTCGCCGCCTGCGCGTCAGCCAGCGCAAGAGCCTGGAAGGCGCCCTGCTGGGCACGGGCTTCCCGTTCCGTGACAACCAGATGGACAACCTCGAAAACTACCTGGGTATGTTCCGCAGCCTGGTCGGCCAGACCGCCGGCATTCGTCGTGCAGGCGCTGCCAGCCTCGACCTGGCCTATGTCGCTGCCGGTCGTTTCGATGCGTTCTGGGAGTCGGGCCTGTCCGAGTGGGATATGGCCGCAGGCGCACTGCTGATTCAGGAAGCAGGCGGCCTGGTCAGCGATTTCACCGGCGGTCACGACTTCCTTGAAAAAGGCCACATCGTCGCCGGCAACACCAAGTGCTTCAAGGCCGTTCTGACAGCCATCGCACCGCACCTGCCCGCCTCGCTCAAGCGCTAAGCTGCAGATGTAAAAAAACCGGCTTTCGCCGGTTTTTTTATGCCTTGAAGAAGCTCAGCGGCAGGCGTTATTGCGCCTGACCCAGTATCAGCTGACCTTCTTTGTCGACCGGAATGCGGCTGCCTGGATCGCTCGCCATGCGAACCTGACCGACCTTCTCGTTCAGCTTGTACTTGACGTTGTAGCCCACCACCTTGTCGCTCACATCGTTAACGGTGGTGCAACGGTTCTGCGTCGTAGTGTAGGTATCACGCTCCTGCATGCCTTCCTGCACCTTATTACCTGCGTAACCGCCACCGACCGCACCTGCTACGGTTGCGAGCTTCTTGCCGTTGCCGCCGCCGACCTGATTGCCGAGCAGACCACCGGCAACTGCGCCGATGACGCTGCCCACGATCTGGTGCTGGTCCTTGACCGGCGCCTGACGGGTAACGGTTACGTCCTTGCAAACTTCACGGGGGGTTTTGATCTGCTGATTGATTGGCTCGACGGCCAATACGTCCGCGTATTCAGGACCACCCTTGACCAGGCTATAGGTGGCAACGGCGCCGCCAGCAGTTACCACAGCAGCACCTAACACAGCACCAACAAGCATAGACTTGTTCACTTGAACCTCCTGACCAATCGAAACGCAGCATGACTGCGCAATGCCTAGCCTTGGAGCATAAAAAAAGGCGCGAGTTCAGAACTCGCGCCTTTTTTATGATGGCCGGACCTACGGGAGATCGTCAGCCTTCTCGACAACCACCGGAGGGATCAGGTCCTCGGTGGTCAGGTTCAGCCAGATCAGCACCACGTTGGCGATGTAGATCGACGAGTAGGTACCCGCCAGCACACCGATGAACAACGCAATGGAGAAGCCTTCCAGGCTGTCGCCACCGAACGCCCACAATGCAGAGATCGCCAACAGGGTCGAAACCGAGGTAGCAATGGTGCGCAGCAATGTCTGCGTGGTGGAGATGTTGATATTCTCGATCAGCGAAGCCTTGCGCAGCAGGCGGAAGTTTTCGCGAACACGGTCGAAGACCACAATGGTGTCGTTCAGCGAGTAACCGATGATCGCCAGCACCGCCGCCAATACCGTCAGGTCGAAAGTAATCTGGAAGAACGACAGGATACCCATCGTCACGACCACGTCGTGGATCAGCGAAATGATCGCGCCGACGGCAAACTTCCACTGGAAGCGGAACGCCAGGTAGATCAGAACACCGCCCAGCGCCATCAGCATGCCGAGGCCACCCTGATCACGCAGCTCTTCGCCGACCTGCGGGCCGACGAACTCGACACGCTTGACCACTGCCGGGTTATCGGCACCGGCCTTGCGCAGCGCTTCAGCGACCTGAGTGCCCAATTGCGGGTCTTCACCCGGCATGCGCACCAGCAAGTCAGTCGTGGCGCCAAAGCTCTGCACAACAGCTTCGTGGTAGCCGGCCGAAACCAGCTCCTGACGAACCTTGCCCAGATCGGCAGGACGCTCGTAGGTCAGCTCGATGAGCGTACCGCCGGTGAAGTCCAGACCAAAGTTGAGCCCTTTATGGAACCAGCTGAACAACGCCAGTGCGGTAAGGAGCATCGTGATGGCGAACGCAACATTGCGAACGCCCATGAAGTTGATGGTACGTAACATGGCAGCCCCTTAAATCCACAACTTCTTGAAGTCACGACCGCCGTAGATCAGGTTGACCATAGCGCGGGTCACCATGATGGCCGTGAACATCGAGGTAAAGATCCCGAGCGACATGGTCACCGCAAACCCTTTGACCGGGCCGGTGCCCATCGCAAAGAGAATGCCGCCGACCAGCAGCGTCGTCAGGTTGGCGTCGAGGATCGCCGTGTAGGCACGATCGAAACCTTCGTTGATAGCGCGTTGCACCGTCATGCCATTGGCGATCTCTTCACGGATCCGCGAGAAGATCAACACGTTGGCATCCACCGCCATACCCATGGTCAACACGATACCGGCGATACCCGGCAGGGTCAGTGTGGCACCCAGCAAGGACATCAGCGCCAGCAGCATGACCATGTTCAGGGCCAGGGCAACGGTAGCGATCAGACCGAAGAAGCGGTAGATCGCCATGATGAAGATGGATACGAACAGCATGCCCCACAGGGAAGCGTCGATACCCTTGGTGATGTTGTCGGCACCCAGGCTCGGACCGATGGTGCGCTCTTCAGCGAAGTACATCGGCGCGGCCAGACCACCCGCGCGCAACAGCAGCGCCAGCTCGGAAGACTCACCCTGACCATTCAGACCGGTAATCCGGAACTGACTGCCCAGCGGCGACTGGATGGTCGCCAGGCTGATGATTTTCTTTTCTTCCTTGAAGGTCTGCACCGGCACGTCTTTTTCGACGCCGTTGACCATCTGCCTGGTGTAGGTGGTGGTCGGACGTTGCTCGATGAAGATCACCGCCATGCTGCGACCCACATTGCTGCGGGTTGCGCGACTCATCAGTTCGCCACCGTGACCATCAAGGTTGATGTTCACCTGTGGACGGCCATGCTCGTCGAAACTGGCCTTGGCGTCAGTCACCTGGTCGCCGGTGATGATCAGACCACGCTCTACCGCCGCTGCCGGACGTCCGCCCTCGCGGAATTCGAACATCTCGGTAGTGCCCTTCGAATCATCCGGGCCTGCACCCAGACGGAACTCGAGGTTGGCGGTCTTGCCCAGAATACGCTTGGCTTCGGCCGTGTCCTGCACACCCGGCAGCTCGACCACGATGCGGTTGGCACCCTGACGCTGAACCAGCGGCTCGGCAACACCCAACTCGTTGACCCGGTTACGGACGGTGGTCAGGTTCTGCTTGATCGAGTATTCGCGAATTTCGGCCAGTTTGGCCGGGGTCAGCGCCATGCGCAGCACGGGAATACCGTTCAGCTCGGCAGGCGTGATCTCGAAATCGGTGAAGGTCTTGCGCACCAGCGCACGAGCCTGCTCGCGCTCTGCATCATCGGTAAAGCCCAGCTGAATCACATTGCCCAGCTGCGGCAGGCTGCGATAACGCGCCTTTTCCTTGCGCAACAGGGATTTGACTTCGCCTTCGTAGACTTTCAGACGCGCATCGATCGCCTTGTCCATGTCGACTTCCAGCAGGAAGTGCACACCACCGGACAGGTCGAGGCCGAGCTTCATCGGGCTTGCGCCCAGATTGCGCAACCAAGTCGGCGTTGTACGCGCCAGGTTCAGTGCGACTACATAGTCATCACCCAACGCCTTGCGCACGACATCCTTGGCTGGTAACTGATCTTCCTGCTTGCTCAGACGCAACAAACCGCCCTTGCCATTCTCGGCCAGAGAAGAAGCCTTGACCGAGATGCCGGCATCGGTAAGCGCCTTGGCTGCACGATCCACGTCTGCCTGATTGACTTGCAGCGCAGTGCTCGCGCCGCTGATCTGGATGGCAGAATCATCAGGGTAGAGATTGGGTGCGGAATAAATGAAACCGACCACCAGCACCGCCAGGATCAGTACGTATTTCCACAGAGGGTATTTGTTCAGCATCACGCCGCCCGCTTAAAACGCGGGGCGCCTTGCGCGCCCCGTCGATGGGTAAAAGTTGCTACTCAGATCGCTTTCAGGGTGCCTTTAGGCAGAGTGGCCGCGATGGCGCCTTTCTGGATTTTCAGCTCAACAGTGTCGGACACTTCGATTACCACGAAGTCATCGGTCACTTTGTTGATCTTGCCGGCGATACCGCCGCTGGTCACGACTTCGTCGCCTTTCTGCAGGTTGCCCAGCAGGTTTTTCTGCTCTTTGGCGCGCTTGGCCTGTGGACGCCAGATCATCAGATAGAAGATGACCAGAAAGCCGACCAGAAAGATCCACTCGAAACCACTGCCCGCAGGACCGGCAGCCGGTGCAGCAGCATCCGCAAAAGCGGGAGAGATGAAAAAGCTCATTTGTCGCTCCAGTTACATAATTAGTATAAAAAGCAGGAAAAACTCGTTCTGTTTCAACCCAGAGGCGGCGTTGGAAGGCCGCGTTTGGCATAGAAGGCATCGACGAAGGCGGCCAATGTACCCTGTTGAATAGCCTCGCGCAAACCAGCCATGAGCAGCTGGTAGTGCCGCAAATTGTGGATCGTATTGAGCATGCTCCCCAGCATTTCGCCGCACTTGTCCAGGTGATGCAGATAAGCGCGCGAGAAGTTCTTGCAGGTGTAGCAATCGCAGGTCGGATCCAGCGGCGTATTGTCGTGGCGATGGAACGCGTTACGGATTTTCAGCACACCGGTATCGATGAACAGGTGGCCGTTGCGGGCGTTGCGGGTCGGCATGACACAATCGAACATATCAACGCCACGGCGCACACCTTCGACCAGATCTTCGGGCTTGCCTACACCCATCAAGTAACGAGGTTTGTCTGCTGGCATAAGGCCCGGCAGGTAATCCAGCACCTTGATCATCTCGTGCTTGGGCTCGCCCACCGACAGACCGCCAATCGCCAGGCCGTCAAAGCCGATCTCATCCAGGCCTTCTAGCGAACGCTTGCGCAGGTTCTCGTGCATGCCACCCTGAACAATGCCGAACAGCGCGGCAGTGTTTTCGCCGTGCGCGACCTTGGAGCGCTTGGCCCAGCGCAACGACAGTTCCATGGAGACACGCGCTACGTCTTCGTCGGCCGGGTACGGCGTGCATTCGTCGAAAATCATCACAACGTCCGAGCCCAGATCACGCTGGACCTGCATCGACTCTTCCGGGCCCATGAACACCTTGGCGCCATCGACCGGAGAGGCGAAGGTCACGCCCTCCTCCTTGATCTTGCGCATGGCGCCCAGGCTGAACACCTGAAAACCGCCAGAGTCGGTCAGAATCGGCCCTTTCCACTGCATGAAATCGTGCAGGTCGCCGTGGCCTTTGATGACCTCGGTGCCCGGACGCAGCCACAAGTGGAAGGTGTTGCCCAGAATCATCTGCGCACCGGTGGCCTCGATATCACGCGGCAACATGCCCTTGACCGTGCCGTAGGTGCCCACCGGCATGAACGCCGGGGTCTCGACCACGCCACGCGGAAAGGTCAGGCGACCGCGACGGGCCTTGCCGTCGGTGGCCAACAACTCGAAAGACATACGACAGGTGCGACTCATGCGTGATCCTCTGGTGCCGATTCCTGTGGGGCCGTCGGCGCGGGATTGCGGGTGATGAACATGGCATCACCGTAACTGAAGAAGCGGTACCCGTGCTCGATGGCCGCCGCGTAGGCCGCCATGGTTTCGGGATAACCGGCGAACGCCGAAACCAGCATCAGCAGCGTGGATTCGGGCAAATGAAAATTGGTCACCAGGGCATCGACGACATGAAACGGCCGCCCCGGATAGATGAAGATGTCGGTGTCACCACTGAACGGCTTCAACCGGCCATCACGCGCGGCACTCTCCAGCGAACGCACGCTGGTGGTCCCGACCGCAATCACCCGCCCGCCCCGCGCGCGGCACGCCGCCACGGCATCGACCACGTCCTGGCTGACTTCCAGCCACTCACTGTGCATGTGGTGATCTTCGATCTGCTCGACACGCACCGGCTGGAACGTGCCTGCGCCGACGTGCAACGTGACGAAAGCGGTCTCGATGCCCTTGGCGGCAATCGCCTCCAGCAACGGTTGATCGAAATGCAGGCCGGCAGTCGGCGCCGCCACCGCACCGGCGCGCTGGGCGTAAACGGTCTGATAACGCTCGCGGTCCGCACCTTCGTCCGGGCGATCTATATAAGGAGGCAACGGCATGTGCCCGACACGATCCAGCAACGGCAGCACTTCTTCGGCAAAGCGCAGCTCGAACAGCGCGTCATGCCGCGCCACCATCTCGGCTTCGCCGCCGCCATCGATCAGAATCGACGAGCCCGGCTTGGGCGACTTGCTGGCACGCACGTGCGCCAGCACACGATGGCTGTCCAGCACGCGCTCGACCAGAATCTCCAGCTTGCCGCCGGACGCCTTCTGCCCGAACAAACGTGCGGGAATGACACGGGTATTGTTGAACACCATCAAGTCGCCCGAGCGCAAATGCTCGAGCAAATCGGTGAATTGACGATGTGCCAGCGCGCCCGTCGGCCCATCAAGGGTCAACAGACGACTGCTGCGACGCTCGGCCAACGGGTGACGAGCAATCAGGGAATCGGGGAGTTCGAAGGTAAAGTCAGCGACGCGCATGATCGGGTTCGTTTAGCAGGGCCGGGAAGTTTATCCGGTTTGACGGCATTAGTAAAAAACCTGCGTAAATCCCTGTTGACCAACGGAAAACTCATCCTTATACTTCGCCGCCATTGAGCCCTGATGGCGGAATTGGTAGACGCGGCGGATTCAAAATCCGTTTTCGAAAGAAGTGGGAGTTCGATTCTCCCTCGGGGCACCACCATTGAAAAAAGACCTTGAAATTCAAGGTCTTTTTTTTCGTCTGGGGGAAAGTGGTCTGACTGAGACTGCGATCTGCCCCACCTGCCCGGCACTGGCCGCGGAGCGCCCAAGACTGCTTTCCAGCGCAGAGCGTCGGCACCCGGATCACACAACCAAGGATAACGCTGTGAACAAGATCGTCTACGTAAAGGCTTACTTCAAACCCATTGGGGAGGAAGTCTCGGTTAAAGTACCTACAGGCGAAATTAAAAAGGGCTTTTTCGGCGACAAGGAAATCATGAAAAAAGAGACCCAGTGGCAGCAAACCGGGTGGTCTGATTGTCAGATAGACGGTGAGCGGCTATCGAAAGACGTCGAAGACGCAGTGGCGCAACTCAATGCTGACGGTTATGAGATTCAAACGGTATTGCCTATATTGTCTGGGGCTTATGATTATGCGCTCAAATACCGATACGAAATACGTCACAATAGAACTGAACTAAACCCAGGAGACCAGTCCTATGTCTTCGGCTATGGCTACAGCTTCACCGAAGGCGTGACTCTGGTGGCGAAAAAAATTCAGTCGTCTGCAAGCTGAATAATAGTGACCTCGTGCCACGGACTCCGCTCTTCCCCCTGACACGAAAACGCCTGCCTCAACAAGAGGCAAGCGTGCTCACGTGCACAAGACCTGTCCGTATAAGCAAGCGCAAGACGCTCGCCTCCACGAAATAACACGGTAGGTCGCGTTGCTACTATTTAGCGGCAGAGGGCGTGCCGTTGTAGTTGTCGGTGTTGTTGTCGTTATCAAGATCGCGGTCGTTTAGTTGGCATTGCTGAATCCCCACATTCCAGGCGCCTAT
Organism: Pseudomonas sp. CFBP2511; assembly: GCF_030209255.1. Taxonomy (NCBI): domain Bacteria; kingdom Pseudomonadati; phylum Pseudomonadota; class Gammaproteobacteria; order Pseudomonadales; family Pseudomonadaceae; genus Pseudomonas; species Pseudomonas sp. CFBP2511. Next base: position 19,930 of record NZ_JARVSI010000009.1, on the reverse strand, counting down.
CTGATGCTCGATGCTGTGCTCCCGACCCTCCCAAGAACCCATTCGCCATGATGCGACCCGATACAAAAATCGAAAAAGTCTAACATTCTCGCATGACGGCTGTGCGATAGCGTGGCATCTCCATCTACTGACTCGATCAAAAATGGAACCTGATACCTCTCGATGACCACCCAGCGTCTTCAGATTCGCTGAGGTGTATGATGAAAAACTCATTTGATCTTCTTGTCGACGGTTTGGCGAAAGACTACAGCATGCCGAGTTTGCCGAACAAGAAACACGACAATGAAGTCTATTGCTTCAAATTCCAGAGTGGGCTCGAAGTAAACATTTATCAGGACGACTGTCGATGGGTGCATTTCGCGGCCACAATCGGACAATTTAACGACGCCAGCAATGACACGCTCAGCCACGCACTTCAATTGAACAATTTCAGTCTTAGAAAGCCCTTCTTCACCTTTGGAATGAACGGAGAAAAGGTCGGCTTACTTCACACACGCATTCCGTTGATTGAAATGAATGCCGTTGAAATGCGCAAGGTATTCGAGGACTTGCTCGATGTAGCAGGCGGCATCAGAGCGACATTCAAGCTCAATTAAAACAAGCAAGTGGACGGCAGCTCGCCAGCACTCTTGAGCATGTGCTCATATCGCGCTTCGCAAAACGGAGCAGCTGCACATCGCCCGACAGGCGTGCTATCGCAATAAAGCCAGACCGGTGCACTCACCGCATACGCTGGCACTTTAGAAAAGGACATTATGATGAGTACCATACCCGGCACCTCGGGCACTCACCCGATTTACAGCTCAATTTCCAGCCCACGAAACATGTCTGGCTCGCCCACACCGAGTCACCGTATTGGCGGGGAAACCCTGACCTCTATTCATCAGCTATCGGTCAGCCAGAGAGAACAGTTTCTGAATACTCATGACCCCATGAGAAAACTCAGGATTAACAACGATACGCCGCTCTACAGAACAACCGAGAAGCGCTTCATACAGGAAGGCAAACTGGCAGGCAATCCAAAGTCCATTGCACGTGTCAACCTGCATGAAGAGCTGCAGCTTAATCCACTCGCGAGTATTTTAGGAGACTTACCTCACGAGGCAAGCGCTTACTTTCCGAAAAGCGCCCGCGCTGCGGATCTGAAAGACCCTTCACTGAATGTAATGACAGGCTCTCGGGCAAAAAATGCTATTCGCGGCTACGCCCATGACGACCATGTGGCGGTCAAGATGCGACTGGGCGACTTTCTTGAAAAAGGCGGCAAGGTGTACGCGGACACTTCATCAGTCATTGACGGCGGAGACGAGGCGAGCGCGCTGATCGTTACACTGCCTAAAGGACAAAAAGTTCCAGTCGAGATTATCCCTACCCCTAACGACAACAGCAATAAAGGCAGAGGCTGAGCATTTTCGCTGTTTACACACGGACTGTGCAGAACGCGCCTATGCCAGCCCCCCGTTAACTCAATTGTCTTTTGCCCTGAAAACAACAATCCCTGGCTTTTCCGATACATAGTCCAGAAAAGGCAAATCCATTACCTTTCTGTTTTCTTTTCGTGAAGATGCATTTCGCAAGACAGGGCCTTTATCCGTCATGATGAAGAAACCGACGTGCGTCACATCCAGCCCGGGAAGCGGGGTGTAAATGCCAATGTAATCACCGGTGCGCAGGTGGCTCACTACCTGGCTGTCGACAAGGCGGCTCGGGATATAAGTCATACTGCGCTCCACCACAGGCAACCCGGGCAGATAGACGTTGCCCTTGCTCCTTTCATTAAGGCGTTTTCTGACACTTACCGCACCGGGGCTTATCTGCGCGGTAATGTCATCCGCCACAGGGTATGCCGTTCCGTAAGCCCAATCCGTGAAAAAGTGCTTGCGATTTGAAAAGCCAACATCACCACCCTTGTAACGAACCTGAACGAGATTCCTCACAAAATCCTGCTGCGATGTTGATCTTCGCAATGCTTCGACGTAATCCAGATAAGCAAAACAATCCAGACCTCTAAAGTCGATGATTAATTGTTCAGGTACATTCGCTGAGCCCACCAACATGTTTGAGCGGTACGGTGTTCCTAAAAACGCTCCTGATACAAGGTCGATCAGTTGACCTCTATCCAGATAGCTTTTGCTAGCCCGAGCTTCCAACACAGCATCAAGTTTTTTTGAGGTGTAGGCATCCAGATCTACTTTAATGGGTGTTTTCATCTCTGCTTGGGCACCCTGAATATCACTTCCCGGCGCCGGCCCCGAAACCCCACACCCTGCCAACATTGCAAGGGCTAAAGCCAATAGGGTCGTCTTTTGCATCTGATTCACCGTAATTCCAAAGCGTCATCGGATCTGATTTTGGCTCGCGATACGCGAGCAGGCTGCTCCACTTCTTCGATATGCCGTACCGGTTAGCTCAGCCACGGCGCACTATTTATCACGTGTCATCGGTTGTGTCATCGGCTGTCGGGTTTTGCAAACGTGGCTGGCTTGCGGCAACACCACGAGAAACGCGAGCAGAATACAGGGCTCTACCCTAAGCAGCTTTGGTGAAGCCATCGGCAGCGTGAGCTCGACTTTTGTGGAACCGGATGCTCTGCAAGGGCCACACATGCATGCAAGGAGCGCAAAGAACCGCAATGGACGCCCTCAACCCTTTTGCATGGCAAGCACTTAATTGCCATTCACAACCGATCAAGGTGCCCAAGATGAAAAAAACCAAACTGCTCAACCGCGCTATCTGCATTGCCTTTTTTCCGCTGGCAGCATTGGCTGGCAACGCCTTCGCGGACTCAGGCTCGGCCTCAGCAGGAACTGGTAGTTCGCAGAGTGCAGCGGATCAGCGTGCAGCCATGGAGGCTGCTGCAGAGGCCGCCAAGCGATGCGGATTCGTTTTCGGACAAGGCCATGTCTGCGATTGAATCAGCTGACTGGCCCGCCATAAAGGCCTGATGCCTTATTCCCCCACCTGGATGACCAGATGGATTACATTGCGATAGGTTTACACCTATCGCAATGTAAACGAACGATCATCAAAGCCTGAGTGACACACAGCGTGCATTCAAGCAGCGATTTTATCTCCGAGGAGCGGCCTTCTTTCAGTGCCAACGCGGCAGATTAAAAATGCTTTCAAAAAGACCTTGATGTTCAAGGTCTTTTTTTCGTACGTCGAAATTCCAGCGCTAGGCCAGAACTTTTCTCAAACCGGCGTTAAGACTGGTTTTGGCCTGTGGTGCTTGAGAAGGCAGCTTCACGTCCTCGCTCTCCTTCAAAGGCAGCGCGAGCCAACCTGTCATTCTCTGGGCTTGCTCGGTAAAACGGTTAAACAACTGGAGCATCGCTGCCTGGTCGAGCATCAAAAAAGCCTGTCGTGTCCACAGGATTATCTTCTGCTGTTCGACTATGGCACCTGTCAAAATGGGCGGATGTTCAAGCCCCAACAGGTTGGTCTGCAGCAATATCCCCAGGGTTTCCGGATCACTGAAACGTTCGGCAGGTATGGGAACAAGGCAGCTAACGGTAAGAAACTCGTCAGGTGACTCTTTCAGTTCAATCGCCAGCCCATCTTCCAGTGTCACCACATAACTGTCGCAGGCCTCCAGACTGTTTACCGGCACAGACAGGAGTTTAAAAACGGGCGACAAAATCTGTTTGAGTCGATTATCCATTATTTCTCCGTGACGCTCGATAAACAGGTCTTTAAAACGTGCATATTACTAGAGCGTTCTGACCGCAGCCCTTATCACTCACCATTTTGCACGCTGAAATCAAGCAGCTCCTCCCATGTCGGCGGCGGCAAATTAACATGAGGGTATGATGCCCTGACAAGGCGTTCGTTTAATTGACGCATGGACAGTGATTGATCTACAACTTGCGGGGTAGACCCGTTGTTATGATAAGAAACACCCAGATTCTGCGAAGCGTGCACTTGCTTATACAGCTTGACGTCCGGGCTGGTGAGCAATGAATGCGTTAACGCGTCGTTGTCGAGTTTGCCACGCAGCGGATCAACCTGAGCATAAGACTCATCTATCTGATGCTGCGAGTATTTGCCGGCATTGAGCAGGTTTTCCCGTACTTCAGGTTTGTACGCAACATCATAGGTACGAACGGTCTGGGGGGTTTGCCCGGCAAGTGCAAAGTCTCGTTGCAGAAGAGCCCGGCCAAACTCAGGCCAGGCATCCGAAATCACTGCGCCTCCGGGCATACGCTCATCTCCAACCGAAACGAACGCGTGCCCTAAATCGTTCGCATGAACAAGCGAGACCCGGTCATGGATACCCGAGACGGAAAGAAGCAGCGCATTGACATTAGCCATCTGATCACAATTACCAGCCTGAACAGATGCCGCTACGAAAGCCTGATGATAATTTGGATTGCTGTAACCCGTGTCCATCCGATTTTCGAATTCGTAGGCGAGAGCCGTGCGTTTATAGGACTCTCCCCGAGAAGATTGTACGTGCCCCTGCTGATTGCCTGAGCCGTAGAGCAATATTTCCCAGGTGTCATCAATGGCTTTATTGGCGGCCTTCAGTGCAGCTATTCGACCGGTCGAGATGTGCACTTGACTGGGCGCATGCGAACGATTGCCGGGCTCAAGCACATTATGCATCTGGACCCGATCGTTGAGGCGCAGCGTTTGCAAATGCGCAAGATTTGCAGCAATGCCCAGGTGAACAGAAGAAGGCATAGCGTTTACCTCTCATAGAGTACTTAACCTGAGTGGCGAGGCCAGATAAGCGAGTTCCTTTGTAGGATGCTGTTTCCAGCAACCTGACAAATTTCATGCATTGCCGCCCGCCTGTTCAAGCGCTCAGACCTTACAGGAAAGCCTCACGTCTGGATTCAGCTTGCCGCCGTAGTCTTTCACATTGATATCGACGGTCGCTCGGGACTTGAGGCCCAGATCATCGATCACCAGACTGCGTACCCCATGCAACTCTGCCAAGCCTGGAACTCCGTCACAGGAAGTGGCGTGCGTTGCCCCGACAAAAGCGACCCACTTACCTTCCGGTTTGCTCAGCCTTATTTTTTCTGCTGCGTAGCAATTCATGGCTTGGGCACGCTTTATCTCAGCCTTCTCCGGGGCCATATAGGTGGACGTTGTATCCAGCGAGACAACGCGCAGCCCGACGTGCTTGGCCGCCTCCACCAGGGTAGTGAAGTTATATTTCGTGTGGAGCTCTTCCGGAGCCTGATAACCCTGACCCTGCAAATCGAGGTAGTTTTTCAACCTGGCAGGCATCGGACTGCCTTTGGGCGCGCTCAGGTAATTATTGAGCACCTTGTCATGTGATTCGGCGCAGAGGTGCTCCATAAAAAGCGTGGTCACGCCACTGGCCTTCAAGCTCTTCATGTTATTGATCAGTTCACGCTTGCTGGACGTTGAATTGTGCCCCTCACCAATAACAAGCCCCGGCGCATCACGTAGCAGCTCGCGCATGACACCGAGACTGTCCTTGCTTTTCACCTTCGTCAACGGCGCCAGTTCAGGTAATTTTTGCGCGTTGAAATCATCAAAATAGCGCGCAGCCCTGGCGATCAGTTTCTTGTCGTTACTGTCAGGTGCCCATAAACCCTTGGACGTCCCCAGACAACTGTCCATTTCAAGGTAATTTAGATTTATATGAAGGTGGTCCCGACCTTCCGAAACAACAACGTCGGCCAGCTTGAGACCTTGAGCCTCAAGGCGCTGTTCAAGGGCGTGCTTGCCTTCTTGCAACAGGATGCTCACAACATTTGCAGACAGTTGGCTGCTTTTCCCCGCTGCTTTTGAGGGTGCCAGCGCATAGGGGTGCGGGCTCTCACACCAGCGCGCGAGCTCGGCAAGATCGCTCGCCTTGAAGTTCGTATCCTGCAATGCTTTGCTTTGAGCTGAAGCCGAGGTCGAGGCCACGATGATTGAATCTCCGCGTACGAAAAATAGTGCCGAGCCCGGGCGTGACGCTGCCCGGGCCCCGACATTTCAGTCAATCAATGCGCCTTCGCAATCCCGAACTGATCAAGCACCGGATCAACGTTATGGTCGAACGCCTTCTGCGCCTTATGCTTTTTCACAGCATCAATGATCATGGAAATACCGAAACCTACCGCCAGGGCGCCATCGATTGCCCAGCCGACCACTGGAATCGCAGCGCCCAGGGCGGCACCTGCGGCAAGGCCGGTGGCTTCACCGGCAACCATGCCGACGGCGCGACCGATCATCTGTCCGCCCAGACGCCCTAGGCCGGCTGAGGCTTCGCGGCCCATCATCTTCGCCCCGGCGTCGATGCCACCTTTAATGGCCTCGGCGCCCATCCTCGTGCTGTCGTAAATGGCCTGGGTTGCGCCAAGCTTGTCGCCATGAGCGATCAGGCTGGACACTGAAGCAAAGCCCACGATCGAGTTGAGCGCCTTGCCGCCGACGCCCGCCTCGGCGAGCTGAGTCAACATGGACGGTCCGCCCTCATCGCTTTTGCCTTCCAGAAGCTTGCGACCTTTTTTGGAGTCTTGCAGCGTACTCAACGTGCTGTTCATGTAGTTTTCATGCTGATTTTCGGTGAAATCAGGGGGCAGCACGCTGTCGTAAATGGCTTTCTGGTTATCGGCGGTTTGCAGAGACTGGCTGGCATCAGACTTTTTCTGGCCGAGCAGCTGCTTCAGTGCACCGCCTTCGCTGAAGTTGGTCACGTAGGACGTGGCAATCTTGTCTTGCAGATCGGGTTTGTTTTCAAGCACCTGATTGGTAGTGGGTACTTTGGAATCGGGGAACAGGTCTTTTTGCAGTTGCAACTGGGCGGACAAACCGCTGATGGCGCCGCTGTAATCGGCATTCGGATTATGTTTGTTGACGGCCTTGTCCGCCTTGTCCATATCAGTCTGCAGCGCCTGACCGCTATTGACGTTTTTCGTCTGCTCGACGACTGCCTTTTGCAGCGAGGCATCACTGCGGACCAGATTGCGCTCCTGCTCGGGAATGCTTTTATTGAGGTACGCTTGTACGTCAGGATCAGCCTGTAGCTGGGAAATCCGGTCGTTCAAACCCTGCTCGGTCTTGTCGGTGTTGCGCAGGCTGCGCCCGGCGATAACGCTTTGCTGGGTCTGCTGCAACTTGACCATGACGGCCGCTTTCTGTGCACCGCTGTAAGACTTGGGTTTGTCGAATACGTCCTTGTCCAGCTTGCTGATATCAATCCCGGCCACCGCATTGAGCGTCGCAGAATCGCTGAGCATGCTGGCGAACTGGCCGCCGTTGGTGGGTGCGCTTTTCTTGATCCACTCACTCAGATTTTTCGCGTCGAACATCTTATCAGGGCTGTGCGCAGCCTTCTTGCGCCCCGACATGCCCGCTTCGTCTACCTGACCCAAAAAGCCTGGTTGCGACCAGGTGCTGCAGGACTGTTTGAGCGCTCCGGACAACCCTGGGTTACTTTGTGCCAACCCCTTCAGGTCTTCGGCGTCGACATTAACGTCAACTTTGGTCTTGTCCGCTGCATCCACTGCATGATGTGGGTCGGCAGCAATCGCCAGTGGCATATTGGCTCGCATCACTGCCGCGCTGCGCACCATTTCCAGTGACTGCGGGTCAGCGTCGGGGTTGTCCTTGGTGTAGTTGGCCAAGTCCTTGTCGGCACTGTCTGCGGCCTTTTCCATATTTTTTGCGAAGGTCTTGAGATCTTTGTTAGTGATCTTGCCATCTGCGTTGCCACCACCCTGAGCAACGTCCACGGCGGTCTTCAGCGCCGGGTTGGCGTTGATGAAATCCATGGCCTTGCCGGCATCGGGGCCATCATCACGCGCCATCCATGCCGCTGCAATCGGGCGATTGAGCTCTTTCGCCGCCTGCTCGCGCTCTTCGGGCGGCAGATGGGCAACCATCGGTTCCCAACGTTTCAGAGCTTCTGGCGAGGAGTATTCAGAATTGTCGAGAAAGGCTGCGTCTGCGGCTTTTGGGGCGTTGGAAGCGTCGGTTGCATCTGTGTTCGTGGGAGCTGCGACCTGTTCAACCGGAGCGGCCGGGGCAGTCGCTTCAGTCGGTGCAGCCTCGGCAGGAGAATCTGCGCAGGGTTGCGGCTGGACCTGATTATTCACATTGGCATTGGCAGCTGCCCCGCCACTGCCCTGGAGCAAAAGAGCCAGGATAGACGACGCGGTCTGCTCGGCTCCTGTCGGCGCGCCTTGCGTGTTGCCGGCCGGCTGACCGAACTGCACGCCGGCTTGCCCACCGCCACCCGCAGGTGTCGGCAAGGCTTTGGCAAGAGGCGACTCAACAGCCAGAGCCAGTTCGCCAGGAGTGGGTTGGTTCACGATAACGAAGGGAGAACTGGATATACGCATGGTGAGTTGCCATCCGAGAGTGAGCGATGGCAACTGTGTGGTTGAAGGTGCAAGTTGGTTCCAGAAAAAATGATCGAGATCGCCATTCAGGCGAACGGGTCGATTTGCTGCTTGAGCTGAACCCGCGCGCGGGACAGGCGTGAGCGAACGGTGCCAATCGGCACGCCGAGGCTATTCGCTGTTTCCTGATAATTGCCGTCCATCTCCAGCGACACTTCCAGCACTCTTTGCATGTTCGACGGCAGGCAATCAATGGCCTGAATGACTCGCGCCAGTTGCCGATGCCCGTCTACCTGATGACTGACATCACCGTGCCCTTCCAGCTCGGAATGCACTTCGTCTTCCCAGCTTTCCTGATACGGCTGACGATACATTTTGCGGAAGTGATTGCGGATCAGGTTCAGCGCGATGCCACACAGCCAGGTCTGCGGTTTGCTGGCGTGCTGAAACTTGTGCTCGTTGCGCAGGGCTTCAAGAAACACGCACTGGAGAATGTCATCCACATCATCAGGGTTCATCACCCGCTTTTGGATAAACGCCCTGAGCATCTGAATCTGATCGGCCGTCATTTGGCGAATACCGGCGGACGAAGATGGCTGACGGGGCTGGGTTGAGTCGAGGATCACAATCTTCTGAAACATGGGCTTACCCTGATTTAGTGGTGTACAAGCCCTATAGCGATAACCATGCCAGCTTAAAAATAGAAATAAGTTATTGATTTATAAAGATATTTTAAAATGTGAAATTCTTTGTAATACAAAACTTTGCGCAAACCGTTTTTTGCCACAACAGCTTTTGGCACAAAAACATCGGTCAGCTTCGCAAGGGAACTGATCCGGGACCGTGACCCACTCAGCGGACATGACCCGGCTTAGAACTGCCCTATGAAAATCGTCGCTCCGCCTATCATGCGAATACTTCCGGTCGCGCCGACCCGCGTCGTGACGCCTGCTGCGCAGCCACTTCCCAATGCTGATCTGCACAATTCAGGGACTTCGCCACAACAGGTTTCGCGCTTCGCGGCCGCGCTCATCCAGCACAGACGCATCCTCATTCAGCGCGACCTGATCGCCAGCAACAATGCCTTGCAGTCGCGAGCGGTGAAGCTCGGTGAGCTTTATCAACTGCTGATGACCGATCAGGACACCGGGCTGGATAACGCGGCCAGGGTATTGCGCAAAAAGCTCATGCAGGACGACTCGTCCTCAGATCTGAAGCAGGTTCTGGATTACACCGACGGTGATGCCGCCAAGGCTCATGTGGTGTTGCAAGCCGCCAGAAAACAAGCCGAAGCCGACGGTGAGATGGGCGAGCATGTGGTCCTGACACAGCAGCTCAAACAGCTGCGTCGCAAGTACGGTCCACGTGCTCGCGCCGGGATCAACAGCGCCAAGGCGTTCGCGCGGCCAAATATCGATAACAAGCGTCGAGTCGCCCTGCGCAACCTCTATAGCGTGGCGGTTTCCGGCCAGCCAAACATTACCGGCCTGATCGAAGCATTGCTCGGCGAGCAGCAAGAAGCCGGGCAATTCAACATTGACCTGCGCGATATGCGCACCGCGATCGCCGACGACCTGTCCGCGATGACGCCGTCAGCTTCTCACGAGCAACTGCGCACACTGATGCACGGCCTCAACACGGCACGCCACGTGACCACGCTGCTGAAAGGTTGCGAGCACCTGCTGGGCCGTATGCGCAACAAGAACCCCGACCTGACGGTCGACCCGCCAGCCTTTCTCAAGCACTTGCTGACCCTGACGGCCAATGGAATGAATGTGAACCAGACCCTGCAACTGACTCAACACATTGGTGGCAAGCAGCTCAAGCACCAATTGGCGTTCCTCAACGGGTTGCGCCCCATGCTGCTGCAACTGCCGATCCTGCTCTGGCGCGACATGAAAAGCCGCCAGACCGCACTGAGCAACCTGCTCATCCTGATGGCTGAACTCACCACTCAGGAACAAAAGCAGCTCTACGGGGGGCTCGTCTGATGAATCAGATCATCAACTTTCTGAACATGGTCGCCTTGTCGGCCATGCGTCGCTCAGAGGTGGTCGGCGCGTTCTTCGTGATTGCCATCGTATTCATGATGATCACGCCACTGCCCACCGGGCTGGTCGACGTTCTGATCGCGGTGAACATCTGTATTTCCTGCCTGCTGATCATGCTGGCGATGCACCTGCCAAGGCCGCTGGCGTTTTCAACCTTCCCTGCGGTGCTGCTGCTGACCACCATGTTCCGTCTGGCGTTGTCGATCTCGACCACGCGGCTGATTCTGCTCAACCAGGACGCCGGACACATCGTCGAAGCCTTCGGCCAGTTCGTCGTGGGCGGCAACCTGGCAGTAGGCCTGGTGATCTTCCTGATCCTGACGGTGGTCAACTTTCTGGTGATCACCAAGGGCTCGGAACGGGTTGCAGAAGTGGGCGCCCGATTCACGCTGGACGCCATGCCCGGCAAACAGATGTCCATCGACAGTGACTTGCGGGCCAACCTGATTTCGGTCTACGAAGCACGTAACCGCCGCTCGGAACTGAACAAGGAAAGCCAACTGTTCGGTGCGATGGACGGGGCAATGAAGTTCGTCAACGGCGACGCCATTGCCAGCCTGATCATCGTTGCCATCAACATGATCGGTGGTATTTCCATCGGCGTGGTGCAGCACGGCATGACCGCCGGCGACGCCTTGCAGCTCTATACCGTACTGACCATCGGTGACGGCCTGATCGCGCAGATTCCGGCGCTGCTGATCTCTGTTACCTGCGGCATGATCATCACCCGCGTACCCAACACCGAAGCAGGCGTTGAAGCCAACATCGGTCGCGAAATCGCCGAGCAGATCACCAGCCAGCCCAAGGCCTGGATCATTGCCGCAGTGGCGATGCTCGGCTTCGCGGCGTTGCCGGGGATGCCGACCGGCGTGTTTATCACCATTGCGATCATTTGCGGTGCCGGCGGCATGCTGCAACTGCAACGGGCCAAACCCAAGGCAGAAGAACAAGGCGCCGTTGCGGTAGCGCCGGAGATGAATGGCAAGGAAGACTTGCGCACGTTCTCCCCCAGCCGTCAGTTTGTCCTGCAGTTTCACCCTGGCCAGAACAGCGCGCTGGTCGATGCGCTGGTCAGTGAGATCCGTCAACGACGCAACCGGCTGGTAGTGCAGTTCGGCCTGACGCTGCCCTCCTTCATCATCGAGTACGTGGATCATCTGCAGCCAGACGAATTTCGTTTCACGGTCTACGACGTGCCGATGCTCAAGGCGACCTTTACCCAGACACACGTGGCAGTGGATGTCCGCCAGTTCAACGGTGAGGACGTGCCCGCCGCCATCTCCGGCACCACGGATCGCCAGGAAGATCAGTGGGTCTGGCTACCGGCCGAGCAAGGCGGCGAGCTGGCCACTGTCAGTTCCATGACCCTCATCACCGAACGCATGGAGCGCGCGCTGCAATCCTGTGGCCCGCAGTTCATCGGCTTGCAGGAAACCAAAGCCATTCTCGGCTGGCTGGAATCGGAACAGCCTGAGCTTGCTCAGGAAATGCAGCGGGTGCTGACCCTCACGCGGTTCTCGGCGGTGTTGCAGCGACTGGCCTCCGAGTGCGTGCCATTGCGGGCGATCCGGGTGATTGCCGAAACACTGATCGAGCATTGCCAGCACGAGCGCGACACCAACGTGCTGACCGACTATGTGCGTATCGCCCTCAAGTCCCAGATTTACCACCAGTACTGCGGTGCCGATGGCTTGCAGGTGTGGTTGCTGACACCGGAAAGCGAAGGCTTGCTGCGTGACGGTCTGCGCCAGACACAGACAGAAACGTTCTTTGCCCTGAGCAACGACATCAGCCAGATGCTTGTGCAGCAGCTGCATATCGCCTTTCCGTTGCGCGCGCCTGAACAGGCGGTGCTGCTGGTTGCACAGGATCTGCGCAGCCCGCTGCGCACCTTGTTGCGAGAAGAGTTCTATCACGTTCCCGTACTGTCTTTTGCGGAAATCAGCAACGCAGCCAAGGTCAGGGTCATGGGTCGCTTCGACCTTGAAGATGACCTCGAACCGATGGACAACGAGCATGCCGCTTGAGCCTGTCAGGTTTGAGCATACGGAGATGGTCAGATGTTTGAATTACGCGTACTGAACGGCCAGCACCAGGGCGCAGCACTGCCCCTGATCGGCGAGCAGTGGTCGATCGGCTCTGCTCAACAGCAGGACCTGGCGCTGGACGATTCTGGCGTGGAAAGCCTGCATTGCCGCCTTCAACGCCTGGACGACAGCTGGACCCTCAACGCTGAAGAGGGCGCGGTGTGCGATGAAGAGGGCCATTCACAGGCCAGCGTGGACCTGACGCTCAACACCGCGTTCATGCTCGGTTCAGTGTGGTTGTGCGTCTCGCCAGCCGGCGATGAGTGGCCGTCGGTTCCGGCCGTTATCCCCAAGCAGCCGCAGGCTGAGGCCGAACCTGCACGTCACGAAGCGCCGCTGGAAAAGGTCAAGTCGCGCTCGCAATTTCTCAACCGCACCACCGGGATAATCGCCGGCTTGCTGGTAGGCGTGATCGGCAGCGCCTGGAGCCTGACACGCCCGGCAGCCATCGTGCTCGACCAAGGCCCGGCGCACATCGCCTCAGCCATGACAACCGCGCCCGGCATGCCGAGCGCTGCGCCCAAAACATCGCAACCTGCAGCGAAACCCGCCGGCCCGGCGACTGACAAGCGCGTTCGCCTGGCCAGCATGGAAGCTGTGCGGCATCAGCTCACTACCATGCTCAGCGACCGCATGCTGACTGACGTCAGCGTGGCCGAAACGCCAGAGGGATTGATGCTCAATGGGCATCTCAAGGAAGAGTCGCTGGTGGTCTATCAGCGCATGCTGCAGCGTTTCAAGGACCGTTATGACTCACCCGTGACGGTGCTTGATAACGTCGCCAGCGCGCGCAATACCCTGCCGTTTGTTGTCGTGCAGATCATGACCGGGCCGCATGCGCATCTGGTGACCGCCGACGGTCGCCGCATGTATGTGGGCGATGAAAAAGACGGCCTGCGCCTGACCAAAATCGACGATCAGCGTTTGCAGTTCGATGGCGACCGACACATTGAGGTGACCTGGTGAACGCCGCACTGAACCAGTGGAAAGACACCCACGCAGCGCGCTTGAGCCAGTACTCCGCCGTGCGCGTCAGTGGCCGGGTGAGCGCGGTGCGCGGGATTTTGCTGGAGTGCAAGATACCGGCAGCCAAGGTCGGCGATCTGTGCGAAGTGAGCAAAGCCGACGGCAGTTTTCTGCTGGCTGAAATCGTTGGCTTCACCCAGGAATGCACGCTGCTCAGCGCCCTCGGTGCGCCGGACGGCATTCAGGTCGGTGCGCCGATCCGCCCGCTCGGCATCGCCCATCGAATAGGCGTGGACGACACGTTGCTGGGCTGCGTGCTGGACGGTTTCGGACGGCCGCTGCTCGGTGATTGCCTGGGGGCCTTTGCCGGGCCGGATGATCGCCGCGACACGCTGCCGGTGATTGCCGACGCCTTGCCGCCAACCCAGCGGCCGCGTATCACCCGGTCTTTGCCTACCGGCATACGGGCCATCGACAGCGCCATTCTGCTCGGTGAAGGCCAGCGGGTCGGGCTGTTCGCCGGTGCCGGTTGCGGCAAGACCACGCTGATGGCCGAACTGGCCCGCAACATGGACTGCGACGTCATCGTCTTCGGGCTGATCGGTGAGCGGGGCCGCGAACTGCGCGAGTTTCTCGACCATGAACTGGACGAAACCCTGCGCGCTCGCTCGGTACTGGTTTGTGCCACGTCCGATCGATCCAGTATGGAACGCGCCCGCGCCGCTTTCACGGCAACCGCCATCGCCGAAGCCTTTCGCGCGCGGGGCCAGAAGGTCTTGCTGCTGCTCGACTCCCTGACCCGATTTGCCCGTGCGCAACGGGAAATCGGCATTGCATCGGGCGAACCGCTGGGCCGCGGCGGTCTGCCACCTTCGGTGTACACCTTGCTGCCACGGCTGGTGGAGCGTGCCGGGATGAGCGAAAACGGTTCGATCACCGCGCTCTACACCGTACTGATCGAGCAGGACTCGATGAACGACCCCGTGGCCGATGAAGTACGCTCGTTGCTCGACGGCCATATCGTGCTGTCGCGCAAGCTGGCCGAGCGCGGCCACTACCCCGCTATCGACGTGTCCGCCAGCATCAGCCGGATCCTCAGCAACGTCACCGGTCGCGATCACCAGCGCGCCAACAATCGTCTGCGCCAGTTGCTGGCGGCCTACAAGCAAGTGGAAATGCTCTTGCGCCTGGGTGAATACCAGGCCGGCGCCGACCCGGTGACCGATTGCGCGGTGCAACTGAACGACGCGATCAATGCGTTTCTGCGCCAGGACCTGCGTGAGCCGGTGCCCCTGCAGGAAACCCTCGACGGGTTGCTGCGCATCACCTCGCAACTGCCGGAGTAATCATGGACGAAACACTCGAGGAAGACCCGCAACGGGAGGCTCTGGAACAGGTGATCAGCCTGCTGACGCCGCTGCGCCAGCATCGTCAGGCAAGTGCCGAGCGAGCACATCGCCAGGCGCAGGTGGAACTGAAATCGATGCTCGACCACTTATCAGAGACCCGGGCGTCACTGGACCAGGAACGTGACAACCACAAGCGACGTCGCGAGAGCCTGTCGCAGGACCATCTGCAAAAAACCATCAGCCTGAACGATGTCGACCGATGGCATGAGAAAGAAAAAAACATGCTCGACCGCCTGGCCTTTATCCGCCAGGACGTGCAGCAACAGCAATTGCGGGTAGCCGAACAGCAGACGTTGCTTGAACAGAAACGTCTGCAAGCCAAAGCGTCTCAGCGCGCGGTCGAGAAACTCGCCTGCATGGAGGAGACGCTCAACGAAGAAGGTTAAGTGACGATGACCGCACCGATCAAAACCCCGGCCAAAGCGCCACCAGCACCCCAGCGCCCTGCGCCTGTCGAGCGGCCAGCCACAACTCTCAGTGAAAAACCATTCGGTGAAAAACGCCTTGCATCCGGTGGCCTGGGCCGTGGCGATGTACAGACCAGCCGTTCGGTACTGAGCAAGTCGCTGCAAGACACCCCGATGAGTGCCGACGGCATGTTCTTTTCGCAACTGCTGGTGCCGCCCGTAAGTGCCGAACCTGGTCAGCAAGGCTTTGGCGGGGGCGGTATAGCCTTTCCGGTACGCGCAGAACAAGTGCCGACCCAACTGATCGACGAGCTGGCGCAGCGCCTGCCGGATCAGCCTGACGGCCCCCTCAGTTTCACCCTGCTGATGCCCAGCCTGGGCAGCGTTCGGGTCAATGCCAACAAAACCGAAAACCGCTGGAGCGTGCAGCTGGGCTTTGCCCGCCGCGATGTACTCAAGCGTCTGAGTGCCCATACGGGCGCATGCCGCGACTCGCTGTCACAAGCGCTTGGGCAGGACGTTGAGCTGGACATGCATGAAGACCTTTCAGCATGAGCGCCTTGTGCCTGCGTAAGGTCGACCCGCTGCTGGCTAAGGTCTCGCGTGAGCTGGGCGCCGGTCAATGCCTGAGCTTCAGCGCCAAGGGCCAACAGGCAGAGCTGACCTTGCTGCCGCTGATCGCCGCTGACGAGACACCTGCCAAGGGCGTCTGGTTGAACACCGCCGTCGGGGCGCTGTGCCTGAGCGATGCCGAAGCACTGCTGAGCCTGCTGGGCGATATCCCCCTGACGCTGGGCGGCGAACAGCAAGCCTGGTACTGGCAGTTTTTCAATCAACGCCTGAGCCCGACCATTGCCGATCTGCTGGCCCCGGTCGAGCCGCTGCCCCAGGCGTGTGCAGAGCTTACTGTCGGCTGCCGGATTCAGGTCCGGCTGGCCGATCAACAGGTCCATGCCCACCTGCACGCAACGCCCGAGACGCTGCTCACGCTGCTGCGTTCCGCCCCTTGGCAAGCACGGTTGAAACCTCTCGACGAGCGCTGGTCGATCACCACGCCGCTGATTCTTGGCGAGCTATCGCTGACGCTTGAACAACTCGCTTCGCTGCGTCCTGGCGATGTGTTGCTGCCCGCCAACTGCAAGTTCGACAGCGCCGGACAGGGCTTTCTGACCCTGGCAGGACGGCAATGGGCAGCCCAGACCGACAGTCAGGACCAGCATCTTTTATTGCGGCTCAGCCACGAGGAGCACAGCCACCATGAGTACTGAAGATCTGTATCAGGATGATGTCGAAAGTCTCGAAGACTATGACGATGAAACGGCTGAGCAGGAGCACGAGCACGAGCACGAACAACAGTGGGCCGAGCCGGACGACGAGTCCGACTATGCAGAGGCCGAACCGGATGACGACGAGCAAGAGGAGCAAGAAGAGCAACAAGCACCCTCTGGCCTCGACTCTCTGGCACTGGACCTGACGCTGCGTTGCGGTGAATTGCGTTTGACGCTCGCCGAGTTGCGGCGGCTGGACGCCGGGACCATCCTCGAAGTGGGCGGCGTTGCGCCAGGTTATGCCACCTTGTGCCACGGCGAGCGCGTGGTGGCTGAAGGCGAACTGGTTGATGTCGATGGCCGGCTTGGCTTGCAGATTACCCGGCTGGCGGCCCAGCCATGATCATGGAAGGAGCGAACCCGCTCCTGCTGGCCCTGTTTCTCGGGGCCATGTCGCTGATCCCTTTTTTGCTGATCGTATGCACCGCGTTTCTCAAGATTGCCATGACCCTGTTGATCACCCGCAATGCCATCGGCGTGCAGCAGGTGCCACCAAACATGGCGCTGTACGGCATCGCTCTGGCGGCGACCATGTTCGTCATGGCCCCGGTGGCCCATGAAATGCAGCAGCGTGTGCATGACCATCCACTGGAACTGGGCAATACCGAAAAACTGCAAGCCAGCGCCAGAACCGTCATCGAACCGCTGCAACGGTTTATGACGCGTAACACCGACCCGGATGTCGTCGCTCACCTGCTCGACAACACCCAGCGCATGTGGCCCAAGGAAATGGCAGACCAGGCGAGCAAGAACGACTTGCTGCTGGCGATCCCGGCGTTCGTCCTGTCGGAGCTGCAAGCCGGTTTCGAGATCGGTTTTCTGATCTACATCCCGTTCATCGTTATCGACCTGATTGTCTCCAACCTGCTGCTGGCGCTGGGCATGCAGATGGTCTCGCCCATGACGCTGTCGCTGCCACTCAAGTTGCTGCTGTTTGTCATGGTGTCGGGCTGGTCGCGTCTGCTCGACAGCCTCTTCTATTCGTATATGTGAGGCGGTCATGGAAGCGTTGGCGTTGTTCAAGCAAGGCATGTTTCTGGTGGTGATCCTGACCGCTCCGCCACTGGGCGTTGCGGTGCTGGTGGGGGTGATCACCTCGCTGTTGCAGGCACTCATGCAGATTCAGGATCAGACCCTGCCGTTCGGTATCAAACTGGCGGCAGTGGGTATGACGCTGGCCATGACCGGTCGCTGGATCGGAGTCGAACTGATCCAGTTCATCAACATGGCTTTCGATCTTATCGCCCGCTCTGGAGTCGTCCACTAGATGCCTCTGGACGCGCAGAATTTCTTCGATCTCATCCTCGGCATGGGCCTGGCAATGGCGCGTCTGGTGCCGTGCATGCTGCTGGTGCCGGCCTTTTGTTTCAAATACCTGAAAGGCCCACTGCGCTATGCCGTAGTGGCGGTGGTAGCGATGATCCCTGCGCCCGGCATCAGCCGCGCACTGACCTCACTCAATGACGACTGGTTTGCCATCGGCGGCCTGCTGCTCAAGGAAGTCGTGCTGGGCACGCTGCTGGGGATGCTGCTGTATGCGCCCTTCTGGATGTTCGCCTCGGTGGGCGCTCTGCTCGACAGCCAGCGCGGTGCACTCAGCGGCGGCCAGATAAACCCGTCGCTGGGGCCTGACGCTACGCCGCTGGGCGAGCTGTTTCAGGAAACCCTGGTCATGCTGGTGCTCATTTCAGGCGGTTTGTCTCTGATTACCCAGGTCATCTGGGACAGTTACATGGTCTGGCCGCCCACTTCGTGGTTGCCAGGCATGACCGCGGAAGGCCTGGACGTGTTTCTCGGTCAGTTGAACCAGACCCTGCAACACATGATGCTGTATGCCGCGCCCTTCATCGCGTTGCTGCTGTTGATCGAGGCCGCGCTGGCGATCATCGGGCTGTACGCGCAACAGCTGAACGTCTCGATTCTGGCCATGCCGGCCAAAAGCATGGCGGGTATTGCTTTTCTGCTGGTCTACCTGCCGACCTTGCTGGAACTGGGCACTGGTGAACTGTCGAAGCTGGCTGATCTCAAGTCGATACTGGGCTTTGTGGTGCAGGTGCCGTGAGCGAAAAAACAGAAAAAGCCACGCCCAAACAGATCCGCGACGCGCGGGAAAAGGGCCAGGTCGGACAAAGCCAGGACCTCGGCAAGCTGCTGGTTCTTCTGGCTGTCAGTGAGGTCACGCTGGGCCTGGCCAATGAAAGCGTGAATCGCCTGCAGGCTTTGCTGGCGCTGACCTTCAAGGGTATTGAACGGCCTTTCATGTCGGCAGTCGAGCTGATCGCCAGCGAAGGGTTGTCCGTGGTACTGAGCTTTACCTTGTGCAGCGTGGGTCTGGCGATGCTCATGCGCTTGATCAGCAGTTGGGTGCAGATCGGCTTTCTCTTCGCGCCCAAGGCGTTGAAGCTCGATATCAAAAAGATCGACCCCTTTTCCCACGCCAAACAGATGTTTTCCGGGCAGAACATCCTCAATCTGTTGCTGAGCATTCTCAAGGCCGTGGCGATCGGAGCGACCTTGTATACCCAGGTCAAGCCGGCATTGGGCACTCTGATCCTGTTGGCCAACAGCGATCTGGCCACTTATCTGCATGCGCTGATCGAGCTGTTTCAACACGTGCTCAGGGTTATTCTGGGGTTGCTGCTGGTCATCGCCCTGATCGACTTTGCCATGCAGAAGTATTTCCATGCCAAGAAGCTGCGCATGAGCCACGAGGACATCAAGAAGGAATACAAACAGTCCGAGGGCGACCCGCACGTCAAGGGCCATCGCCGCCAACTGGCCCATGAAATTCTCAATCAGGAGCCAAGCGCTGCGCCGAAACCGGTGGAAGAAGCCGACATGCTGCTGGTCAACCCGACTCACTATGCGGTGGCGCTTTACTACCGGCCTGGCGAGACGCCATTGCCGATGATTCACTGCAAGGGCGAGGACGAAGATGCCCTGGCGCTGATCGCACAGGCAAAGAAAGCGGGCATTCCGGTCGTGCAAAGCATCTGGCTGGCGCGCACGCTGTACAAGGTCAACGTCGGAAAATACATCCCCCGCCCTACCCTGCTGGCCGTCGGCCACATCTACAAAGTGGTCCGCCAGCTGGAAGAGATCACTGACGAAGTGATTCGTATCGACGACGACATGTGAACAACCTCCACTCTTGTTCGCTCCCGCGTCCGACCTTGAATGCGCGGTGCTGTGCAGATCTGTGACGCGGAGCGTCACGCAAGGCATTCCACTGGAGCTTGAGGAACGATAATCCCAACTATCGTGCGACGCTCTATGTCCGGTCTTGAGTATCGCGATGCTGCGCAGATCTGTGACGCAGAGCGTCACGCAAGGCATTCCACTGGAGCTTGAGGAACGATAATCCCAACTATCG